>DATHSW010000088.1:0-11530 GCA_035463855.1 Candidatus Deferrimicrobiaceae bacterium | reverse complement strand
GTCTGCCGCTCGTGGCGCGGATCGCGATAGGAGTGCAGGTAGCACACCGCGACCGCGCCCACTGCCTCCTTGCCGAGTCGCCGGATCGCCGCCTCCGCGGAGCGCCGCGACAGCGGCGTCTCCACGGTGCCGTCGAAGCGGAGCCGCTCGGTCACGTCGAGCCGCCGGGCGCGGGGCACCAGCGGTACCGGCGGCGGCATGCGCAGGTTGTAGCGGTCGTCCTTCAGGCCCTCGCGCATCTCGATGATGTCGCGGTGGCCCGCGGTCGTGAGCATGCCCACGGTCGCCCCCTTGCGCTCGAGCAAGGCGTTGGTGGCGACGGTGGTGCCGTGCACGATGAGGCCGGTGTCGGCCAGGAGCCCGGCCAGATCGGTGCCGAGCTCGGCGGCCAGCAGGCCGAGCCCGTCCATCACCCCGATGGACGGGTCGGCGGGCGTGGAGGTCGACTTGGCGAGGCTCACGCGTCCGGCGTCGTCCACGCCGACCAGGTCGGTGAACGTGCCGCCCACGTCGATGCCGACGCGATAGCCACCGTTGAGGTTCTGCATGGGCCCTCTATTTGATCCTACGGTCGTCGCAAGCGACGACCTCTCCGAGGTCGCTCCGCGTTCTCTCTTGGCGCCACCACGAAGCCGTTGAGCCGGTCGGCGGCGCGGGCGGCCGGGGAGCGCCGGGCGGGCGGCCCGTAGCCGCCTCCGCCCATGGACTCGACGAGGAAGACCGCGCCCGGCGGGATCGGGATGCCGACCTCCTTGGTCTTGAGCACGCGGGTCTTGCCGCGCGCGAGCATGCGATAGCGGTGCGGCAGCCCGTCCCGGCCGCCCAGCACCCCGTAGGCCGGGTAGCGGACGCCGTCGCCGGCGGTATTGCCGAGGGCCGGCTCCGTGGTCTCCATGCGCAGCTCGAGCACCGAGCCCACCCCACCCCGGTAGCGGCCGTCCCCCGCGGAGTCCGGGCGGAATTCGTGCCGCTTGAAGAAGAGCGGGAAGCGGGTCTCCGCCACCTCGATGGAGCCGAACTTGATCCCGCCCGCGGCCTGGCCCTCGCCCGCGGTCTCCCAGCCGTCGCCCGCGGAGGAAGCGCCGCCACCACCGCGCGCGTGGAAGAGATGCCAGATGAAGCGCCGCTTGTTCCGCGGGTTCGTGCCGGAGATCGCGATCCGGAAGCGCCGCGACCAGCCCGCGAGCACGCGGTCCGGGCAGCTCCGGGCGAGCGCCTTGATCATCGCCTCCGCGATCTCCTGCGCGCAGTGGTTGGTGGAGAGCGTCACCGGCGCGGGCGGGTAGGGCCACACCACGGTGCCCTGCCGGGCCTTCACGGTGACCGGGCGGAACGTGCCCTCGTTCTTGGGCGTGCGCGGGTCGATCAGGTAGGCCAGCGCCATGTGCACGGCCGACATGGTGTTGGGGAAGGACGAATTGACGAAGCCGATCACCTGGGTGTGCGAGTCGCTGAGATCCACCGCGAGCGAGTCACCCTTCTTGGTCACGGTGGCCCGGATGTGGACGTCGCTGATCCCGTGGCCGTCGTCGTCCAGGATGGCCTCGCCCTTGAACACGCCGTCCTTCCAGCCCCGGATGCACTCGCGGGTCTGTCGCTCGGCCCCGTCGAGGATCTCGCCAATGGTCTCGAGCACGACGTCGAGCCCGTACTCGTCCACCAGCTTCAGCAGGCGGCGCTCCCCGACGCGGGCGGAGCCCATCATGGCGCGCAGGTCGCCCTGGAAGTCGCGCGGGTGTCGCACGTTGGTCGCCACCATCTGCAGCACGTCGTCCCGCAGCTCGCCACGGTCGTAGAGCTTGAGCGGGGTGATGCGGATGCCTTCCTGCCAGATCTCGGTGGCGCCCGGGTTGTACGCCCCGTGGGTCGCGCCGCCGATGTCATGCTGATGCGCCCGGTTGATGGACCAGAACACGGGGCGGCCGCCGACGAAGACCGGCAGCAGCACGGTGAGGTCGGGCAAATGGTTGTTGCCGTGGTACGGGTCGTTGAGGAGAAACAGGTCGCCGGGGGCGATCTTGCCCTTGAAGAAGTCCGTCACGGAGGCCACCGCCCACGGGAGCGCGCCCACGTGGATGGGCACGTGCTCGGCCTGGGCCGCCAGGCGCCCCTGACCGTCGAAGACCGCGGTCGAGAAGTCGCGGCTCGAGTTCAGGATCTGCGAGTAGGCGGTGCGGAGCATGGCCTCGCCCATCTCCTGCACGATGGACTCGAGGCGATGCTGGATGACGGAGACCGTGATGCGGTCGATGGCCATGGGGCTCCTGGGCTACCGTGACTTCTTCATGGATTCGCTCGGCTCGCCTTCGGCTGCACCTCGCCCGGCTGGCGGCTCGCCTGCGGCGGCACCGCGCAACGCAGTCCAGACGCGCGAGGGCGTGATCGGCACCTGCAGCACGTCGGCTCCCCGCGAGGCGAGCGCGTCCTCGACCGCGTTCGCGATCGCGGCGGGCGGGGCGATGATGGCGCTCTCGCCCACACCCTTGATGCCGAGCTCTTTCCGCGGGGACGGAAACGCGAGCGTGCGGGTCTCGAACGTCGGCAGGTCCGCCGCGAGCGGGATCGCGTAGTCCATCAGGCTCCCGGTCAGGAGCTGGCCGTCGTCGCCGTAGAGCAGCGCCTCGGTGAGCGCGGTGCCGATGCCCCCGGCGAGGCCGCCGTGGAGCTGGCCGTCCACCACCAGCGGATTGATGGCCCGCCCGGCGTCGTGGACGGCCAGATAGCGCAGGATGCGGACCTGGCCGGTGTCCACGTCCACCTCCACCGCGCAGGCCTGCGCGCCGAAGGCGAAGGTCACGGTTTCCGGCGCGAAGTACCCGCAGAACTGCAGGCCCGGCCGCGCCTCGCGCAGGAGCGTCTTGCTGCGCACCGCCGCGCGGGCCAGGTCCCCGAGCGGCACCGCCCGCTGGGGCACGCCCGCCACGTGGGCCCGGCCGCCCGCCAGCACCACGTCGGCCGCGGCGCACTCGAGCATCTCCGCGGCCACCACCCGCGCCTTGCCCGCCACCTCGCGCGCGGTCCGGGCCACCGCCGGCCCCGCGTTGGCGGCCACCCGGCTGCCGCCGGTGCCGTTGCCGTAGGGCAGCAGCGTGGTGTCGGCCGCGACCACGGACACGCGCGCGGGATCCACGCCCAGCTCGGCCGCCGCGATCTGGGCCATCGTCGTCTCGTGCGATTGGCCCTGGGAGGACACGCCGATGCGGACGTGCACCGCCCCGGTCGAGTCGATGCGCACGTCGGCGCTCTCGAAGGGGCCGACCCCGGTGCCCTGCACGTAGGCGGCGAGGCCCACGCCGAGGGGGCGCGCGGTGCTCCGCGTCTCCGCCTGGCGCCGCCGCCACCCCGCGTAGTCGAAGTCGGCGAGCAGGCGGTCGAAGCTGCCCACGTAGTCGGCGGGATCGTAGCCGATCGGCGTGCCGTCCCGGTAGACGAGACCGGTGCGATACGGCATCTCGTCGGCGCGGATCATGTTGCGCCGCCTCAGCTCGGCCGGATCCAGGCCGAGCGCGCGAGCGCCGCGATCGAGGAGCCGCTCGAGCACGAAGCTGGCCTCGGGCCGCCCGGAGCCGCGGTAGGCGCCGCCGAAGACGCCGTGGGTCACCACGTTGGACGCGGTCGCCTCGAGATGCGGGATGCGGTAGGGGCCGGGGAGGTGATTGATGGTGTTCCGGGTGACCACCTCGCCGCTGGCCAGGTAGGCGCCGTGATCGCGGGCGAAGCGGGTCTCGACCGCGGTGATGCGGCCCTCGCGGGTGAGGCCCAGCCGGGCGGTGTGCTGCTGGCCGCGATCGGGGGACGCGGTGAGGAAGTGCTCGCGCCGGGATTCGATCCACTTCACGGGCCTTCGCAGCCGGCGCGCCACCGCGGCCAGGATCAGGTCCTCGGGGTAGGCGTGCCCCTTGATACCGAACCCGCCGCCGGTGTCCACCACGACGACGCGCACCTGCTCCTCGAGCAGGCCGCAGGCGCCCGCGATCACCGCGCGCAGGCCGTAGGGGCTCTGGCTCGAGGTCCAGAGCGTGAGGCGCCCGTCGGGGCCCTCCGGCTCGACGACGATGCCTCGCGTCTCGATCGGCACGCCGGCCACCCGGGCCATTCCCAGCCGGGCCTCCACGATCACCTGCGCCTCCGCGAAGCCGGTCGCGGGGTCCCCGACCCGCGCGGTGGAGAGGCCGGCCACGTTGTCGGGCCAGGAGTCGAACACCTTCGGGGCGCCCGACTCCAGCGCCCGCTCCATGGTGCCCGCGGCGGGCAGCGGCTCGTAGTCCACGAGGACCGCCGCGGCCGCGTCGGCCGCCGCGTAGGAGTCCGCGGCCACCACGGCGGCCACCACCTCGCCCACGTAGCGCGCCACTCGATCGGCGAAGACCGGCTGCGCGGTGGGCCTGAAGCCGCCGGGCGCCGCGATGGACGGCGGGATGGGCTTGCCGCACTCGGGGAGATCGGACGCGGCGTAGGCGGCCACCACGCCCGGCAGGGCGCGCGCGGGTCCCAGGTCGACGCGCTTCACGCGGGCGTGCGCGTGCGGGCTGCGGACGAAGGCGGCGTGGAGCATGCCCGGGAAGCGCAGGTCCTCGACGTAGCGACCGCGGCCGGTGATGAAGCGCTGATCTTCCTTGCGGCGCAGGGGGGAGCCGAGGGGCGTGTCCATCGCGCGTGGGGAGTATACCTCAGCGGCGCGTGACGGATTGACACCGACGGCTCCGTGGGCGACAGTCGGGAGCCGTGAGCACGGTCTTCGCGGCGTTCATGGCCACCGCGGCGAGCGCGCCCGATCACGCCTTCCTCTGCGCCCCGCCCGCGCCCGGTCGCGCCTATCACCCCGACGGGGTCGAGCTGACGTACGCGGCGGTGCGGGCGGAGGTTCTTCGCCTCCGCGACGTCTACGGGGGCGCCGGCTACGGCCACGGCCACCGCGTCGCGCTGCTCTTCGAGAACCGCCCGGAGTTCTTCTTCCACTACCTGGCGGTCAACGCCCTCGGCTGCGCGGTGGTGCCCGTCAATCCCGACTACCGGCACGACGAGCTGGCCTATCAGATGGAGCACTCGGAGGCCGACCTGGTCGTGTCCGTCTCCGAGCGAGTGGGCGCGCTCGAGGCCGTCGCGAAGCAGCGCGCGAAGCCGCTGCCGGTGGTGGACGCGGGCGCCTGGCCCGCCTCGCTGCCGCGCCCCGGCCCCGCGCCCCGGCGCGGGGCGCCCGGGCTCGACTCCGAGTGCGGGCTGCTCTACACCTCCGGGACCACCGGCCGGCCCAAGGGCTGCGTCCTCAGCAACTTCTACTACCTGAACGCGGGCGCCTGGTATCGCGACCTGGGCGGGCGGCTCGCCATCGAGCCCGGGCGCGAGCGCTTCCTGAACCCGCTGCCGCTCTTTCACATGAACTGCCAGGCGGTGACCGCGACCTGCGCGATCCTCACCGCCAACTGCCTGATCCTGCCCGAGCGCTTCAGCCCGCGGCGCTGGTGGCCCGACGTCCTCGCCACCCGCGCCACCATCATCCACTACCTGGGGGTGATGCCGCCGCTCCTGCTGAACCAGCCGCCGGCGCCGGAGGACACCGCGCACCGCGTGAAGGCCGGCCTCGGCGCCGGCGTCGAGCCCGAGCTGCACGCCGCCTTCGAGCGACGGTTCGGGTTCCCCCTGGTGGAGGTCTGGGGCATGACCGAGACCGGGCGCATCTTCTCCGACTGCATCGAGCCGCGCGCGATCCACACGCGCGCCTTCGGGCGGCCCCGCGACGGCTTCGAGGCCCGCGTGGTGGACGAGCGCGATCGGGAGGTCCCGGCCGAGACGGAGGGCGAGCTGATCGTGCGCTGGGGCGGCCCCGAGGGCCCGCGCCACGGCTTCTTCTCGGGCTACCTCAAGAACGACGAGGCCACGCGCGAGGCGTGGCGGGGCGAGTGGTTCCACACCGGCGACGTGGTGCGCCGGAGCGCCGACGGCATGCTGGTCTTCGTGGATCGCAAGAAGAACATCATCCGGCGCTCCGGAGAGAACATCGCGGCCGCGGAGGTGGAGGCCGCGCTCCAGGTCCACGACGCGGTGGCCCAGGTGGCGGTGCTGGCGGTGCCCGACGAGATCCGCGAGGAGGAGGTCATGGCCTGCGTGGTGCCGATGCCGGGTGCCGAAGCCGGCCCGGCGCTGGCCGAGCGCCTCTGCGACTTCTGCCTGGAGCGCCTCGCCTACTTCAAGGCACCCGGCTGGGTGCTCTTCGTGGAGAGCCTGCCCACCACGGGCACTCAGAAGGTCCAGAAGACCCAGATCTTCCCGCGGGGCGAGGATCCCCGGCGGCGGCCGGGAGCGGTGGACGTCCGGGCCCGCAAGAGGCGCCGCTGACCGTCCGTCCCGGCCGCGCGCCCATGGGCGCGTCCGGGCGCTGGCCCATGCGCTAGAATGATCGGCATGAACACGCCCGAGCGCTCCCGGCTGCTCGGCGACCGGCTGCGGCAGCGGATCCTGGTTCTGGACGGCGCGATGGGCACCATGATCCAGGCGCGCGGGCTCACCGCCGCCGACTTCGGCGGGCCCAGGTACGAGGGCTGCAACGAGCAGCTCAACCTCACGCGGCCCGACGTCATCGCCGACATCCACGCGGCCTACCTCGAGGCGGGCGCCGACCTCATCTCGACCAATACCTTCGGGTGTGCTCCGTATGTACTGGCCGAATATGGGCTGGCCGAGCGCTGCCATGACATCACCCTGGCCGCCGCCCGGATCTGCCGCGCGGCCGTGGACCGTGCCTTCACGACCGAGCGGCCGCGCTTCGCCATCGGCGCGATGGGACCGGGGACCCGCACCATCACCGTCACCGCCAACGTGACGTTCGAGGAGGTGCGCGACGGCTACTACCGGCAGGCGCGCGCGCTCATCGAGGGCGGGATGGACGCGCTGCTGCTCGAGACCTGCCAGGACACCCTCAACGTGAAGGCGGCCGCGATCGGGGTCCGGCACGCCATGGCCGAGGCCGGCCTCGCGCTCCCCCTGATGGTCAGCGGCACCGTCGAGCCCATGGGCACCATGCTGGCGGGCCAGGACGTGGACGCCCTTTACGCCTCGCTCGAGCACCTCGGGCTCTTCTCGATCGGGCTGAACTGCGCGACCGGCCCCGAGTTCATGACCGACCACCTGCGCACGCTCTCCGACGTGGCCACGTGCTTCGTCACGGTGTACCCGAACGCGGGCCTGCCCGACGAGCACGGCCACTATGAAGAAACCGCGGACAGCCTCGCCCACAAGATGCGCCGCTTCGTGGACGAGGGCTGGGTGAACGTGGTGGGCGGCTGCTGCGGGACGACGCCGGACCACACGCGCGCGCTGGCCGGGCTGGTGGCGGGGCGGGCGCCGCGGGTGCCGGCGGCGGATCGGGCGCCCGCGGTGAGCGGCATCGAGGCGGTGTACCCGAGCGAGGACGTGCGCCCGGTCATCGTGGGCGAGCGGACCAACGTGATCGGCTCGCGCCGGTTCAAGGAGCTGATCGTCGAGGAGAAGTTCGAGGAGGCCTCCGAGATCGGGCGGGCCCAGGTCCGGGGCGGGGCGCAGGTGCTGGACGTCTGCCTCGCCAACCCGGACCGCGACGAGGCGGCCGACATGGACCGCTTCATGGACATGGTCACCCGCAAGGTCAAGGCGCCGCTGATGATCGACTCCACCGACGCCCGGGTGCTCGAGCTGGCGCTGCGCAAGTGCCAGGGCAAGGCCCTCGTCAACTCGATCAACCTGGAGGACGGCGAGGAGCGCTTCGAGCGGGTGGTCCCGCTGCTCCGCACCTACGGGGCGGCGGTGGTGGTGGGCTGCATCGACGAGGACAAGCAGCAGGGCATGGCGGTCACGCGCCAGCGCAAGCTGGCCATTGCGGAGCGGTCCCACGAGCTGCTCACCGGGAAATACGGGGTGCCCGAGCGCGACCTGATCTTCGACCCGCTCGTCTTCCCGGTCGGCACCGGCGACGCCAACTACGTGGGCTCCGCGGTCGAGACCATCGAGGGCGTGCGGGCGATCAAGGCCCGCTTCCCGAGCTGCAAGACCATCCTCGGCATCTCCAACGTCTCGTTCGGCCTGCCCACCGCGGGCCGCGAGGTGCTCAACGCGGTCTTCCTCTACGAGTGCACCAAGGCCGGCCTCGACTACGCGATCGTCAACAGCGAGCGGCTCGAGCGTTACGCCTCGATCCCCGACGAGGAGCGCCGGCTCGCGGAGGACCTGATCTACTGGCGGGGCGCGGACCCGGTGGCCGCCTTCGCGGCGCACTTCCGCGGCCGTACCCGGGCCGCGAAGGACACCGGCGTCCCGCTCCCGCTCGACCAGCGGCTCGCCCGCTACATCGTGGAGGGCTCGAAGGAAGGCCTGCTCGACGACCTGGCCCTCAAGCTCGACGAGGCGGGCGCGCTCGACATCATCAACGGGCCGCTCATGAAGGGCATGGAGGAGGTCGGGCGCCTCTTCAACGACAACCAGCTCATCGTGGCCGAGGTGCTCCAGTCCGCGGAGGCCATGAAAGCCTCCGTCTCCTATCTCGAGCAGTTCATGGCCAAGGACGAGAACGCCTCCCGCGGCACCATCGTGCTCGCCACCGTGAAGGGCGACGTCCACGACATCGGCAAGAACCTGGTCGAGATCATCCTCAAGAACAACGGCTACCGGATCGTCAATCTGGGGATCAAGGTGCCGCCCGAGGACCTGATCGCCGCGTACCACAGCCACAAGCCCGACGCGATCGGCCTCTCCGGGCTCCTGGTGAAGTCGGCGCAGCAGATGGTGATCACCGCCCAGGACCTGCGCGCGGCGGGCGTGGACATCCCGCTCTTCGTCGGCGGCGCCGCTCTGACCCGCAAGTTCACCGCCACCCGGATCGCCCGCGAGTACGGCGGCCTCACGCTGTACGCCAAGGACGCGATGGACGGCCTCGACCTGGCCAACCGGCTCTTCGGCGCGACCACTCGCGAAGCGCTGGTGGAGCGCTTGCGCGCCGAGCAGGAAGCATTGCGCGCGGGCACCGAAACCGGCGAGGCCCCGGTGGCGCCCGCTCCGGCGGCCGCGCCGAGCCGCGCCGCGGTCTCGCGCGCGGCGCCGGTCCCGACGCCGCCCGATCTCGACCTGCACGTGCTGCGGAACGTGCCGCTCACCCACATCTTCCCGTACCTCAACCTCCAGATGCTCCTGGGCCGCCACCTGGGCGTGAAGGGCAGCGTGGCGCGGCTGCTCGAGCAGGGCGACGCGAAGGCGGCCGAGATCAATGCGGTGGTGGAGCAGCTCGAGCGTGAGGCCGTCGAGCAGGGGCTGATCCGCGCGAACGGCCTCTACCGCTTCTACGAGGCGGCCGCCGCGGGCGACGATCTCCTGCTCTTCGACGCGGGCGCGGAGATGGCGCGCTTCCACTTCCCGCGCCAGGCCGCCGGGGAGCGGCTCTGCCTGGCCGACTACGTGCGCGAGCAGGGGAGCGGGGAGAAGGACTACGTCGCGCTGTTCGCGGTGACCTGCGGCGAGGGCGTACGGGATCTGGCCGAGCGCTGGAAGGAGGAGGGCCAGTACCTCCGCTCTCACGCCCTGCAGGCCCTGGCCATCGAGACCGCGGAGGCCTTCGCCGAGATGCTGCACGCCCGGCTCCGCACCCAGTGGGGCTTCCCGGACCCGCCCGGCCTGGCGCTGGCGGACAAGCTCAAGGCCCACTACCGCGGCATCCGCGTGTCCTTCGGCTATCCGGCCTGCCCCAATCTCGCCGACCAGCGCATCCTGTTCGACCTGCTCCGGCCCGAGCAGATCGGGCTGGGCCTCACCGAGGGGTTCATGATGGACCCCGAGGCCTCGGTCTCCGCGCTGGTCTTCCACCACCCCGAGGCCAAGTACTTCAAGGCCGAGTAGCCCGAGGTCTTCATGAACGGGCTCGTGCAAGACCGGACGGGTGGCGCCGGGGGCCGTGCCCGCGCCGCCGAGCGCAGTGGGCCCCCCGAGTCCGGTACGCCGCTCGAAGAGCGGCGGGTCCGGCGAGTGGGTGACGAACCCGGCGGCGCGGGCGCGGCCCCCGGCGACAGGACCCGGCCGCCTCGCGCGTCGTCCGCTCATGAATAGCCGGGGCTAGTCGGTGGCCATGCCGAGCTTGCTCCAGGCCCCCGGGGTGAGCGCGCGGTTCCTCGATCTGCTGGCCCAGGAGCCGCTCGGCCGGAGCCGCGTCCTCGACGTGGGCTGTGGCGCGGGGCGCCTGTCGCTGGCGCTCGCGCCCGTCTCGAAGTGGGTGGTGGGGCTCGACCGGGAGGTATCGCTCATCCAGGAAGCGCGCCGCCGCGCGGCCGCCGCCGGCCTCGCCAACGTCGAGTTCCACGAGGCCGACGTCGAGGCCGACCCGTACGAGCCGTGGCGGCCCGACCTGGTCACCGCCCACCTCTGCGCGTCGGACGCCATCATCGAGCGGGCGGCCCAGGCCCTCGGGCCGGGATCCTGCCTGGCCATGGTGTCGTTTCACGTCGAGCAGTGGAAGGAGACCGGCAAGGTGTCCCGCTTCGCCTACGACGAGGCCCGCATGCGCGCCGCGCTCGAGTCGCGCGGCTTCGCGGTCGAGGCGCTCGAGGTCGAGCAGGACGTGCGCCGGTTCGGCTCGGTCGAGGAAGGGCTCGCGGCGGCGGTGGGCCTCGAGGATCGCTGGAAGTCGGACGGCCGCTGGTTCCGCTACATCGCGTTCCTCGAGTCGGGCGGCCGCACGCTGACCCGCAGCCACCTGCTCGTCAAGGCCCGGCGCGCATGACCCTGGCCTCGGCCACGCTCACCGAGTCGGTCAAGGCCCTCGCGCGCGAGCTGGGCTTCGACCTGGTGGCGGTCGGACCCGCGGGGCCGCCCGAGCACGGGCCCGCGTTCCGGCGCTGGCTCGAGGCGGGGCACGCGGGCACCATGGGCTATCTCGAGCGCCGGATGAACGACCGCCTCGATCCCGCGCGCGTGCTGCCCGGCGCGCGCTCGGTCGTCTGCGTGGCGCTCAACTACTATCAAGGCGAGCCGGCAGATCCCTCGTGGCGGCCGGTGGCCCGCTACGCCTGGGGCCGGGACTATCACGGCGTCATCGGGCCGCGGCTCGAGCGGCTCGCCGAGCTCCTGGCCCAAGCCGGCGGCGCGCGCAGCCGGGGCTACGTGGACACGGGGCCCGTGCTCGAGCGGGACCTGGCCGCGCGGGCCGGCCTCGGCTGGATCGGCAAGAACACCATGCTGCTCCATCCCCGGCTGGGCTCCTGGTTCTTCATCGGCGTCCTCCTGACCACCGCCGAGCTGGCTCACGATCAGCCGCTCGCCGATCGCTGCGGCAGCTGCCGGGCCTGCCTCGACGCCTGTCCCACTGGCGCCTTCGTGGCTCCCTACGTGCTGGACGCCCGCCGCTGCGTCTCCTACCTCCCGATCGAGCACCGCGGGCCCATCGATCCGGAGCTGCATGCCGGCATGGCCGGCTGGCAGTTCGGCTGCGATGCCTGCCAGGACGTCTGCCCGTGGAACCGGAAGGCCCCGGTGACGGGGGAGGGCGCCTTCGAGCCGCAGGCGCCGTACCCGGGCG
>DATHSW010000087.1:0-2699 GCA_035463855.1 Candidatus Deferrimicrobiaceae bacterium | reverse complement strand
CTGGACGGCCTCGCGGCCGGCATGGAGGCGCAGGCCGAGCGGGTGGTGGCGGCCTGCCGCGACTGCGGCGCCCGCGACGTGCGCGCCGCGCGCGACGAGGCCGAGCGCCAGCTTCTCTGGAAGGGCCGCAAGTCCGCCTTCGGCGCCTACGGCCGCGTGTCGCCCGCCTACATGGTGATGGACGGCGTGATCCCGCGCACCAAGCTGCC
The DNA here is from genome assembly GCA_035463855.1 of Candidatus Deferrimicrobiaceae bacterium. GTDB lineage: Bacteria > Methylomirabilota > Methylomirabilia > Rokubacteriales > CSP1-6 > CAMLFJ01. The sequence continues at coordinate 2,490 of DATHSW010000087.1, read as the reverse complement.
CTACGTGCTGGGCCGCGTGAACGCGATCGTGGCGGCCCACGGCCTGCGCGTCGGCAACGTCTTCCACGCCGGCGACGGCAATCTGCACCCGAACATCCTCTACGATCCGCGCAAGCCGGGCGAGGAGGCGCGGGTGGTGGCGGCGGGCGCGGAGATCCTGAAGGTCTGCGCCGAGGTGGGGGGCTCCATCTCGGGCGAGCACGGCATCGGCCTCGAGAAAGCGGACTACATGCCGTTCATCTTCTCGGCGGCCGATCTCGCCTGCATGCAGCGGGTGAAGGAGGCGTTCAATCCGACCGGCCTCTGCAATCCCGGCAAGATCTTCCCGAGCAACAAGGCCTGCGTCGAGGTCGGCCCGGCCTACCGTCCGCATCCGATCGAAGAGAAGGGCCTCGCTCAGCGCTTCTAGCGCGGGACCCGGGAGGCTCCCCGTGCCGCCAGCCCTGCCGGACAAGCTGCGCAGTATCGTCGGCGCCTCCCATGTGCTCACCGGGGTGGACGGCTCGCCGTACGCCGTCGAGGGCCGCGCGCCGGAGGCGGTGGTGTTCCCGGGCACCAAGGAGGAGATCGCCGCGGTGCTGCTGGCCGCCGGCGAGGCGGGGCTGCCGGTCACCCCGTGGGGCGCCGGCTCCAAGATGGCGATCGGCTCGCCGCCCCACCGCATCGGGCTGGTGCTGGGGCTCAAGCGTCTCGATCGGATCCTCGAGCACGAGCCGGGCGATCTCACGGTCACCGTCGAGGCCGGGCTGCCGTTCGAGACCCTGCAGGCCAGGCTCGGCAAGCGCGGGCAGTGGCTGTCCCTCGACGGGGGCGCGTCGGCGCGGGCCACGGTGGGGGGCATGCTCGCCAGCGACGCCTCGGGCCCCCGCCGGCACCTCTACGGCACCGCGCGCGACCTGGTGATCGGCCTCACCGTGGTCATGGCCGACGGCAGCGTGGTGCGGGGCGGCGGGAAGGTGGTCAAGAACGTGGCGGGCTACGACCTCCCCAAGCTCTACATCGGCTCCTTCGGCACGCTGGGCGTGCTGGTCGAGGCGACGCTGAAGCTCAGGCCCCGGGCGGATGTGGACCGGGTCGTGGTCGCGCGCTTCGACCGGGTCAAAGCCGCGGGGGCGGCGGCGCGCGCGGTGCTGGGCTCCGACCTGATCCCGTCGGCCCTCGAGCTGGCCGACGGCGAGGCGCTGCGTCGCCTGGGGCTGGGCGGCGGCGCCGCGCTCCTGGTCGGCCTCGACGGCATCGCCCCACAGGTCGACTGGGAGGTGGGCGAGCTCGACCGCCTGCTCGGGCCGCTCGGGCTCGGGGAGACCACCGTGCTCGACGGCGGCGCCCGGGACGACGCCTGGCGCGCGCTGGCCGGGCTCGGCCGCCCGGGCCACGAGCGGGTCGCGGCGGTCATGAAATGGGCGGTGCTGCCGACCCTGATCGCCGAGCTGATGGAAGCGGGCGCGGCGGCGGCCCAGCGCAACGGCCTCGTGGGCGCGCTCACCGCGCATGCCGGGGTGGGGATCGTCACCGCGGTCCTCGCGGGGGGCACCAATACCAACGCGGTGGTGGCCACGCTCACCGAGTGGCGAGCCCTGGCCAATGGCGTGGGCGGGCACGCCATGGTCGAATGGGCGCCGCTCGCCGTGAAGGAGCGGGTGGCGGTGTGGGACGCGGCGGGCCCGCCGCTGCGCCTCATGAAAGGAATCAAGGAGCGCCTCGATCCGAACGGCATCTTGAACCCGGGCCGCTTCGTGGGAGACATCTGAGCCGATGGCACACGCCTCCGTGGCCGAGACGAAACCGGGGGCCCCGCTCGCCCTGCACGGGCTGAGCGTCGAGGGCGTGGACCGCTGCGTGCACTGCGGGCTCTGCCTGGCGTACTGCCCGACCTTCTCCGAGCTCGGGACCGAGATGGACTCCCCCCGCGGCCGCATCGTGCTGATCAAGTCGCTGGCCGAGGGGCGCATCAGGCTGACCGACTCCGCGGTCGCCCACCTCGATCTCTGCCTGGGCTGCCGCGCCTGCGAGACGGCGTGCCCGTCCGGCGTGCCCTACGGCCAGCTGATCGAGGCGGCGCGCGCCGAGATCGAGCGGCAGCGGCCGGGCGGCCTCGCGCGGCGCCTCTTCCGCTGGCTCAACTTCTCGGTGCTGCTGGCGAACCCGCCGCTCCTGCGCCTGGCCGCCGCCGGCCTGCGTGCCTACCAGGCGAGCGGGCTGCGGACCCTCGTGCGCGCCTCCGGGCTGCTCCGCTTCCTGCCCGAGCCGCTGCGCCACTGGGAGCCGCTGCTCCCGGAGCTGCCGGCGGGCGCCGACCGCGCACCGCTGCCGGAGGTGACGCCGGCCGAGGGCGCGCGCCGCATCCGGGTCGGGCTGCTCACCGGCTGCATCCAGCAGGTCGCCTTCGGCCCCCACAACCGCGCCACCGCCCGCGTGCTCGCCCGCAACGGGGCCGAGGTCGTCGCCCCGCGCACGCAGACCTGCTGCGGCGCGCTCCACGCCCATGCC
>DATHSW010000086.1:0-6086 GCA_035463855.1 Candidatus Deferrimicrobiaceae bacterium | reverse complement strand
CCCCCACAAACACCCCCAAACCCCACCACACCACAACACCCGACGCGATCCCCTCGCCGCCCTCGCGCGCCGGAACGACCCCTGCCGGCTCTGCCCGCGGCTGGTACGCCATCGCGAGGCGGTCGCGGCGGCGCCGCCGCTCCGGTATCGTGGCCAGCGCTACTGGGCGCGGCCGCTGCCGGGCTTCGGAGATCCGGCGGCGCGGGTCCTGCTGGTGGGGCTCGCTCCGGCGGCCCACGGGGGCAATCGGACCGGGCGCATGTTCACCGGGGACCGGAGCGGCGACTGGCTCTTCCGCGCGCTCCACGAGGCCGGCTTCGCCAACCAGGCCACCTCGACCGCACCCGGCGACGGCCTGCGGCTCGAGGGCGCGTACATCACGGCCACCGCGCGCTGCGCGCCGCCCGCCAACAAGCCGACCCCGGCGGAGATGGCCCGGTGCCGGCCCTTCCTGCTGGAAGAGCTGCGGCTGCTCCGCGGCGTCCGGGTCGTGGTCGCGCTGGGCAAGATCGGCTGGGACGCCTACCTGCGCGCGCGCCGGGAGGCGATGCTCGCGGTGCCGCGGCCGCTCCCGCGCTTCGGCCACGGCGCCGTCGCGGCGATGCCGGACGGCGGGCCCACGCTCCTGGGATGCTTTCACCCGAGCCAGCAGAACACCTTCACCGGGAAGCTGACCCCGGAGATGCTCCGGGCGGTCTTCCTCCGCGCGCGGAGGCTCGCCGGTCTCTAGCTCGGCCCCCGGGTGTTACCATGTGAGCATGCGCCGCGTCCGTGTGTTCCTGACCCTCTCCGTGTGGCTGACGCTCGTGACGGGGGCGTCGGCGCAGACGACGGCGTCCGCGGCGGGGACGCTCGCGGTCGCCGAGGCCACGCTCGACAACGGGCTCCGGGTCCTGGTGCAGGAGGACCCGCGGAACCCGATCGTGACGGTGCAGCTCTTCTACCGGGTGGGCTCGCGGGACGAGCGGCCCGGGGCGACCGGGCTCGCCCACTTCCTCGAGCACATGATGTTCAAGGGGACGCCCACCCACGGGCGGGGCGAGCTGGCGCGCCTCATCGAGCAGAACGGCGGCCGCGACAACGCCTTCACCAGCCAGGACCTCACCGGCTACTACACGAACATCGCGGCGGACCGGCTCGACCTCGTCCTGCGGCTCGAGGCGGACCGGATGCGCAACCTGCTGCTGGACGCCGCCGAGATCGACTCCGAGCGGAAGGTCGTGATGGAGGAGCGGCGGATGCGCTCCGAGGACGATCCGGACGGGCTCGTCTACGAGGCGATGAACTCGCTCGCTTTCAAGGCCCATCCCTATCGCTGGCCGATCATCGGGTGGATGTCGGACATCGCGCGCATCAATCCGGCCGAGCTGCGCGCGTTCTACGACACCTACTACGTCCCGAACAACGCGATCCTCGTCATCGCGGGCGACGTGCGCCCGGCCGCCGCGCTGGCGCTGGCGCGCCGCCACTTCGGGGGGATCCCGCGTGGCGCCTCGCCGCCGTCCGTGACCGCGGTCGAGCCCCCTCAGATCGACGAGCGGCGGCTGCTGGTGCGGAAGGAGGGCGCCCAGCTCCCCATCGTGAACATCGCCTGGCACGTGCCGAATCACCGGGCGGCGGATGCCCCCGCGCTGGAGCTCCTCTCGACGCTGCTCTCGTCCGGCCGGTCCTCGCGCCTCTACCGGCGGCTGGCTTACGAGAAGCGCATGGTGCTGGGCGCGGGGGGCGACTACTCCTACTTCTCGCTGGACCCGTCGCTGTTCTGGTTCTACGCGGCGCCGTTGCCCGGCCAGACGCCGGAGGCGGTCGAGCAGGCCCTGCTGGCCGAGATCGAGCGGCTCAAGCAGGAGCCGGTGCCGGACGAGGAGCTGACCCGCGCCCGCAACCAGATCGAGGCGTCCTTCATCTGGCGGCAGGACTCGGTGTTCTCCCGGGCCTCGGTGCTCGGGCGATTCGAGATGCTCGGCTCGTGGCGGCTGCTGGAGGACTACCTGCCCAGGCTCCGCGCCGTCACCCCCGCCGACCTCCAGCGGGTGGCGCGGACCTACTTCGCGCTCGATCGGAAGAGCGTCTCCACCCTGCTACCCGCCGAGCCGGCCGCTCCGGCCTCCCGGTGAGCCCGATGGGCTCCCGGCTGGGTAAAGGGGCGATCGCCCTGACCGTGCTCCTCGTGCTGGGCCTGGCCTACGCCTACGGCGGCCGGCTGTTCGGGCCCGGCAACGGCCGGGCCACGGTGAGCGTGGCCGGGACCGTCGAGGCCATCCAGGTGGACGTGAGCGCCAAGATCGCGGGCCGCATCGCCGAGCGGCCGGTGAACGAGGGGGACCGCGTCTCGGCGGGCCAGCTGCTCGTGCGCCTCGACGAGGCGGAGCAGGCCGCCGAGGTGCGCCGCCAGGAGGCCGCGGTGCGGACCGCGCAGGCCACGCTGAACGACCTGGTCTCGGGCGCCCGCCGCGAGGAGCTCGAGGACGCCCGGGCGGCGCTCCAGAGCGCCGCCGCCACGCGGGAGTGGACCGAGCGTGACTACCGCCGGGCGGAGGGCCTCTTCCGCCAGACCCTGATCGCCGCCCAGGAGGTGGACCGCGCGCGCCAGGCCTACGAGGTGGCAGCGGCCCAGGAGAAGTCGGCCCGCCAGAAGCTCCTGCTGCTGGAAGCGGGCTCGCGCCCCGACCAGATCGAGGCGGCGCGCGGCCAGCTCGCGCAGGCCCGGAACGCGCTCGACCTGGCCAAGACCCGACTGAAGGAAATGACCATTTTCTCGCCCCTCGACGGGGTGGTGCTTCGCAAGAACCTCGAGGTGGGGGAGCTGGCCAATCCCGGGGTTCCGATCCTGACCCTGATGAAGCCGTCCGACATCTGGGTGCGGGCCTATGTCCCGGAGGAGGAGATCGGCCGGATCAAGGTCGGCAACAAGGCCCTGATCGCGGTGGACGCCTATCCGGCCCGGCGCTTCCCCGGCCGGATCACCGAGATCGCGTCCGAGGCCGAGTTCACGCCCCGGAACGTCCAGACCAGGAAGGAGCGGGTCAACCTGGTGTTCCGGATCAAGATCGCGGTGGAGAACCCGGAGGGCATCCTCAAGCCCGGCATGCCCGCCGATGCCGACATTGATTGAGACGCCGGGGATCGAGGCGCCCGGCTACGCGGTCGTCACCCGCGGCCTGACGCGGCGGTTCGGCCGCCGGGTCGCGGTGGACCATCTCGACCTGGCGGTGCGGGCCGGGGAGCTGTACGGCTTCCTGGGGCCCAACGGGGCGGGCAAGTCCACCACGCTCCGGATGCTGTGCGGCCTGCTCGAGCCGACCGAGGGCGGCGGCACGGTGCTCGGCATCGACCTGGTGGCCGAGCCGGAGCGGATCAAGTCGGTGATCGGCTACATGTCCCAGAAGTTCTCGCTGTACGACGACCTCACGGTGGACGAAAACCTGACGTTCTACGCGCGCGTGTACATGGTGCCGCGCGCGGTGCGCGCGGCCCGCATCGCCCGGATGGTGCAGCTCGCCGATCTCTCCGGACGCGAGCGCCAGCTCGCGGGCACGCTCTCCGGCGGCTACCGCCAGCGGCTCGCGCTGGCGTGCGCGCTCGTGCACGGCCCTCGGCTGGTGTTTCTCGACGAGCCCACCGCGGGGGTGGATCCGGTGTCGCGCCGGAACTTCTGGGGCCTGATCCGGCGCCTGGCCGACGAGGGCACCACCATCCTGGTGACGACGCACTACATGGACGAGGCCGAGCTCTGCGACACCCTCGGCTTCATCTACCAGGGGAAGCTCATCGCCCAGGGCTCGCCCGCGTCCATCAAGACCACGACCTTCCGCCAGCCGGTGATGGAGGTGGAGACCGCCGAGCTGCGCCGCGCCGCCGACGTGCTGGGCGACTGGGACGTGATCGAGGAGGTCCAGCGCGTGGGCGCGCGGCTGCGGCTGGTGGTAGGCGACCCCGCCCTGACCGCCGCCGACGTGGAGCGGCACCTGGCCGGGGCGGGCCTGGAGGTCCGCTGGGTGCAGGAGGTGGAGCCCTCGGTGGAGGACCTCTTCGTCTCGTTCGTGGACAAGGAGCGCAAGGCCCGCCTGCGCGAGCAGCTCCGGGCCCTCACCCCACAAGCGCCCCTCACCCCGGCTGAGGGGGGCTGAGGTGGCCTCGCGCCTGCTCGGCATCATCGTGAAGGAGTTCATCCACCTCAAGCGCGACATGCTCGCGCTGGTGCTGGCCCTGGCGGTGCCGGTGGCGATGCTGTTCATCTTCGGCTGGGCGATCAACACCGATGTCAAGCACATCCCGACCGCGGTGTTCGAGCAGTCGGGCAGCCTCGAGGCGCGCCTCTTCCTGGAGGCGATGGAGAACAGCCAGTATTTCGACATCCGGCACCACGTGGCGAGCCAGAAGGAGCTCACCCGGCTCATCGACTCCGGTGTGGCCAAGGTCGGGGTGGTCGTTCCGCCGGACTACGCCCGGCGGCTGAGCCGCCAGGACGCGGCGATCCAGGTCATCGTGGACGCCTCGGATCCGCAGGTCGCGACCTCGGCGCTCAACGCGGCCACCTCGCTCGGGGCCCAGCGCTCGCTCCAGGTCCTGACCCAGACCCTCGAGGGCACGCGCCTGGGCCGGCAGGTGGAGCCGCCGGTGGACGTGCGGATCCGCGCCTGGTACAACCCGGACCTCGTCTCGGCGATCTTCATCGTGCCGGGGCTGATCGGCGCGCTCCTCATGCAGACCACCATCACCGCGATGGCGGTGTCGGTCGTCCGGGAGCGCGAGAAGGGCACGCTGGAGGCGCTGATCGTGAGCCCGATCCGCCGCTGGGAGCTGCTGCTCGGCAAGATCGTCCCGAACCTGCTGGTGGCCTTCGGCCAGATGACGATGGCCCTGCTGGTCGCCCACTTCGTGTTCGACGTCCCGATCCGGGGCAGCCTGCCCCTGCTCTACGCGCTGTCGCTCGTGTTCATGATGGGCACGCTCGGCGTGGGCATCCTGCTCTCGACGGCCTCCCGCACGGTGCCGCAGGCCATGCAGCTCGCCTTCCTCACGTTCCTGCCTTCGATCTATCTCTCGGGGCTGCTCTTCCCCATCGAGGGCATGCCCACCGGGGCCCAGTACCTGGCCGCGATCATCCCGTTGACGTACTTTCTCCGGATCGTGCGGGGTATCATCCTGAAGGGCGTGGGCTTCGAGTATCTCTGGCCGTCGCTGGTGCCGCTGGTGATCTTCGGCACCGCGGTGTTCTCCCTGGCGGTGCTGAAGTTCCGCAAGCAGCTCGACTGACGAGAGAGGCGCTCATGCGGGTGATGCTGGCCGTGCTCCTGCTCCTGCTCGGGATGCCCGCGCAGGCCGCGGGCCCGCTGGCCCGGCGCGAGGTCCTGCCGAACGGCCCGGTGCTGCTGGTGGCCGAGCGGCCGGCCATTCCCATCGTGGTGGTGCGCGTGGGTGTGCCCGGCGGGGCGGTCCACGATCCGGACGACGCGCTCGGGCTCGCGAGCCTCACCGCCGAGCTGCTCACGCGGGGCACCGCGCGCCGCTCCGGGCCCGAGCTCGACCGCGCCATCGAGTTCGTCGGAGGCAGCCTCGCGGCCGGCGCGGGCAGCGACGGGGCCAGCGTGACACTCTCGGTGCTCAAGAAGGATCTGGCCCTCGGCCTGGACCTGCTCGCCGAGGTGCTGCTGCACCCCACGTTCCCGGCCGACGAGCTGGCGCGAAAGGTGGCCGACATCCAGGCCGCCCTGCGACGCTCCGAGCAGAGCCCGGAGACGGTGGCCGGTCGGGAGCTGACTCGCCTGATCTTCCCGGGCCACCCGTACGCGCGTCCCGCCTCCGGCACGATCGAGTCGGTCGGCAAGCTCACCCGGGAGCAGGTGGTGGCCTTCCACGCGCGCCACTACCGGGCGGACGGCGCCACCATCGTGGCGGTCGGAGATATCACGGCGGGAGAGATCCGTCGCGAGCTGCTGGCGCGGCTGTCCGGCTGGCGCGCGCCGCCCGCGCCGCTCCCGCGGGTGCCGACACCGGCGCTCACGGTGCCCCCGGAGGAGCGCAGGATCGTCCGCGACCTGACCCAGACGACCGTGCTGCTCGGCCGGCCGGCCATCAGACCG
>DATHSW010000085.1:0-18356 GCA_035463855.1 Candidatus Deferrimicrobiaceae bacterium | reverse complement strand
GACGACTTCCTGCCCCAGACCAGCACCAACAGCCTGGTGCTGTCGAACCCCAGTCTGGCCCTGCCGCAGAAGAGCCTGAACGGCAATGTCCAGACCATCCTGTTCAACCTCAACGCGACGAGCCGGCCGCTGCCCATTCCGGTGACGTTCACGGGCAAGTACCGGTTCTATGATCTGATCGACAACAGCGATGTCGTGAGATTCTCCGACTTCATCATCGATGATATAAACAGCATCACTCGCGGGCCCCATTTCTCCCAGCGGTTTAGCTACATGCGCCAGAACGCGGAGCTGGATGGCCGCTGGCAGGTCGCGCGGCCCGCGGCCCTCACGCTGGGCACGGGATGGGAGCGGTGGGACCGGTCCGACACCCGCGAGGTGCCGACGACCGACGAGTTCTTCGCCAAGGCCGCTCTCGACGTGACGCCCGCCGACTGGCTGCTGATCCGGGCCACGTACCAGCCGTCCTTCCGCCGAATGGACCGCTACAACACCAGCGCCCTCTCCCAGATCGAGACGAACGCGGCACCCGGGGAGCAGGGCCAGTCATACCTGCTGCGCAAGTATGACGAGGCCGACCGGGACCGGCAGCGCGTGGACCTCTTGATGCAGATCACCCCCACCGAGACACTGACGATCACCCCGTCGGCGGGCTACAAGTACGATAACTACATCGCTTCGGGGCTAGTCCACGGCGGTCACGGCCAGGGCCCGGCCCAGGGCAACACTATGCTCGGTCTGCAGACCGCGGTCAGCTGGTCGGCCGGGATGGATGTGAACTGGGCCCCGGTGGAGCGCCTGTCCTTCTCGACCGGGTACATGCACGAGTCCATCTTCCAGAAACAGCGCTCGCGCGCCCGAACCCCGACGTCCGACAGCCCGGCCCTCGACTGGATCTCGAACAATATCGATACCGTGGATACCTACCACGCCTCCATGATGGCCCGACTGATCCCGGGCAAGCTCGATCTCAAGTTCGCGGGCAACTATGCCTATGCCCTGGGCCGCGTCGAGACCTGGAACCCCAACGCCAATGGCAGCACCGTCTTCAACGCTAGCGCCAATACCAACAGCGTCGCCCGGCGCTGGCCGGCCTTCGAGGACAGCCTCCTGCGGCTCGAGGCCTCCCTCCGGTACCACTTCGGGCAGGCCTGGACGGCGAGCCTGAACTACGCCTACGAGGAGTTCCGCAAGCACGACTGGCGGACGGATACCATCAACCCGTTCGTCCCGGGTAACAACGCCGTCTACCTCGGCAACGACCTGAAGAACTACGAGGCCCACATCTTCGGCGTGACGATCGGCTACCGCTTCAGGTAGCGGAAGCCGCGGTCTCGAGCTGATGTGAGTCGTATCAAGGAGATCAGGCGCCGCCTCGAAGCGACGGTGGAGGTCATCGACGCCCTGGACGCGGACCTGGCGGCCGGGAAGCTCGACGGCGACGAGCACCGCCGGCAGCGGGCAGAGCAGGAGCGCGAGGGCGGCCGCCTCTTCGTGAGCCTCCGACGAGCCCAGCGCGAAGCCGAGAGCGGTCGGACGGGGCAACCGGCGGCGACGGCGGAGCGGCGCGCCGGGTGGCTCCGGAGTCCGATGGTGATCGGGGCATTCGGCGTGCTGCTGCTCGTCGCCGGGGTCGGCGCCGGCGTGCTGGGCGCTCGATGGCTCGGCGGGCGGCAGGCAGGCGGCGTGCCGGTGGCCGGCCGGGCTGCCGCATCCGGGGGCGGGCAGTCGCTGCTCATGGGCGACGTCGAGCTCCGAGCTCTCCGCCAGGCCGCCGCGCGTGAGGACACGCCGATCCCGGGCCTGCTCCAGCTCGCGCACGTCGCGCTGGACCAGGGCCGCCTCGACGAGGCTCGCGACGTCTACGGCCGGGTGCTGGCTCGCGATGCCCGCAACGTGGAGGCGATCACGCACCTGGGCGCCGTGCTCTACCAGGAAGGGCGCGTCGACGAGGCGCTAGCGAAGGTGGAGGAGGCGCTCCGCATCGATCCCACCTACGTCCATGCCCACTGGGACCGGACCCAGTATCTCTTCCACGGCAAGCGCGATCTTGCCGCCGCCATCCGAGCGGCCGAAGCGTTTCTCCGGGTGGTGCCCCAGGGGCCGGACGCCGACAGCATCCGGAGCCTGATGGCCGAGGCCCGGCAGCGGGGCGCCAAGAGCGCCCCCTTGATCCCGAGCGTCCGGTAGCGCCGCCCGGATCGACGGAAGCGTCGGCCGACCTCGACGATTTCGACGAGAAGCCTGCCACCGCGACGGGGCCGGCGCTCGCAAGTGCCGAAGAAGCGGGATCGCGTCCCGTTCTCAGGGGCCGGCACGGATCGTGCTCCTCTCCACGGGTAGTTGATCGAACACGACGAGAGGAGGCGACGACGATGAAACGGTTCCTGATGGTGGTGGTGGCGGTGGCGGCGAGCGCGGCGCTGGTGGGGACGGCCTTCGCCCAGATGGGCTACGGCCCCATGGGCCGCGGGATGTGGGGCGGCGGGATGGGCCCCGGGATGATGGGGGGTGGCGGTCAGTTCAACTGCCCGGGCGCTGCCGCGTATGGTCAGGCGGCCCAGATCACCGAGGAGCAGGCCAAGGAGCTGGCTCAGAAGTATGCGGACCAGTACCTCAAGGGCTTCACGGTGGAGCGGGTCCTGCCGTTCACCGGGAGAGGCGGCACCATGTACTCGGTGGAGCTGAAGGGCCCCGAGGGCCAGGTGCGCACCTTCCATGTGAATCACTGGGGCACCGTGATGCCGTTCGGCGGCCCGATGCGGCGCGCCGGGTAGCCTCACGCGTTCCCTGAACGGCCCCCGAGACTCACGGTCCGGGGGCCGTGTCCGTTTCCCGTCCGGGGCGTGATAGCATGAGCGCCACGAGTGGCCGATGAAGCCCCCGTTTCCGCTCCGCTATTTTCTGGCCTCCGTCCTTCTGCTCGCCACGCTCGCCACGCTGTTCTCGCTCTCCGCGGCGCTCCGCACGCAGCAGGAGCTCCGCCGCCAGCTCGAGGAGAAGGGGGGAGCCCTGGCCGGGGCGCTCGACATCTCCAGCCGGAATGCGATCCTGAGCAACGCGCTCATGGAAGAGATGATCGCCCAGCGGCTCCTGGACAACGCCCGGCTGGTGGATCAGCTCCTGCTGTCGCGCCCGCCGGATCCCGAGTGGCTGCAGCGGATCAGCGCCGCCAACGGCCTCGCGCGAATCGATCTCCTGGATCCCCGCGGCCGCCCCTACGAGCCGCCGCCGCGCCCGCCCATGATGCCGGGCATGATGATGGCGCGGCCCCCGGCAACCGCGGCCGAGGCGCAGGAGCGCCACGCGATGAGGATGTACATGTGGGGGCGCCGGTGGACGTCGCCGCCGGCGGAGGACGAGGTCCCTCCGGCGATCCGCGACCGGAAGTTCTGGGAGGGAACCGTTCTGGGTGTCGCGGTCGGGGCCCGGAGCTTCCAGGGGATCATCGCCGTTCACGCCGATGCCCATTCCGTGCTGGACTTCAGCCGGACGATCGGCGTGCAGCATCAGGTGGAGGAGCTGGGCCGTCAGGCCGGCGTCGAATCCATCGCGCTCCTGGACCGGGACCTGACCGTGCTCGCGCACTCCGACCCCGCCCGGGTCGGCGCGCGAGAGACGGACGACACGCTGCGGACCGCGCTCGAGCACCGGCGCGTGCTCACCCGGATGGTTCAGAAGGATGGGTCGGCCACCGTGTACGAGGTGGTCAAGCCGCTCGCCCTCGAGGGCAGCCGGAGCGGGCTGCTCCGGATCGGCCTGTCCACGGCATCCATGGACCGGGTGTGGAGGGCCGACCGGCTCGCGGTGGTGGCCATGGCGGCGGCGGTCCTCGGGTTGGGCGCGCTCGGGATGGCCGCGATCTTCTACACCCAGAGCCGTCACCTGACCCACATCAGGGCGCTCGAGGCGGAGATGGCACGGGGTGAGCGCCTGGCGACGGTGGGAAACCTGGCCGCGGCGGTGGCCCACGAGATCCGCAATCCGCTGAGCGCCGTCTCGATGGGCCTCCAGCGCCTCCGGGCCGAGTTCGAGCCGGCCGAGCGGGATGAGTACCGGCGCATGGTGGACCTGGTGCAGGGGGAGGTCCGGCGGCTGAACGCGATCGTCGAGGAGTTCCTCTCCCTGGCCCGTCCGATCCAGCTCCGGCCCGAGCCGGTTGCGGTGGCGGCGCTGCTCGACGAGATCCGCCAGCTGGTGGAGCCACAAGCACACCAGGCCGGGATCGTGCTCGAGCAGGCGATCCCGCCTTCACTCCCGGACATTCGAGCGGACCGGGACCGGATCAAGCAGGTGCTGCTGAATCTGATGCTGAACGCGATCGAGGCCATGCCCACCGGCGGCAGGCTGACCCTGGGGGCGGCCGCCTCCAGCGCCGCGCTGACCCTCGTGGTCACGGATACCGGGAGCGGCATTCCACCCGAGCTGCTGCCCCGGGTGTTCGAACCCTACGTGACGACCAAGACCAAAGGGCTCGGGCTGGGGCTCGCCATCGCCCGGCGGATGGTCGAGGCTCACGGCGGCCGGATCGAGGCGGAGAGCCAGGTCGGGCAGGGCACGTCCTTCCGGATCGTGCTGCCGCGGGATGGATCGGCCCGTGGCTGAGCCGTTCCGGATCCTCGTGGTGGACGACGAGCCGGCCCAGCTCGAGCTGGTGACCGGATTTCTCAGGCGACAGGGATTCGAGGTCACCCAGGCGGCCGGTGGGCGCGCCGCGGTGGCCTGCGTCAAGCAACAGCCCTTCGACCTGATCCTGACCGACCAGCGGATGCCGGACCTCTCGGGCCTCGAGGTGCTCGAGGCCGTCCGGGCCACGAGCCCGGAGACGGCGGTGGTGATCATGACCGCCTACGGAACGATCGAGACCGCGGTGAGCGCCGTCAAGGCCGGCGCCGCGGACTACCTGGCCAAGCCGGTGAACCTCGCCGAGCTCCTGCATCGGATCCACCAGATCCAGGACCGCCACCGCCTGCTCACCGAGAACCGCGAGCTGCGCGCGGCGCTGGCCGAGCGCCACCGCGTGGAGGGGATCATCGGCGAGAGCGGCGCGATGCAGGAGGTGCTCTCGGTCGTCCGCCGGGTCGCCCCGAGCGACGCCACCGTGCTGATCCGGGGCGAGAGCGGCACCGGCAAGGAGCTGATCGCCCGAGCGATCCACTACGCGAGCCCGCGCGCCGCGAGAGCGCTCGTGAAGGTCAACTGCGCGGCGCTGGCCGAGAGCCTGCTGGAGGCCGAGCTCTTCGGGCACGAGAAGGGCGCCTTCACCGGAGCCGTCGCCGCCCGCAAGGGCCGCTTCGAGCTGGCCGATGGCGGCAGCCTGTTCCTGGACGAGATCGGCGATCTTCCGGCGCATCTTCAGGTGAAGCTGCTCCGGGTCCTGCAGGAGCGGGAATTCGAGCGCGTGGGGTCGAGCCGGCCGATCAAGGTGGACGTGCGGCTGCTCGCCGCGACCCACCGGAATCTCGAGGCGCTCGTCCGCGAGGGGCGATTCCGCGACGACCTCTACTACCGCATCAACGTCGTCACCATTCCCCTGCCGGCCCTGCGGGAGCGCCGCGAGGATCTACCGCCGCTCATCGACCACTTCCTGCGCGTCTTCGCCGAGAAGAACGGCAAGCGCATCCGCGGGCTCACCCGGGAGGCGCGCGACGCGCTGCTCCGCTACGACTATCCGGGCAACGTTCGGGAGCTGGAGAACCTGATCGAGCGCGCGGTCGTGCTGACCCGCGACGACGTGATCGGCCTCGGGGACCTGCCCCTCACCGTCGAGGCGCAGCCGGCCGAGCCGGAGGGCGGGGCCGGGCTCGTCGCGGCGGTCGAGGGCATCGAGCGGCGCATGATCAGGGAGGCGCTCGCCAAGGCGGACGGCACCCAGACCCGCGCGGCCGAGCTCCTGGGGATCAGCGAGCGGGTCCTCCGGTACAAGCTCAAGAAGTACGGCCTCTCGGGCGGCAGCTGAGGGCGCCCCGCGTTCCCGTCGTGTCCGCGCGGAGGCCGCGCGGTCGCGCGTGGCCCCCCAGGTCTCCCGCTCGGTGCGCGCCTGCCTCTATGACCTGGCTCATACGCGCCTTGTGCCCGATCGCGCAAGCTCGGGTTGGCGCCCCAGTGGGGCGCGGCGGCCCCAGCCGGCGCCCCCGGGAACGACGGCGGCTCGGGCGTAAGAGCTTGAAAAGACATTCTGTTCAGGCCGGAGGTGTTGGGCACGCGGATTGCGTTGCCTTGACCCAGCGGCGCTGGCAACCCTGAGGAGGACGCGATGGACCGACGGCGGTTCCTGCAGCTGGCAGCGATGGCAGGGCTCGGGACCGTGGCCAGCCCGGGCGACCTCCTGGCGCAGTACCGCTTCCTCGACCCGGTGCGCGTGCCGAACCCCCTGGCCGCGTATCCCAACCGGGACTGGGAGCGCCTCTACCGGGACATCTTCCGCCACGACCGCACGTTCACGTTCCTGTGCGCGCCCAACGACACGCACAACTGCCTGCTGCGGGCCTTCGTCAAGAACAACGTCCTGGTGCGGATCGAGCCCACCTACGGCTATGGCCGAGCCACGGATCTCTCCGGCAACCGCGCCTCGGCGCGCTGGGATCCGCGCTGCTGCCAGAAGGGCCTGGTGCTGGGACGGCGTCTCTACGGAGACCGGCGCATCAAGGGCGCCTTCGTGCGGAAAGGCTTCAAGGAGTGGGCGGAGAAGGGCTTCCCGCGCGACCCCGCCACGGGGCGGGCCCCCGCCGATCTCATGAAGCGCGGCTGGGACGGCTTCGTCCGCGTGCCCTACGCGGAGGCCTACGCGCTCCACGCGAAGGCGCTCGAGAACATCGCCCGGACCTACAGCGGCGAGCCGGGCAAGCGGTATCTCCTCGCCCAGGGGTATGACCCGGCCATGGTGGACGCCATGGCCGGCGCCGGGATCCGCACCGCCAAGGTGCGGGGCGGCATGGCCAAGCTGGGCGCCACCCGCATCGTGGGGACGTACCGCTTCGGCAACATGCTGGCGCTGCTGGATGCCGCCGTGCGCGGCGTCGGGGCCGACCGGGCGCTGGGCGGCACCGCGTGGGACTCCTACTCCTGGCACACCGACCTGCCGCCGGGCCATCCGATGGTGCACGGCGACCAGACCTCGGACTTCGAGCTGTTCGACGTCGAGAACGCCAACCTCGTCGTGGTCTGGGGGATGAACTGGATCACCACCAAGATGCCGGACAGCCACTGGCTCACCGAGGCCCGGCTGAAGGGCACCCGGGTCGTGGTGCTCACGGTGGAGTACAGCGCCACCGCCAACAAGGGCGACGAGGTCATCGTGATCCGGCCCGGAACCGATCCCGCGTTCGCGCTGGGGCTCGCCCAGGTCATCATGGCCGAGAAGCGCTACGACGCCGACTTCGTCAAGCGCTACACCGACCTCCCGCGCCTGATCCGGATGGACACGCTCCAGCCGCTGCTGGCCCGGGACGTCTTCGCCGGCCACCAGGAATCGCGCCTCTCCAACTGGACCCAGATGATCAAGCCGGGCGAGGGGCTGCCGCCCACCCCGCAGCAGGACGGGACGCGGATTCCCGAAGCGCTTCGCGGCGAGTTCGCCGACTTCGTGATGTGGGACGCCAGGGCGGGCAAGCCGGTGGCGGTCACGCGCGACCAGGTGGGCGACCACTTCACGGCGCGCCAGATCGACCCGGCGCTCGAGGGGACGTTCGACGTGACGCTGGCCGACGGCGCGAGGATCCAGGCCCGGCCGGTCTTCGATCTCACGCGCCAGTACCTCGCCGACACGCTGCCCCCCGAGACCGCGTCGAAGATCACCTGGGCGCCGGCTCCCGCCATCGTCTCGCTCGCGCGCCAGATCGCGGCGAACCCCGGCAAGACCCTCTTCCCGGTGGGCATGGGCCCCAACCAGTTCTTCAACAACGATCTGAAGGACCGCGCGATCTTCCTGGTGGCGGCCCTCACCGGCAACATCGGCCGCCAGGGCGGCAACGTCGGCTCGTACGCCGGCAACTACCGCACCTCGCTCTTCTCCGGCGTGCCCCAGTACCTCTACGAGGACCCCTTCGGCCCGCAGCTCGCCGCCGACGGCCCGGTGAAGACGCGGAACTATCTCCGCGGCGAGTCGCTCCACTACTACGCGGCGGGCGAGGTCGTGCACAAGGAAGGGCGCAAGCAGTTCACCACCGGCCCCCACGTGCCCACGCCGACCAAGAGCATCTGGCTCAGCAACTCCAACTCCCAGATCGCCAACACCAAGTACCACTACAACGTGGTGTTCAACACGCTCCCGCGGCAGGAGTGCGTGGTGGTCAACGAGTGGTGGTGGTCCGGCTCCTGCGAGTACGCCGACATCGTCTACGGCGTGGACTCGTGGATGGAGCTCAAGTACCCCGACATGACCGCGTCCAACACGAACCCGTTCCTGCAGGTCTTCCCGCGGACGCCGCTGCGCCGTAACTTCGGCACGGTCAGCGATCTGGAGACCTACGCGGGTGTCGCGGGGGCGCTGGCCACCCTCACCGGGGAGCGGCGGTTCGCCGACTACTGGAAGTTCGTCACCGACAACCGGGTGGAGGTCTACCTCCAGCGGATCCTGGACGGGAGCGCGCCCTGCAAGGGCTACAACATCCGCGACCTCGAGGCGCTCGCCGCGCAGGGCACCCCGGCCCTCATGAACGTGCGCACGTACCCGCGCACGTTCTCCTGGGAGCAGGTCCACGAGTCCAAGCCCTGGTACACCAAGACCGGGCGGCTCGAGTTCTACCGGCCCGAGCCCGAGTTCATCGAGGCGGGCGAGAACCTCATCGTCTACCGGGAGCCGGTGGACTCGACCTTCTACGATCCCAACTGCATCGTGGCCCGCCCGCATCCCGCGCTCCGGCCGAAGAGCCCCGAGGACTACGGCTTCGCTCGCGCCAAGCGGGACTGGTCGGCTCGGCAGGGGCGCAACGTGGTGCTGACGCCGGAGGAGATGCTGGCCTCGCAGCACCCGAACCTCGCGGCGGGCTACCGGAGCGTGTTCCACACCCCGAAGTACCGGCACGGCTCGCACACCACGCCCATCGACACCGACATCATGTCGAACTTCTTCGGGCCGTTCGGGGACATGTACCGCCGCGACAAGCGTGCGCCCCACGTGGGCGAGGCCTACGTGGACATGAACCCCGAGGACGCGCGGGCCATGGGCGTCAACGACGGCGACTACGTCTGGGTGGACGGGGATCCCCAGGACAATCCGTTCAAGGGCTGGCAGGACAAGGGGCGCGAAGCCGAGTACCACGTGGCGCGCCTGCTCTGCCGCGCGCGCTACTACCCCGGCACGCCCAAGGGGATCATGCGCATGTGGCACAACGGGTACATGGCCACGCCGGGCTCCGTGAAGGGGCACGAGACGCGTCCCGACGGGCTCGCCAAGAACCCGGAGACCAACTACCAGGCCTTCTTCCGCTACGGCTCCCACCAGAGCCTGACCCGCTCGTGGCTCAAGCCCACGCACCAGACCAACTCGCTGATCACGCGGCGGAGCTACGGCCACGAGCTGATGCGGGGCTTCCAGGCCGACGTGCACTGCGTGACGGGGGCGCCGCGGGAGGCCATGTGCCGGGTGCTCAAGGCCGAGGACGGCGGCATCGGGGGCAAGGGCCTCTGGCGCCCGGTGAGCCTCGGGCTCCGGCCGACCAACGAGAACGCCGCGCTCAAGCAGTACCTGGCCGGCGGCTTCGTCGTCAGGAAGGCCTGAGGAGAACCGCCATGGCCAAGGTCTACAACTGGCAGATCGGTCGCGAGATGGACTACCCTTACGAGGGGAAGCGGCCGGAGAAGCAGTTCGCGATGATCTTCGACACCAACAAGTGCATCGCCTGCCAGACGTGCACGGTGGCGTGCAAGACCACGTGGACGCCGGGCCGCGGGCAGGAATACATGTACTGGAACAACGTCGAGACCAAGCCCTACGGGTACTACCCGCTCGGCTGGGACGTCAACATCCTCGACAAGCTCGGTGTCCAGGAGATGACCGGCCCGGTCTACGACGGCAAGACCCTCTTCGACGCCGCGCCCCAGGGCGAGATAATCCTCGGCTACCTGCCGGAGGATCTCGACTACGCCCATCCCAATATCGGCGAGGACGACTCGACCGGCCTCATGCCCCAGGGCGCGCACCTCACGATGCCGCACATGCAGTGGATGTTCTACCTGCCGCGGATCTGCAACCACTGTACCTATCCCGCGTGCCTGTCGGCCTGCCCGCGGCAGTCCATCTACAAGCGGCCGGAAGACGGCATCGTGCTGCTCGACCAGAGCCGCTGCCGGGGCTACCGGGAGTGCGTGAAGGGCTGCCCCTACAAGAAGGTCTACTTCAACGCCCAGACGCGGGTCTCGGAGAAGTGCATCGGCTGTTACCCCGCCGTCGAGGGCGGGCGGCAGACGCAGTGCACGATCTCCTGCATCGGCAAGATCCGCATCCAGGGGTTCATGGGCGCCCCCGACAAGGCCAACGAGGACAATCCGCTCGACTACCTCGTCCTCGTGAAGAAGATCGCGCTGCCGCTCTATCCCCAGTTCGGGCTCGAGCCGAACACCTACTACATCCCGCCGGTGCACGTCCCACCGATCTTTCTCCGCCAGATGTTCGGCTTCGGTGCGGAGCAGGCGATCGCCACGTACCGGACGGCGGCGCAGGATCGGAAGCTGCTCGGCGCGCTCACCCTGTTCGGGGCCACGCCCGAGATCTCCCACTACTTCCGGGTGGACGGCGACACCGTGATCGGCTACGACGCCAAGCAGGCCGAGATCGTCCGGGTGCCGCTCCGGGAGCCGGTGGTGGTGCGCGAGCTCTACGACGTCAAGCACAAGGCCTTCCGGACCAACATCACGTGAGAGGAGATCCGGCCATGCGCGCTCGAGTAGCGAAGCTGGCTCTGGCCGCGGTGCTCGCCTGGGCCGGCCCGGCCGGGGCCCAGGCGCCGCTCACCGTGGCCCGCGTGAGCGGGGCCGGTCCCATCGCCGACCCGGCGGCGCCCGCCTGGAGGCTGGCGCGGCCGGTGAAGGTGACCATGCTGCCCCAGACCGTCGCGCTGCCCAACCATCCCGAGCCCGCCATCAAGGAGCTGGCCGTCCGCGCGGTGCACAACGGAGGGTGGGTCGCGTTCCTGATCGAGTGGAAGGACACCACGCTCTCCGACCGGGTCGTCCTCGACAACTTCGGAGACCAGGTGGCGGTCGAGCTGCCGGTCGACATCAAGGCCGATCCCCCGTCGCCCATGATGGGCAATCCGGGCGGCCGGGTGAACATCATGCAGTGGCGCGCCGCCTTCCAGCACGACCTGGATCAGGGCCCGCCCACCGTGCGCTCGCTCTACCCGAACGCGTGGGCCGACGTCTATCCCGACGAGGTGCTGGGCGCCGCGGACGCGCGACCCTACAGCGGCGCGCTGGGGATCGAGAACCCGATCTCGCGCGGGCGGGTGACGCCGGTCCTGGACCAGATGGCGGAAGGGTGGGGCACCATGACGGTCAAGCCGGACCAGCACGCCCTCGGCAAGGGCGTCTGGAAGGCCGGGGTGTGGCGGGTGGTGATCACGCGACCCATGGTCTCCGACGACCTGAACGGGCCGCGCCTGCTGCCCGGGAACCGGACCGTGGTCGCGTTCGCGGTGTGGGACGGCGGCAATCGCGAGGTCGGCGCGCGCAAGGCGTGGACCTCCTGGGTGCCGCTCGTGATCCAGCGATGAGCGCCGCCGAGCGTCCGGTCCAGGAGCGGCTCGAGCGCGCGAGCCTGTACCGGCTGCTGGGAGGCGCCCTGGCGCGGCCCCAGGGTGAGCGCCTCGTGGAGCTGGCGGAGGCGGCCGAGGCGCTGGCGCCGGCGGTCGAGCCGGCGGTGGCGGAGCCGCTCGCGCGCTTCGCGGCGGCCGCCCGCCAGGCGGATGCCGCCGCGATCGGCGACGAGTACGTCTTCCTCTTCGACCGCGCCGCCAAGGTCCCGCCCTACGAGGGCGCCTGGGGGGAGGCGCCGCAGCTCGCCGGCAAGGCGGCCCTGCTGGCCGATGTCGCCGGCTTCTACGCGGCGTTCGGGCTCGTGCCCGGGGGGTCCCAGCCCGACGTGGAGGATCACATCGCGGCCGAGTGCGAGTTCATGAGCGCGCTTGCGCTGAAGGAAGCCTATGCCCTCGCGGAGAGCGACGAGGAGGGTGTCGCAATCACCAGCGCCGCCCAGTCACGCTTCGTCGGCGACCATCTCGGCCGCTGGTCCGGCACCTTCGCCGAGGCCCTCCGGGATGCTTCGCCCCTGCCGTACTACGGGGCGCTGGCCGACCTGCTGGGGGCCTGGGTGACGGCCGAGATCGAGCGCCTCGGGGCCACCCCGAGCGTCGCCCTCGGCCGCTCGGGGTATGATCCGATCCAGGAGGCCGACGCATTTTCCTGCCCAATGGCCGAGCCCGAGCCGGCTCCGGAGGACGCGCGTGAAGAACCCTGAGACGAACGGCCTCGACGAAGCCCTGGCGCGCGCCGCCGACGGCGCCTTCGCCATCGGCCCGGACGGCAAGATCGTGCTGTGGAACCGAGCGGCCGAGAAGATGCTGGGCTACCCGGCGCGCGAGGCGATCGGCCGCCTGTGCTGCGACCTCTTCATCGGCTACGACGACCACGGCAACCGCCTCTGCTATCAGGGCTGCCACGTCATGAGCCTCGTGAAGATGGGCGATCCGATCCAGAGCTTCGACATGCGGACCCGGACGAAGGCGGGGCGCCCGATCTGGGTGAACCTGAGCACGCTCACGGTGCCGACCGGCCCGGCCAACGGGTCCCTGACCGTCCACCTGTTCCGTGATGTGACGGCCACGAAGGAGCTCCTGGGTCTGGTGCGGGAGCGACTGACGGCGCCGGCCGGTACCGAGGCGACCGGCGATGTACTGACGCGGCGCGAGCTGGAGATCCTACGGACGATCGCCGCCGGCGTGAGCACCAAGGCCGCGGCCGACAAGCTCCACGTCAGCCCGGCCACCGTGCGCAATCACGTGCAGAACATCCTCGGCAAGCTGGGCGCCCACAGCCGCCTCGAGGCCGTCGCGATGGCGACCCGCCAGCGGCTGCTGTGAGCCTGGCGCGAGGGCTTCGCTGGCTCGGGATCGGCGTGGTCGTGGCCGTCCTGATCCTTCAGCTGGTGCCCTACGGCCGGAGCCACACGAACCCGGCCGGCCGCGTGGAGCCGCACTGGGATACGCCGGCGACGCGGGGGCTCGCCGTCCGCGCCTGCTACGACTGCCACAGCAACGAGACCGTGTGGCCGTGGTACTCCCACGTGGCCCCGCTGTCGTGGCTCGTCCAGCGCGACGTGGACGAAGGGCGGCGCAAGCTCAACTTCTCCGAATGGGACCGGCCCCAGAAGGAGGCGCGCGAATCGGCCAAGACCGTGCGCAAGGGCGAGATGCCGCCCTGGTTCTACACGCTGATCCAGCGCGATGCTCGACTCGGGGAGGCGGAGGCTCAGGCGCTGACCGCGGGGCTCGAGGCCACCCTGGGGACGAAGGGTGCGAAGGGGCGCGACGATGACTGAGCCCGCGGGGCCGCGGCCCGACCGTCCGGCCGCCGGCCCCGTCTTCCACGCCCGGCTCGGAGAGCAGATGGAGCGTTTGCGCCGGGAGCCCGCGTGGCGCTCCGGCGATCGCAACGCGATCACGCTCTTCAAGGCACCGGCGCTCCGCCTCGTGCTGCTCGGCTTGAAGGCGGGCGCGCGGCTGCACGAGCACCGGGCCGACGGCTCGCTCACCGTGCAGGTGGTCTCCGGGGCCGTGCGCGTGGACGCGGGCGGGCGCCGCGTCGATCTCGCGCCCGGCGAGGTGCTCGTCCTGGAGCCGGGCCTCGATCATGCGCTGGAGGCCGGGCCGGAGAGCACCGTCCTGCTGACGCTCGCCGGAGGGAGCTAGCAGAGCGAAAGGAGAGCCGTGATGACGATCGAGGCACGCAGAGGGTTCGTGATCGGGGTGGCCGCCGCGACGGTGTCGCTGCTGGCGGCCAGGGGCTTCGCGCAGGGGCCGCCGGCGGGGAAGGGCCGGGGGCCGCGATGGGACCAGGATGCGGAGCAGACATTCCGCATGCGGCGCGGCATGGGTCGCCAGCTCATGACGCAGGAAGAGTGGCAAGAGCACCAGAAGAAGATGCGCGGCATGACGCCCGAGGAGCGGACGCGCTACCGGGAGGAGACGCACAAGCAGATGATGGAGCGCGCCAAGGAGAAAGGCATCACGATTCCCGACACGCCGGGACCGGGCCCACGCGGGCCCAAAGGGCCCGGGCCTCGCTGACCGCTTCCGGAGCCGGTGCCCGGCCGAGCGATGCCGGGGGTGATCGATCCGGTGCGTGAGCCGCCCGTCTATCGCCCGTTTGCCCTGCTCGGCCTGGCCGCGACGCTGGCGGGGGGGATCCCGCTCGGCGTCTGGCTCCTGGCCTGGCTCTACCTGGGGGTTGCCGCGGTTCCGGCGGAGTGGATCCTGCTCCACGCCCACCTGCAGATCTTCGGGTTCTTCGGGACCCTGATCATGGGGGTGGCCCAGCACCTCCTGCCTCGCTTCACCGGCCGCCCGGTCTCGCGGAGCCCGTTCATGCTCTGGCTCCTGGGCCTCCAGGGTGCCGGCCTCGCGCTGAGAGGGCTCGGGACCGCCGCCGATCGGGCGGCACCGCTTGTGGTCGCGTCGTTGCTCCAGGCGCTGGCGTTCGTGCTCTTCGCGTCCTGGGTGTGGCGCATGCTCGACCCGCGCCCGCTGGCCTTCCTGAGGTGGCATCTCACCACGAGCACGGTCTGGCTCGGCGGCGGCTGCGCGCTCGAGGCGTGGCTTCGCTGGGACGCGCTGGCCTCTGGGCTTCCGCTGCCGCCCATCGCGGGGCTCCGCGTCGTCCATCTGATGGGGCTCTTCGGCGGCGTCCTCGGCTGGGTGCTGGGCGTGCTCCTGCGGGCCGGCCCGATGTTCCTCGCGCGCTGGCGGGCCCCCGCGGGGGCGGCGCGCCTCCTGCCATGGGTGCTGGCGCTGGGCGTGGGGGTGGCCGCCTGGGGCGAGGCGGGAGACTGGAGCGCCGCGATCGGGACCGCGCTGGCCCGGCTCGGCGAGGTCATCGCGCTGGCGGGGGCCGCCGGGCTCATGGTGCTCGGCGGCGCGCTGCGGCCGGCCCGCGGCGCGCTCCCGATGGTGGCCCGGGGTCCCGAGGAGTCGCGCATCTTCCGCGTGGCGATGCTGTCCGGCGGCGCCGCCGCGATCGGCGCGGCCGCGGCGGTGCCGGCCGCGTGGGCGGGGCTCGACGTGCGCCTGCTCTCCGACGCGGTCCGCCACCTGGTCACCGTGGGCGTGCTGACCTCGGTGGTGGTCGCGATGGCGTTCCGCCTCATCCCCGTCCTCGAGGGCCGGGCGCTCCCGTGGCCGCGGCTCCGACCGGTGGCGCTCTGGAGCCTGGCCGCCGGCGTCCTCCTGAGGAGCGCGGAGGTGCTGGTCGGCGCGGGATGGCCGGCGCCCGCCCCGTGGGTCGCGCTCTCCGGCGTCCTGATCTGGATCGCCGTCGCGTGCGTCGGCGCCAACCTGGCGCGCGCGATCGGCGCCCGCGAGGAGCGCGCATGACGGACGCCCGCGGGGGCATGGCCACGCCGGAGGATCCGGGCGTGGGGCCCTTCGCCGATCTGCTCGGTCTGCGGCGCTCCACGATGGAGGACGGGCGGTGCCGCTTCGGGGCCACGGTCCGTCCCGAGCACATGAACCCGCACGGAGTCGTGCACGGGGGCGTCGTGTACACGCTGGTGGACTACGCGATGGGCGGCGCCCTCACCTCGCGTCTCGGGCCGGGCGAGCGGTGCGCCACCCTCGAGATCAAGATCAACTACCTGGCTCCGGTCTCCGAAGGGCACCTCGCCGCCGAGGCGTGGGTGGTGGCCCGGACCGCCCGGGTCGCGGTGCTGGAAGCCCGGGTACAGGCCGATGGCGACCGGCTGGTCGCGCTGGCCACCGGATCGTTCTACATCCAGACCCCCCGGTGAAGGGGGCCGTTCCCGTCCATGACCGGGGTCATACCGGCCCCGGACACGCTGGCCAATACTGAGCCAGCTGGGCGAACTCGAACCGAGAGGAGGATCGACGATGCGATCACTTGTCTGCCGTGCGGTTGTCGTGGCTGCCGTTGGGATCGGGCTCGGCGTCGCCGGCGCGGCCTGGGCGCAGGCGCCGTGGACCGCGCCCGAATCCGAGAAGAGCAAGAAGAGCCCGATCGCGGCCAGCCACAAGGTGGTCGAGCAGGGCAAGAAGGCGGCCCAGGTCAACTGCGTCTCCTGCCACGGAAAGAGCGGCAAGGGTGACGGCGCCGCGGCGATGGCGCTCAACCCCAAGCCCGCCGACTGGACCTCGAAGAAGATCCAGGGCGAGAGCGACGGCGAGCTCTTCTGGAAGATCACGACCGGCCGGGGCGCCATGCCCGCCTGGCGGCATCTGCCGGAGAACGACCGCTGGGCGCTCGTCCAGTACATCCGGACGCTCAAGAAGTAGACCGGGCCGTTTGCACTAGGCAAATGAGGCATCCGCCGGATGCCGTGGCCGGAAGTGACCGTCTAGGGTAGGACCAGCCGAACAGTTGATTGGTAGGAGGTTCGGAATGGCGATCGGCGAGCGGTACGAGGGGATCCTGGACGCGGCGTGCGGCGTGATCGCGCGCCGCGGCTTCCATCAGGCCTCGATCCGGGAGATCGCCCGGGCGGCCGGGCTGTCGCTCGCCGGCCTCTACCACTACGTCGGGGAGAAGGACGAGCTGCTGTTCCTGGTGCTCGGCCGGGCGCTGGATCGCCTCCTCGAGAGCCTGGACCGGAATCTCGCGGAGGCCGGCACGCCCGAGGGCCGCCTGCTGGCCCTGATCCAGACCCATCTCGATTTCGGCTTCCACCACGCCCACGCGCTCCGGGTCATCAACCGCGACCACGAGCTGCTCACCGAGCCGCGGCGCGCCGAGATCGCGGCCAGGCGGCAGGCCTACCTGCAGCGCGGGCTGGCGGTGCTGCGCGATCTCGACCCGCACGGCCGGTCGGACAGCGAGCTCTTCTCGGCCACGAACCTGCTGCTCGGCATGCTCAACGGCATCGCCACGCGGCCGTTCCTCCGCTCCGCCGGTGACGCGCGCGCCCTCGCGGTCCAGGTGGGCGGGCTCTTCCTCCACGGGTTCCTCGAGCGCCCGCGCGGCGTCGAGGAGCCTTCGCGCCTCGCCTTGAGGAGGCCCGCATGACGCCTTCGCTGATCATCGAGCGCTGCCGGGACCTGGCGGCCCGGCCGATCGGAGCCGTGGCGGAGGGATGGAAGGCCGAGCATCCGGGCGGCCGGGTGGTGGCGGCCTATCCGGTGTGGGCGCCGGCCGAGGTGATCCACGCGGCGGGCATGCTGCCGCTGTCGCTGCTCGGCGGCGGCACGTCCGTGGAGCTGACCCACGCGGATGCGCGCTTTCAGTCCTTCGTGTGCTCGATCGCCAAGTCGACCCTCGAGCTCGGCTTCCAGGGGCTGGTCAAGGGCGTCGACGGCCTCGTCTTCTCCAACATCTGCGACGTGGCCCGCAACCTGTCCAGCATCTACAAGCGGAACTTCCCCGACGCCTTCGTCGAGTACCTGCACCTGCCGCAGAACTCCACCTCGCCCGCCGTGACCGCGTACGCGGCGAGCGAGCTGCGCCGGCTGGCCGTCGCCCTCGAAGCCGCGTTCGGGGTCGCCGTGACCGACCGGGCGCTGGCGAAGTCGATCGAGACCTACAACGGGCTGCGCGCGCGCCTGCGGAGCCTCTACGCGTTTCGCATCGCCGAGCCCGAGGCGCTCTCGACCACCGAGCTGTATCTCGTCCTTCGCGCCGCCGCGCTGGCGCCGCCCGAGGAGACGATCGCCCGCCTCGACACGCTGCTCGCCGCGCTGCCCGCCCGCGGTGGACGGCGGCAGGATCGGATGCGCGTGGTGCTCGAGGGCCTGTTCTGCGAGCAGCCGCCGCTGGGGCTCCTCGAGGTGCTGGAAGAGGCCGGCTGCTACGTCGTCGAGGACGATCTCCTGCTGGGCTGGCGCTGGTTCACCTCGGACGTGGCGACCGGCGGGGATCCCTTCGAGCGGCTGGGGGCAGCCTACGTCGATCAGGCCGTGCCGTCCTCCACGCGGCACGAGAGCCGCGAGCACCGGTCGGCGGGCCTGATCGAGAAGGTGCGGCGGTCGAGCGCCGACGCCGTCATCTTCATGCCGGCCAAGTTCTGCGAGCCCGCCCTCTTCGACTACGTGCTCATGAAGCAGGGCCTCGAGCGGAACGGCATCCCGCACATGATCGTGGAATTCGAGGAAAAGATGTGGACCTTCGAGCGCACGCGGAACGAGATCGAGACGTTC
>DATHSW010000084.1:0-6152 GCA_035463855.1 Candidatus Deferrimicrobiaceae bacterium | reverse complement strand
ACACGTTCCCCACCCACTGGACTCCCGGCGGCGCCGCCCCGTGATTGCCGTGGCAGTCGTTGCACGTCGGCGCGGAAAGATCGCCTTTGGCCGACATGGCGTTCCAGTGCACGCTCGTCTTGTACTTCTCCAGCTGATCCGTGGGGATCTTGTAGCCCGTCATGTACTTCGCGTCGGCATGGCAGCGGCCGCAGGTGCCGGCCACGTGGAGGGGATGGACGCTCGACTTGGGGTCCGACGGCGGCCGGATGGTGTGGGCGGGATGGCAGCTCACGCAGGTCGCCACCTTCGTATCGGCCAGTTCCCGGAGCCGCTGGCCGTGCACGGACGTCGCGTACTCGGCCACCTGGTCCACGCGCAGCGACGGATTGTAGCGCTTCATGAACCCGGCATCGGTGTGGCAGCGGCCGCAGACCTGGATGACTTGCTGGCGCGAGGGCTTGCCGATATAGCCCTTGCGCGGATCCATGGCCTCCATCCCGGTCTCCCGGGCATCCCCGCCGTGGCAGGATACGCAGCCGAAGCCCTTGCTCGCGTGGATGTCCTGCGGAAACTCCTTCGCCGGGCCCGCGAGGCGCTCGTCGCCGGTCTGCAGATGGCACGCGGCGCAGTTGTCCTGGGGCGCCTGGCCGGAGGCGGGCGACGACCAGACCGCCAGACTCGCCAGCAGGATCAATCCGGCCAGGGGGACCGCGGTCATCCCGGCTTACTGAGTCTTGCGCGGCTGGCTGACGGATTGGAGCATGGCGACGAGGTCGGCCATCTCCTCGGGCTTGAAGATCGGCCAGTCGGCTTTCTTGCCCGCGATCGTCGGCGTCACCACCGCGTGGTTCCAGAGGGCCGCGAGCACGCCGGCGGGCGAGTCGAGCCCCTTCGTCTTGGCGAGATCGCTGGCCGGCTTGCCCCGCTCGCCACGGACGGCGTGGCAATTGAAGCAGCCCTTCTGAGTCGCCACCGCGTATCCCTGCTGGACGTTGCCGCTGGCGAAGTAACGGACCGAGTAGAGATAGGCGACGAGGTCGGCCATCTCATCCGGCCTCAGCTGGGGAACGGCGATGCCCCGCTGGGCCATCGCCGCGGTCATGGCGGGCGCCTTGTTCCAGATGCTGGCCGCGAACTCGACCGGGCTTTGTCGGAGTCCCCGCTGGACCAGGTCCGGCCCGACGCGCCCGCCGACGCCCCCCACGCTGTGGCACTGGATGCAGCTCTTCTCGGCGAAGAGCTGGCGACCGAGCTCGGGCCGCCCGGGCAGCACGTACAGCGGACCTTCGCGCGGCCCCGCTGTCGCCGGCGCGAGGAAGGCGATGAGGTCGCGCAACTCCTGCCCCGTGAAGGTGGGGCGCTCGATGCTCTTCTCCTTCATCTTCTCGGCCATCGCCGGCCCGTGATTCCACATGGCCGCGGCGATGTAGATCGGCGAGGCGAACTGCCTGAGCGAGTCCAGGCTCGGCCCCACGACTCCACCCGTGCCACCGGTCTGGTGGCAGACGATGCAGTGCTTGGCCGAGAAGAGCCGCTTGCCCGCCTCGGCGTTCCCGGGCGAGTCGAAATAATTCAGCGTGTAGAGGAAACCCACCAGGTCGCCGGCCTCCTTCGCGTCGAGCTTCGGGCGCGCGATCCCGAGCTGCTTCATCCGATCCGTCATGTGGTGGAGGTGGTTCCACATGGCGGTGGCGAGGTCGAAGAACGACCGGGGCCGCGCGGTCCGCGCGAGGTCGGGCCCGATTTTGCCGCCGACTCCGTTCACCGAGTGGCACTTGACGCACCCCTTGGCCCCGAACACCCGGGAGCCCGCGAGCGGGTCCTGGCTCGGGCCCGACACGGCCTGCGCCCAGGCTGCGCCCAGCGGCGCGAGGCACAGCGCCACGGCGATGGTCCACCTCAGGACTCGGATCATGGACGGCCCTTTCTGCCGGCGCCCCGGCGAGCGCCGGGCCCAGATGTCCCGGCGCTCGCTGATGCTAACTCGAACCGCTACGCCACCACAAGAATTACTCGAACTTCATCTTCAGCACGCCCGGCATGTACGCGTGGCGCACCTGCGTGTTGTCGAACACCGCCACGCCGAACGCGTAGTCCTTCTTGAGGTCGCTGAACTGCACGTCGAACTCGCTGCCGGTCACGAGCTTGCGCGAGATCTCGACGGTCCTCACGCCGTCCTTGTAGGTGTGCTTCGCCGCGATGTCCCCGCGGTCGCCGGTGAAGGGAGCCACGATGATGCCGGGCACCTCGGCGCCCGCCTTGTACTTCGAGTCGTCGAGCGCCTCCTTCTCGCCGTCGACGATCCAGTACGGCGGCGCGGGCGTGTTGCCCTTGAGCGCGAACTTCGGCCCCTTCTTGTCGTCGCTCACGTTGTCCACGTAGCCGCCGCCCGTCTTCGGCTCGGTCTTCCGGCCCGCGTTGGGGCTCTTCTCCTTGTCGTAGCGCGTACTGTCGACGTACTGGTCGTCGATCTGCCCGATCGGGCCGGTGCGGACGCCCTTCCAGTGCCACATGTCCAGACGCTCGCCGGGGTTGGCGGTGTACTTGTTGCCGAAGGGCTTGCCCTCGCCGGTGTGGCAGGCGGAGAAGCACCCGCGCTGCTCGAAGGCCGGTGAGCTGATGTTCCAGATCACCGCCATCTTGTCCTCGTAGTAGAGGTTGTTGTCGCCTCCCTTGTCGTTGGGGTCCTTGAGCTTCTGCCAGGAGCCGTCGGCCTGCTTCACCCAGGGGCCCCGGCGGAGGCTCTCGGTCGCGTCCTTGTACTGGACGAGGAAATACACCGCGTCGGCCGTGTAGACCGCGCGGAGGGAGACCTCGGTCGAGCCGCCGGGCAGGTTGCGCCCGCCGAGCACCTTGACGGTGAGGGGCTCGGCCGCCTTCCACGCGTCCTCCATGACGCCGTCCAGCGTGGGCGCGGCGGCGACCTTCTTGGCCACCAGCACCTTCTTCTGCTGCGCATCTGTCGGTTTGACCGTCGCCCCCAGCCCGACCGCCAGTCCCAGGGCGAGCATCGGCGCCATCCATTTCCACAAGCGCGTCATAGAAGATCTCCTTTTGTGAGGATCACCTACATGCCGTGGCGCATCCCCATCGGCAGGCTGAGCAGCACGACGGCGGCCACGGTGAAAACGCACGAGAGCACCGCCATGGGCACGAGCGCCCGGCTGGCGGCGTGGGCGTCGCCGTACGCGCCCGCCGCCAGCCGGTGGCCGGCCGCGAGCGACAGCACGAAGAAGCCGACCACGATGATCACCTGGAGGAACCCGACCACGGACCCGGGCGCCAGCGGGGCGACCTGCCAGTCGGGCTCGCCCAGGAACAGCGGCGTGTAGAGCGCGGCGGCGCGCTGCACGACGGGCACGATGCCGCCTCCTTCGAGGAGGAGATGGGAGAGATTGTGGGCGAGGTGCATGGCGAGCCCGACCGGGATGAACATGTAGCTGAAGACCACGAAGGTCCGGCGCAGCCCGAGCGCCCGCGGGCCCGCCAGCCGGTCCGCCAGCGCGGCGGCGGCCAGGACCATGAGCGGCACGACGACGAGCGAGCCGCCGAGCAGGATCGCCGACTCCACGAGCCCCAGGTAGGTGACCGGCTTGAGGGTGGCGCGCACCCAGTTCGGCAGCCAGCCCGCCAGCGTCCACGTCCAGCCGGGCCAGGCGCTGAGCATCTGGGCCGTGACGAGCAGGGTGAGTCCCACGAGCGCCACCGCGAGGTAGGCCTCGTCGAGCACGCGACGCCCCGACGCCCAGAGATCCTTGCCGAAGGCCCGCAGCCGCAGGGCCAGGTTGTGGTGCGAGCAGCCCGTCACGCACTCCGCGCACAGGATGCAGTAGTTGTTCCGGTCCATCGCGCCCGGGAACTCGAACATCGGGCAGCCGCGCGCCTCCGGGCCGCCCTGGTAGCACGCCTTCTCGCGGTCCGCCCGGCACACGCTCTGGCTCCGGGCGCGCAGCTCGAGCGGCGCGGTCATCGAGTAGATCCCGATGAGCCCGCCGATGGGGCAGAGGTGCCGGCAGAAGCTCCGCCGCTCGAAGAAGAGCCCGACCGCGACCGCCATCGCGGCGAAGAAGAGCACGATCCACGCCGTCACGCGGGGGGAGCGCACGACCCCGAGCTGCTCGTCCGCCCACGTGAGCAGGACGAACATGCCGGTGGCCCACCAGATGTTCCGGAATGGCCGCGGCAGGTGGCGGAGGGGGCCGGCGAGGCGGGCCGTCCACTCGTTGAGCGCTCCGAAGGGGCAGGCCAGGCACCAGACACGGCCCGCGACGACGAACGTGAAGATGATCCCGGCCCACCAGATCGTCCACGTGAGCTTGGTGGCGAGGTTGACTCCCCCGTCCTGGACATCGAAGAAGCCGAGCAGCACCACCACCGCCATGAGCACCAGCAGCGGGATCTGGAGCGAGGGCGGGAACGCCCGGGAGGTGAGCAGCCCACGGAGCCACGGCACCTCGAGGAGGTTGAGCGCCTGCCCCGCCGGGGTGCCGATCCGGGCCCGGAGACCGACGACGTACACGGCGAGGACGCCGAGCCCTCCGACGAGCGCGATGATCGTCCACACCGCGGCGCCCATGCCGGCGGCACGCGCGACGGTGACCGGGAACTCCACGACGAGGGGCGGCTCGAAGGACCGGCCGTCGAGCTCGGCGAGCATCACCCGAACCTGGTGGAGACCGAGCCTCGCCGGGCTCACCGCGATCGCGTAGTGGCCGGCCCAGGTCTGTTCGGTGGCCGCCTCGGGATCAGCAACCGCGCCGGCCGCGGCGAGGCCGATGAGCACCCGCCCCCCCGGCACCGGAGCGAGGTCCGAGCTCCTCACGATCTTCGCCACGACGTGGGCCGACCGCTCCCGCGTCAGCGGGCTCGGGTGGCTCAGCAGCTCGACCTGATAGCCCTGCACCGTGACCGCGCCGGCGGTGCTCAGAGGCTCGGCCCCGCCGTGCTCGCCGTGTGCCGCCGCCACCACCGGCACGAGCGCGACGAGCCCCGTCGCGAGGGCGCGGAAGATCATCGCCCGTACTTCCGATCGATCTCGGAGCGAATCTGGTCGATCGAGTACCCGGCCTTCACCATGCGAGACGCATCCAGCGCCTCGTTCATGCAGATGTCTCAGGTGGCCCCGTGGTTGTCGGTGTAGCAGGAGAGCAGGCTCTTGTGCCCCGCGCTCCTGTCGCAGCCGCAGTAGCAGTAGAGCCGATCGAGGACGTCGGGGATCTCCCGCGCCACCCCGTACGCCACCCTGGCCTTGCCGACGAAGAGGGCCGGTTCGAGGGTGGGCCGGCTCTCGCGGCGAGCCGCCGACGCCACGGCGGGCGGCGCCGAGCCGCTGGAGGCCCCCCGGGACACGGGCCATCCCAGCCATCCGCCGAGGGCTACCGCCACGAGCAGGACGCCCACCCACCAGAGCCGCGTGACGCTTCGTTTCGGCTGCGAAACCCGGCCTTGGGATCTGCCCATGCTGTCCTCCCGGATGGTGCGCGTCTTCCGTCGCGGAGGAGAGAGGGCAACGTCTGTGCCAGAGACCCCGCCCGCCAACCCCCCGGAACTTCGGGCGCCTCTTCGCCGGAGACGGCGTCAGCGGGGCATCCAGGCCCCACGTGGGATGGCGGTGCCTCAGTGGGCATGCGCGGACGCAGCGCCTCAGTCGGTCACGCCGTCCCGGTGTGTCACCGTTGTCCGGAAGCCGGGGCAGCGGGCGTGCTCAGGGCCCAGACACACGCGGAAGAAGGTCTCGAGCGCAGGCACCTTGACCGGGGCGTCGGGCCGGTGACAGAAGGCGGGAAGCGGGTACATCCAGAGCTGGTCGGCGACCACCGGAATCAGGAACGGGCAGCGATCGTCGTGGTCCATCATGGCATGATTCCTCCTCTCGGCGGCGGTCCTACGCCGGGCCGGGGCGGGCTCCCGTCCGGAGCGCATAGGAGCTCAGGACCTTCATGTAGTTGGCCCGCTCGAAGGCGGCCGGCTCGCGAACCGAGCGGTAGCTCATGCTCCCCTGCATCTGCCGGATGGACTCGTACTCGTGGGCTCCCATCCAGTCGAGCAGCCCCTCCCGCACGGCGGTGAGGTGCTCGATGCCCTGCTGGAGCAGCGCCGAGGTCATCATCGCGACCCGCGCGCCCGCCATCATGGCCTTCAAGACGTCCCGGGCGGTGTGCACGCCCCCG
>DATHSW010000083.1:0-3762 GCA_035463855.1 Candidatus Deferrimicrobiaceae bacterium | reverse complement strand
GGTGACGAAGAGCTGGTGGCGCACCGGGATGAGCGGCAGCGCGATGCCGGCGCCCGCCGCGACGCGCGCCGTCCAGCCGCCCGCCGCGTCCACGACCACCGGGGCCCGGATCTCGCCCCGCGGGGTGACGACGCCGGTGGCGCGCCCGCCCTCGCTCAGCAGGCCCTGTACCGCGGTGAAGGGGAGCAGGCGCGCGCCCAGCTCGCCCGCCCGCGTGGCGAAGCCGATCGCCACCTTGGCCGGGTCTACCCAGCCGTCGCTCGGCACGTGCAAGATCCGGCGCGCCGCCCCCGGCTTGAAGTGCGGCGCCAGCCGCTCGGCCTCCGCCGCGTCCACCAGACGCGCCTCGATGCCGCACGCATGCGCGGTCTCCTGCGCGATCCGCACCCGCTCGACCGCCGCCTCGGTGTAGGCCGCGCGCAGGCTGCCGGAGCGGTGGAACTCCACGCCGCGCCCCATCTCACCCTCGAAGCGCTCGAAGGCCTCGCAAGCCTCGTGGCGAAGGCGCGCCATGGTGGGCATCGGGTCGGCCTTGCTGGTGAGCCCGGCCGCGCGCGGGGAGGTCTGCGAGCCCAGCGCGTGCTGGTCCACCAGCGTGACCTCGAGCCCGCGCCGGGCCAGGTGATAGGCGGTGGCGGCGCCGAAGGCGCCCGAGCCGATGACGACCGCGTCGGCGGTCGAGGCCCCGGTGGCCACGTCAGGCGAGCCGCGAGCCGTGCGCGGTCTCCTCGTCAGTGACCGGCCGGCGGCCGCGCAGGAAGTCGAAGTCCACGCCCTCGTCGGCCTGGAGCACGTGGTCGAGGAACATGCGGAGGTAGCCGCTGGTGACGCCGTCGGGCCGCGGCGTCCACGCCGCGCGCCGGCGGGCGATCTCCTCGTCGGGCACGCGGAGGGTCAGCCGCCGCTCCGGCACGTTCAGCTCGATCTCGTCGCCGTTCCGGACCAGCGCGAGCGGGCCGCCCACCGCGGACTCGGGCGTCACGTGCAGCACCACGGTGCCGTAGGAGGTGCCGCTCATCCGCGCGTCCGAGATGCGCACCATGTCCTTCACGCCCGCCCGCAGCAGGCGCGCCGGCACCGGCGCGGCGCCCCACTCGGGCATGCCGGGGCCGCCCTTCGGCCCGGCCTGCTTGAGCACCAGCACGGACGTCTCGTCGATGGGCAGCGACGGGTCGTCGATGCGCCGCTCGAGATCGAGGTGATCCTCGAACACCACCGCGCGCCCGCGGTGGATCATCAGATGCGGGGAGGCGGCCGACTGCTTCAGGACCGCCCCGCCCGGGCAGAGGTTGCCGGTGAGGATGACGGTGCCGCCCTCGGGCTGCAGCGGCAGCGCGAGCGGCCGGATGATGTCGTCGTCGTGGCACGGGGCGTCGGCCACGTTGTCGCGCAGGGTCCGGCCGTTGACGTTGAGCGCCGCGCCGTCCAGCCGCGGCAGCAGCTCGCGCAGCACCGCGGGCACGCCGCCCGCGTAGTAGAAGTCCTCCATCAGGTGCTTGCCCGACGGCCGCACGTTGGCGAGCAGCGGCGTGGTGCGCGACAGCTCGTCGAAGCGCCGGAGCGGCAGCGGCACGCCCGCGCGGCCCGCGAGGGCCACCAGGTGCACGATCGCGTTGGTGGAGCCGCCCAGCGCCATGTCCGCGCGGATCGCGTTGTCGAACGCGGCGGCGGTGAGGATCGCCGACGGCTTCGGCCCGCGGGCCAGCGCCATCTCCACCGCGCGGCGGCCCGACATCTCGGCCAGCGCCAGGCGCCGGGCGTCGGGGGCGGGGATGGCCGCGTTCCCCGGCAGCGCGAGCCCCAGCACCTCGGCCATCGCGGCCATCGTGGACGCGGTGCCCATGACCATGCAGTGCCCGGCGGAGCGCGACAGGCACGCCTCGACCTCGGCCATCACCTCGTCGGTGATCTCGCCGGCCCGCCGCTGGGCCCACATCTTGCGCGCGTCGGTGCCCGAGCCCAGCTCCTGGTTGCACCACATGCCCTTGAGCATGGGCCCGCCGGTCACCATGAGCGCGGGCACGTCGGCCGAGACCGCGCCCATGAGCATGGCCGGCGTGGTCTTGTCGCACGCGGCCAGCAGCACGACCGAGTCGAGCGGATAGGCGCGGATGCACTCCTCCACGTCCATCGCCATCAGGTTGCGGAAGAGCATGGTGGTGGGCTTCATGAGGATCTCGCCCAGCGAGATCACCGGGAACTCGAGCGGGAAGCCCCCCGCGCTCCACACCCCGCGCTTGACCGCCTCCGCCACCTGGCGCAGGTGCGCGTTGCAGTTGTTGAGCTCCGACCAGGAGTTGCAGATGCCGATCACCGGCCGGCCGTCGAAGACCGCGTCGCTGAAGCCCTCGGCCTTGAGGTAGGCGCGGTGCATGAAGCCGTCGAGGTTCTTCGGGCCGAACCAGTTGCGGCTGCGCAGCGTCGGGGGAGTGCTCATACGGTCCACATTCTGCCCTGTTTGCTAGACTTCTGCCATGAGCGCGTCGCGGCTGGCGGGGCTGGGGGCGGCGGCGCTGCTGGCCGGCTGCTCACTGCTGACCCCGGCCCAGGACCGGAGCCTCGACGACGTGCGCGCCTTCGCGGACGAGACCGCGCGCCACTACGGCCTGCCGCCCATCCACGTGCTCGTGAGCCACAACCCGGACAGCCCGGTCGGCGCGTACCGGCGCGGCTTCTTCGCGGTGAACCGGCTGGTGCTGGGCTCGGAGTTCCGCGACGCCATCGTGGCCCACGAGCTGGGGCACTACGTCCTGGGCCACGACGCCCCGCTGGCCGGCGCCACCTCCGACGCCCGCCGGCACGCCCGCGAGCAGCGCGAGCTGGACGCCAACGCCGCCGCGGTGGACATCCTGATCCGGGTGCGGCAGGTGCCCGAGGACCAGGCCCTGCGGATGGTCTACAGCTACCTGCTCAACGTGCACCGCCGCCTGCAGCGGGCTCCCGGCGAGGACCTGCTCGGCCACCGCCCCCCGTGCGAGGAGATCGCCGACCTGCTGGACCGCTTCCCCCAGCAGCTCGGGTGGACCGCCGGCCTCGAGTGCGCGCCGGGCCGCATCGGGCTGGGCGGATAGACAGGCCCGGAGCCCGCGTGGTATAAAGATCCGTCCTCGTTACGGGCTCGTGGTGCAGCCTGGTTAGCACACTGGACTGTCAATCCAGAGGTCGCGGGTTCAAGTCCCGTCGAGCCCGCCAATCAATCAAGAGGTTAGAAGGGGGCGGCGCCCTGTCGCCCCCTTCAGCTTGCCCTGAACTTGCCCTTTTCTTCTCGATTGAGGCTCGTGTCCGCGGTGGTCGCTTCACGGAGTCATCTCAGCGGCGATGCCGGCACCGTGACGGCCTGCAGCGAGTACCCGCCGGCGCACGATGACGCCGCCCCGGAATTACTCCGCGAGCCCCTCCCCGGGCTGGGCCGCCTGCGCACGGGCCTTCGCCAGCGCCGCGTGCATGTCCATCTCGGCGAACATCTGCGTGGCCGTCTGGAGATGGCCCCGCGCCTCGTCTTTCGCGCCCGCGCACCGCGCGACGGCGGCCAGACGGAAATGGCATTGCGCGACGAGAGGCCGCATCCCCAGGCCCGCCGCCAGCTCGCGCGCCTGCTCCAGGTGGCGACGGGCGGCCTCATGGTCCTCTCGGTCGGCGGCGATCTCGCCGAAGAGGAAGCGGATCCAAGCCTCGTTCGCCTGCTCGCCGTTGCGCCGGGCGAACTCCAGCGCGGTGTGCGCGGTACGCTCGGCCTCGCCGAGTTGCCCCGCCTGCCGATAG
>DATHSW010000082.1:0-2642 GCA_035463855.1 Candidatus Deferrimicrobiaceae bacterium | reverse complement strand
TCGAGCCCGCGGAAGAGCGGCAGCGTGAACGGGAAGCGGTCGAGCTCCCGGCGCGCGTCGACGCGGCGGATCCCGGTGAGAAAGATCCCCGTCCGCGCCGCCGCCCTGCCGGAGCCCGCCCGCTTCACCGGGATCGGGCGGCCCCTAGCGCAGCTCGGGGATGACCCAGAGCGGCCGCTCGCCGCGGGCCACCCGCTGCACGTTGTCGAAGGCGTTGCGGAAGGCCTTGAACCAGTTGTCCCAGGTGGGGCCCGCCATGTGCGGCGTGAAGGTCACGTTCTCCAGCGCGAACAGCGGATGGTTGGCGACGGGCGGCTCCTCCACCATGACGTCGAGGCCGGCGGCCGCGATGCGCCCGCCGGTGAGCGCGGCGTGCAGCGCGGTCTCGTCCACCACCGGCCCGCGGCAGGTGTTGATCAGGACCGCGGCGGGCCGCATCATCGCGAGCTCGCGCGCCCCGATCAGGTTGCGGGTCACCGCGTTGAGCGGCACGTGGAGCGAGACGATGTCGGAGGTGCGCAGCAGCTCCGGAAACAGCACGAAGCGGACGCCGAGCGCGTCCTCCGCGTCCTCGGCCAGGCGCACGATGTCGTAGTAGAGGATGCGCATGCCGAAGGCGGCGGCCCGCCGCGCGACCTTCTTGCCGATGGTGCCGAGGCCCACGATGCCGAGCGTCTTGCCCTCGAGCTCGTAGAGCCGGTGCGAGGCGAGGTCCCCCACCCGCCACTTGCCGGTCACCACGTTGGCGTGGTGCCAGGACAGCTTGCGGTAGACCGCCAGCATCAGCATCAGGGTGTGCTCGGCCACCGCCACCGAGTTCGAGCCGCCGTTGTTGGCGACCGGCACGCCCGCCCGCTTGGCCGCCGCGACGTCGAGCCGGTCGTAGCCGGCGCTGATGAGCTGCACCAGCTTGAGCCCCGGGGCGGCCTTGAAGAACTCGTTGTTGATCTCCGCGCGCGGGAAGCCCACGTAGTACGCGGCGTCCGGAAGGGCCGCGGTGAACTCGGGCGTACCCGCGTCGACCACGACCATCTCGAAGCCGGCCGGGACGAGGCTCCGGGCGATGTCGAGCAGCGCCGGGGGGAGCTTGGGGGAGAGGATGATCCTGGTGGCCACGGGAGCCTCCTTTGGCTAGGGGGTGAGCGGAGCGGTCACGCGCGCCAGTATACGGCTTCGCGGCCCGGCGCGGGGGCCGCGCGAGCCCGGCATCTCTTGCGCGGCGGCGATCACCCCCAGGCTGGGTATGCTTGTTCCCAGCCTCGCACCGGCCTTTCTCTGCCGTCTCAGCCGATCTGATCTAACTAGGCGGACTGGAATCCGTTTCACAGTGGTCCGGCCCTTGCTCTCTCTGGGCGCACCAACCGAGGGGGTGCATCGATGAAGCGCTACGTGGTGACGCTCGCCTGGATCCTGTGGGCGCACGAGACCGGCATGGTGGAGGGGCGACTCGTCGACCGCGGCTTCACCGCCATCGACTCGTTCGAGACGCGCCATCTCTGTCACGCGGCCATGGCGGACTACGCCGGGCTCAGGCTGGTCCGCCAGGGCAAGGTCCGGATCGAGTTCAGCTGCCTGCCCGAGCAGACGAGCCCGAAGACGTCCCGCGCCGCGGTCGGCTAGGCGCGGCGCCGGTCCGCGGGTCAGGCCCCGTTGCGGGGCGCCGCGGGAGCCGGCTGGTTGATGCCCACCGGGGCGTTGGCCTCGAACGGGCTCCAGAGCCCGAGCTCCTTGCCCATCTCCCGCACCGCCGGGAGCACTTCCTGGCCGAGCAGGCGGATGCAGGTCGTCGCGTCCTGGTTGCTCACGAAGCCGTCGCTCGCCCAGAGGCCCAGGATGGACGGGCGCGTCTCCTCGAGCAGGCGCCGGAACTTGGGGAGGACCGTCTTCGGGGTGCCCGCGATGATCTGCTGATCGCGGATCTGCTCCTCGAAGCTGGCCGCCCGCGGATTCGAGCCGCGGCCCACCGCGTACTCCACGAAGGCCTTCCGGTACGACGGCGAGAAGTAGCCGGAGGGGCTCGACCACACCGGGTGCGCCAGGCCGGTGAACTCGCCCTGCATCCACATGAACTGCCGCGCGTTGGCGAGCGCCTTCTCCTCGGTCTCGGCCACGTGGCAGCGCTGCAGGTACCCGCGGTTCTCCGGCCCGGCGGTATAGCCGACCTCGGCCGCGACGGAGTCGTAGAGCTCCCAGATCTTCTTGGTCGCGTCGATCGCGGTGCTGAGCGCGATGTAGGGATAGCG
Organism: Candidatus Deferrimicrobiaceae bacterium; assembly: GCA_035463855.1. Taxonomy (GTDB): domain Bacteria; phylum Methylomirabilota; class Methylomirabilia; order Rokubacteriales; family CSP1-6; genus CAMLFJ01. The sequence goes on along the minus strand of DATHSW010000082.1, from coordinate 399 downwards.
CTGGCGCGCGGCCCAGATGATCGTCTCCTTGCTCAGCACGCCGGGGATCCAGATGCGCGGGTGCGGCTTCTGCAGCGGCACCGCCCAGGGGTTCACCACGCGGTGCTGGTAGTGGGTGCCCTCGAAGCGGAACGGGCCCTCCTGCGTCCACGCGCGCACGATCAGCTCGTGGGCCTCCTCGAAGCGCTCGCGGTTGAAGGCGGGGTTCACCCCGGTGGCGAGCTGCTCCTGCCCGCCCCCGCGCACGAAGCCGGAGACGAGCCGCCCGCGCGAGACCATGTCGATCATGGCCAGCTCCTCGGCCAGACGCACCGGGTTGTCCGCGAGCGGCAGCGGGTTGCCGAGCAGCACGATCTTCACGCGCTTGGTCACCGCGGCGAGGATCGAGGCGAAGACGTT
>DATHSW010000081.1:0-11142 GCA_035463855.1 Candidatus Deferrimicrobiaceae bacterium | reverse complement strand
AGGACGTCATGAGCGTGATCGCGGAGGTCATGCGCCAGGGCCTCGACGACGTCGTGGCCGGACCGATCTGCGACCCGGCGAGCGTTGCGCGGATCCTGACCGCGGGCACGGCGGCCAGCGTGACGCTGCCGCTGGGCGGCGTCGTCGACATGCCGCAGATCGGCCTCGCGGGCAAGCCTCTCACCGTCACCGGCAAGGTCACGCGGATCACGGACGGAGAATTCGTGGTGACCGGGCCCATGGCGACGGGCACCCGGGTGCGCATGGGCTGGACGGCCGTGCTCGACACCGGGGCCATGCAGATCGTCGTCTCGGAGGGCCGCAGCGAGCCCTTCGACACCGGGGTCTTCACCCATTGCGGGATCGACCCGCGCCGCAAGAAGTACGTGCTCATCAAGTCACGCCAGCACTTCCGGGCCGGCTTCGAGCCGATCGCCCGGCACATCGTCCTCTGCGACGGCGACGGCGTGACCAGCTCCGACCTGCGGCTCTTCACCTACCGGAACCGCCGGCGGCCGCTCTATCCCTTCGAGCGCGATCTGTAAGGAGGTACGCCATGGACTACGGTCTCTTCACGATGCCGTCGCACCCGCCCGAGCGGAAGCTCTTCGACGGGCACCAGTGGGACCTCCAGCAGCTCCGCTGGGCGGATGAGCTGGGCTTCAGCGAGGCCTGGATCGGCGAGCACCACACCGCGCCCTGGGAGCCGCACCCCTCGCCGGACCTGCTGGTGGCGCAGGCGCTGCTCCAGACCAAGCGGATGCGCATCGGCCCCGGCGGCTTCCTGATGCCGTACCACCATCCGGCCGAGCTGGCCAACCGGGTGGCGATGCTCGATCACCTGGCCCAGGGCCGGCTCAACTTCGGGGTGGCCGCGAGCGGTCTGCCGAGCGACTGGGCCATGTTCAACGTGGACGGCATGTCGGGGCAGAACCGGGACATGACGCGCGAGGCGCTCGACATCATCCTGAGGCTCTGGAGCGACGAGCCCGAGTTCGACTACAAGGGCAAGTACTGGCACGTCACCAAGACCGGCACGATGTTCAACACGCTCCGGCCGCACATCTTCCCGTTCCAGAAGCCGCACCCGCCGATCGGCGTGGCCGGGCTCAGCAAGGGCTCGGACACGCTCAAGCTGGCGGGCGAGCGCGGGTTCTGGCCGATGAGCCTCAACCTGAACCCGGCCTACGTGGCGAGCCACTGGGAGGCGGTCGAGCAGGGCGCCGCGCGCAGCGGCCGCACCCCCAGGAGATCGGACTGGCGAATGGTCCGCGAGGTCTTCGTGGCCGACACCGACGCGGAGGCGATGCGCCTCTCCGCGGGCGGCATGATGGGCCGGATGATGACCGAGTACTTCCTGCCGCTGCTGGCCGCCTTCGGCTTCACCGAGTACCTCAAGCACGATCCCTCGGTGCCGGACTCGGACGTGACGCCGGCCTACTGCGCCCAGCACAACTGGTTGGTGGGCTCGCCGGCCACCGTGTCCGACAAGCTCAACACGCTCTACGAGGAAGTCGGCGGCTTCGGCACGCTGCTGGTCTTCTGCTTCGACTACAGCGAGAACCCCAAGGCCTGGCACCACTCGATGGAGCTGCTCGCCAAGGAGGTCATGCCCCGCTTCACGGGCATGGTGCCCCGGTAGAGGTGGACACCGGCTCGCTGCGGCCGACGGTCGTCGAGGTCAGCCTGGCCTGCCTCGCGGAGAACTTCCGCGCGATCCAGGCGGCGGTGGCGCCGGCCACCGTGATGCCGATCGTCAAGGCCAACGCCTACGGCCACGGGCTCGTGCCGGTGGCCCGGCATCTCGCCTCGCTGGGCGCCCGATCGCTCGGGGTGGCCTTTCTCGAGGAGGCGGTCGCCCTCCGCGAGGCCGGGATCACGCTGCCGATCCTGGTGATGGGCGGCATCTTCGGCGACCAGATCCCGGTCTTCCTGCGCCACGATCTCACCCTGACCGCGTCGTCCATCGACAAGCTCCGGCAGATCGACGAGATCGCAGGCGGCATGGGCGTCGCCGCGACCGTGCACCTCAAGATCGACACCGGGATGGAGCGGATCGGCGTCCACTACTACAGCGCGCGCGGGCTGCTCGAGCGGGCGGCGGAGTGCCGGCGCGTCCGGGTGGAAGGCATCTACTCGCACTTCGCCAACGCGGACGCCGAGGATCTTACCTCGGCGCGCCTGCAGCTCGCGCGCTTCCTCGAGGTGCTCGAGTGGTACGACAAGCAGGGCGTGAAGCCGCCGGTGCGCCACATGGCCAACTCCGGCGCGGTGCTCCAGCTCCGCGAGAGCTACCTGGACATGGTGCGGCCGGGCATCCTGCTCTACGGCGTCTACCCGTCGCCCGAGGTGCGGAAGACGATCGCGGTGCGCCCGGCGCTGTCGCTGCGCTCGCGCGTCGTCTACTTCAAGGTGGTCACCCCCGGTCATCCGGTCAGCTACGGCTCGACCTGGCAGTCCGACCATCCGGTGCGGGTGGTCACGGTGCCGGTGGGCTACGGCGACGGCTACTTCCGCGCGCTCTCCAACGTGGCCCACGTGCTGATCCGCGGCCGGAAGTACCCGGTGGTGGGGCGCGTCTGCATGGACCAGATCATGGTCAACATCGAGTGGGAGACGGCTTACAACGGCGACGTGGTCACGCTCCTCGGCGCCGACGGCGACGAGCTCATCACCTGCGAGGACCTGGCCGAATGGGCCGGCACCATCCCCTACGAGGTCCTCACCAACCTCAACACCCGCATCCCCCGCGTCTACCTCTAGCCGGGGTCAGGTCTTACATTCCGACAATTTTCGAGCGAACGTCGAGTCGACCCGTTCTCGAAATGTCGGAATGTAAGACCTGACCCCGGATTAGGCGGTCCAGCCGTAGAGGCGGTGGCTGGGGGCGGGGCCCTGGTCGAAATAGGTCATCTTGATCCGGGTGAGGTAGTCGTTGGGGATCTCGTTGCGCTTGGCGTTGACGTCGACGCCGAAGACGCGGGCGGCGTTGAGGCCGAAGATCTGCTCCTTCACCGGGCGGGTGAGCGGTCGGTAGCCGTGGGCGTCCACGAGGGCCTGCGGGATCTCGAAGCGGCGGAAGGCCTCGATCTGCCACTGGGGCGTGCCGTACCAGATCGAGTCGGTGCCCCACAGCACGCGGTCGGCCCCGAAGGCGTCGATCACCTGGCCGAGCAGGTGCGCGCAGGCGGTCGGGTTCGTGGTGGCGAGCTGGCCGAACGTGGAGCCCAGCTCCATGTAGATGTTCGCCAGCCCCGGCGCCTTCTTCTTCATCTGGCAGAACTCGGTGGTCCACGGCACGTCCGCCGACTGGGTGCGCGGGACGGTGAGCAGCCCGGCGTGATACAGGATGAAGTCGAGATCCGGGAAGTCGCGCGCGGCCTTGATCACGTCGCGGGGATGGTTGTAGTCGGCGACCGGGCCCAGCGGCAGGCCCTTGTGCAGGCAGATGCGCTTGACGCCCAGCTTCCGCGCCCGCTCCAGCATCGGGTACGCGATCTTCTCGTCGTCCACGAACCAGCCCCGGTCGAAGCCCTTGGGCGCGGCGCCGGTGTAGCCCTTCCAGGCGTCCACCTTCAACGTGGCGGCCTGCTGGTCCATGAAGTCGAGATCGGCCGGGCCGAGCTGGGGCGTGATGAGCCCGTGGGCCAGCATCCGGCGCGACTGGGTGACCCGGTTGATCTCGTCGCGGATGTGGGTCATCTCCTTCGGCGGGACGACGGCCTCTTGCGGATAGGGGCCGGGCGGGGTCGAGATCAGCCCGATGTCGGTCTCGCTGTCGAGGAAGACCTCCTTGACCATGTTCGCCCAGGCGAGGTCGGCGAGCGTGCCCTGGTCGGCGGTCAGCTTCGGGTTGAGGCGCCGCGAGTTCCGCCGCAGCCCGAGCAGCCCCTGCTTGGTGACGCCCCTGCGCGCGGCCTCTTCGTTCCGCGGGTCGTAGCCCGCGCCGACGTAGTGGAGCTGCACGTCGAAGATGAAGAACGCGTCGCCCTTGCGCTCCCGGAACGCGGCGGGCTCGGCGGCCTCGACCGGCAGCACGTCGAAGAAGCGTCCGAACACCGCGTTCATCGCCAGCAGCGCCGTGGCCATCCCGCCGCTCGTGCGCAGGAAGTCGCGCCGGTGGAGCCCGAGCCGGGGCGCCAGCCGCGCGGCCTCCGCGAGGATCCGGCGCTCGACCCGGGCCTGCGCCGCCGTCTGGGGCAGGGGCGGGAACTCCTCGTTGGAGACGAGGCGCGTGGGCAGTGGCAGCTCGGAGGTCAGGCCCCGCCGCATGTCGGGACGCACGTGGAAGGCGTACGGGTTGCCGGTCGTCATGGTCGGTCGGCCTCCTCGGGCACGAGTCTAGACCCCGAGGCGACCTTGTCAACCGACGCGCCCCGCGCGTAGTGTCTGAGGCGAGGAGGTGGCGCGATGAGAGCACAGGGCACCGTGAAGGGGATCCTGTTCGAGGGCAGCGACGGGCACGAGTACCTGCTCGGCTTCTCCCCGGCCCAGCCGACTCCCACGCCGATCCTGAGCCGCCGGCAGGCCGACGGCCGCTTCCAGATGATGGACGACCTCCAGGAGGCCTCCCGGGTGGCCGCCAGGCAGCTCGGGATCTCCGGCCCGCATCTGATCGGGCCGGGCTGGGGGAAGCGGCTCTTCCTCTGGACCGCCTTCAAGGAGGCGCTGAAGGCGTTCCCATCCGTCCCGACCTGGCCGACGTGGTCGGCGTGATGCCGAAGGACAGGGTGCGTGCGGAGGTGCGGCACCTGGTGCATGGCCCGTCCTACATGACCTTCGACGACGTGGTGGCCGGCTTCCCGATGGCCCAGATCAACACCCGGCCGCCGAACGTGCCGTACACGCCGTGGCATCTGCTCGAGCACATGCGGATCGCCCAGCGCGACATCCTCGACTACATCAAGGACAAGGCCTACCGCCTGCCGACGTGGCCGGACGACTACTGGCCGGACAAGGACGCGAAGGCCGACGCGAGGGCCTGGAAGAAGACGGTGGCCGCGTTCCGGCGCGACCGCGCCGCGCTCGAGAAGATCGCGGGCAATCCCCGCGTGGCGCTGGGCGCGCCGCTGCCCTATGCGCCGCAGCACACCTACATCCGCGAGCTCCTGATCGTCTCCGAGCACAACACCTACCACATCGGCGAGCTCGCGATCCTCCGCCAGGTCATGGGCGCCTGGCCGGCGCGCCGCTGACCGGCGCCGGGCCTCACCCGAGCTCGAGTCGCGGCGCGGCCGCGGTGAGCACGGCGCGGCGCCGCGGCGCACCCCAGAGGCCTTCGAGGCTCCCGGCGAGGGCGTCGATCAGGGCGGGCACGTCGGCGCCCGCGGTGGGGTATGGGGGAACTGCCGCCAGAGGGCCGCGGAGTGGCCGAAGAACACGGATCAGACGGCGCCGCGCGCCCGCAGCTCGGCGAGGGCCTGGGTGCTCAGCCCGAGCACCTCCGCCAGCACCTCGTCGGTGTGCTGGCCCGCCAGCGGGGGCGGCGTCGTGACCGGCTCGGAGTCGGACAGGCGGATCGGGCAGCCCGGCACGCGGAAGCGGCCCCGAGTGGGATGGTCGATGGTCTCGATCGCGCCGCGCGCGTTCATGTGCGGGTCGTCCAGCACCTCCTGCGTGTCCAGGATGGCGCCGCACGGCACGCCCGCCTTGCCGAGCGTTTCCAGCACCTCCTGCTTGGAGCGCGCCCCCGTCCAGGCCCGCGCAATGCCGTTGAGCGCGTCCCGGTGAGCCCATCTGGTCGCCGCGTCCACGCAGCGCGGGTCCGCGAGCAGGTCCTCGCGCCCGATCGCGCGCGCGAAGTCCTGCCACATGCCCTGGTTCATCGGCTGCACGTAGATGTAGACGTAGTCGTTGGGCCCGCCCGGCGCGCACGCGTAGAGGCCGTCCGGCACCGCGCCCGGCGGCGCCCCATTGCCCCGACGCGGGGTGGGCTTGTTGTCCCGGTAGTGCACGACGTAGCGCTGGCGGATCAGGTTGGCCACCGCCTCCTGCATCGAGACCTCGACCACCTGGCCCCTGCCGGTCCGGGTCCGCTCGATGATCGCGGCCATGATGCCGGCCGCCATGTGCACGCCGGCGCCGCTGTCGCCGATGTTCGCCCCGCAGAGCACCGGCTCCCGATCCGGGAAGCCGGTGACGCTCATGACCCCGCCCATCGCCTGGGCGATCATGTCGAAGCTCTTGTACTCGTGGTACGGGCCGGAGAGGCCGAAGCCCTTCAGGCGCGCGAGGATGATCCGCGGGTTCACCGCGCGGAGCCGCTCGTGATCGAGCCCGAGCCGCTCCATGAGGCCGGGCGCGAAGTTCTCCACCACCACGTCCGCGCGCTCGACCAGCCGGAGGAAGAGCGCGTGCCCCTCGGGCTTCTTGAGGTCGATGGTGACGCTGCGCTTGTTGGCGTTGAACAGCAGGAAGAACATCGCGTCGAGCCCGGGCACCTCCGGGCGGTTCCGCCGCGACTGCTCGCCGCCGGGCGGCTCGATCTTGATGACGTCGGCCCCCAGCCAGCCGAGCAGCTGGGTGCACGAGGTGCCCGCCTCGAACTGGGTGAGGTCCAGGATCCGGATGCCGGTCAGCGCGCGCTCAGTCACGATCGAGGCCGTAGAATCGCATGGCGCCCCCCGCGAGGATCTCGCGCTTGCTCGCCTCCGACAGCTCGGGCCGGCGCTTGATCAGCTCCGGCGCGCCCGGGAAGAAGCCGTCGGGGTGGGGGTAGTCGGTGGCCCACAGGATCTTGTGCGGGCCGATATAGTCGGCGAGCACCCCGAGGCAGCCCTCGACCGGCTCGAACGAGATCCAGCAGTTGCGCCGGAACAGCTCACTGGGCCGCATCGAGAGCCCCGAGTCGTTGAAGCCCTGATCGTCGAAGTGGCGGTCCATCCGGTCGAGCCACGGCGCGATCCACCCGCCGCCGGACTCCATGAAGCCGATCCGCACGCGCGGGTAGCGGTCGCAGACCCCGCTCCAGATCACGCTCATCGCGGCCAGCATCATCTCCATGGTGTGCGAGATGATGTGCCGCGCCCCGCGCGTCTCGAAGCGATCCACCCCCACCTGCGGCATGCCGCCGCTGGCGCCCTCGTGCAGGCCGATGGCCATGTCCAGCTCCTGGACCTCGGCCCAGAAGGGCGCGTAGTCCGGGTGGTGCAGCATCTTGCCGTTGTAGGGGTTGGGGCGGAGGAAGCCGGCCCGCATGCCCAGCTCCTTCCGCGCGTAGCGCATCTCCTGGATGGCCAGGTCGATCGACTGCATCGGCAGCATCGCCACCCCGAACAGCCGATCGGGATAGGGCTGGCAGTAGTCCGCGAGCCAGCGGTTGTAGGCGCGGCACATCCCGGCCGCGAGCCCCGGCTCTCGGACCGCCCCGGCGAAGAGGCCGACGCTCGGGTACAGGAACGCCGCGTCGATGCCGTCCAGATCCATGTCCGGGATGCGGGCGTGCGGATCGAAGCCGCCCCGGCGCCCGTCCACGTACTTCATGGTCTCCTCCGGCACGCCGCCCTGCCGGGCCCCGATCGCGCCGATGACGCCGAAGCCCTTCTGGCTGCCCAGGATCTGCCCCTCGACGAGGAGGCGCTCCTTGCCGTCGGTGTCGATGACGATGCGCGGGGCGCGCTCGCGGTAGGCGGGATCGATGTACTTGTCCCAGATGTCCACCGGCTCGAGCACGTGGCCGTCGGCGTCGATGACGTTGTAAGCGCGTCCCATGGCGATCCTCCTCGTGGTGGGAGATCAGGGCCGGGTCGGCAGGAACTGTAGCATTCTTGACAATCGCTCGCGAGTGCTGTCAGATTCCGCTCGCCCCCATGAAGCGAAGAGGGCGCGCGGCTGGCGTCCCGCCAACTCTGGAAATAGGAGAGTCATCATGCTGATGCGCAGGCTGGGTCGCACCGGGCTCAAGGTGTCCGCGCTGTGCCTGGGCGGCAACACGTTCGGGTGGACGACGGACCAGAAGGCCTCCGAGGCGGTGCTGGACGCCTACTGCGAGGCCGGCGGCAACTTCATCGACACCGCCGACATCTACTCCCGCTGGGCGCCCGGCAACCAGGGCGGGGAGTCGGAGACCGCGCTCGGCCTCTGGCTGGCCGCGCGCAAGCACCGCGCGTCCGTGCTGATCGCCACCAAGGTCTGTGGGCCGATGGGCCCCGGCCCGAACGACAAGGGCCTCTCGCGCACGCACATCATGGAGGGCGTCGAGGCCTCGCTCCGCCGGCTGCAGACGGACTACATCGATCTCTACCAGGCGCACTGGGACGATCGCGAGACCCCGCTCGAGGAGACGCTGCGCGCCTTCGACGACCTGGTGGGCCAGGGCAAGGTGCGCTACCTCGGGGCCTCCAACTTCTCCGCGTGGCGGCTCACCCGCGCGCTCTGGGTGAGCGACCGGCACGGCTACGCGCGCTACGAGTGCCTGCAGCCCAAGTACAACCTGGTCGCCCGCGACGAGTACGAGCGCGAGCTCGAGCCGCTCTGCCTCGAGCAGGAGGTCGGCGTGATCCCGTACTCCTCGCTGGCCAGCGGGTTCCTCTCGGGCAAGTATCACGCCGGCGAGGCCCTGCCCAAGACGGCCCGCGCCGGCGGCGTGGAGAAGACCTACATGAACGAGCGCGGCTTCCGGGTGCTGGCCGCGGTCGAGAAGGTGGCGGCGGCGGTCAACGCGACGCCCGCGCAGGTCTCGCTCTCCTGGCTCGCGCACCGGCCCGGGATCACCGCGCCGATCGCCAGCGCCACGTCCGTTTCTCAGCTGAAGGAGCTGGTGGGCGGGATCGAGCTACGCCTGGACGCCGAGGCCACCGCCGCGCTGGACCAGGCGGGCGCCTGGCGCGACGCCTAGCCCCGGGAGCTCACGATGGCCGTCGAGTTCGGCGTACTGATCCCCACTCGGGAAGCCATCATGTCCGGGCGCCCCGAGACGGGGCCGTTGCTCACGATGGCCGAGCGCGCGGAAGCGGCCGGCTTCGACTCGGTCTGGATCGGGGATTCCATCACCGCGCGGCCCCGCCACGAGCCGCTCACCCTGATGGCCGCCATCGCGGCGCGCACGCGCCGGGTCCGGCTCGGTACCGGCGTGCTCCTGCCCGCGCTGCGCAACCCGGTGGTGCTGGCCCACCTGATCGCCACCGTGGACCGGGTGTCGGAAGGACGGGTGATCCTCGGCGTGGGCATCGCGGCGGACACCCCGTCGATCCGCAAGGAGTTCGCGGCCTGCGGGGTGCCGTGGGACCGCCGCGTCGGGAGATTCGTGGAGACGATCGAGATCTGCCGCGCGCTCTGGCAGCGTGACGGGGTGAGCTTCACCGGCAAGCACTTCACGCTCGACGGCGCCACCGTGGAGCCGAAGCCGCACCGGCCCGGCGGCCCGCCCATCTGGATCGGCGGCAGCGGGCCGACCGCGTTCCGGGAGGCCGCGCGCTTCGACGCCTGGTTCCCCACGGGCCCGAGCGTCGAGGTCTTCGCCGAGCACTTCCCGCGCATCCAGGCGGCCGCCCGGGCCGCCGGCCGCGCGCCCGACGCGGTGACCGGCGCGGTCTACGTCACGCTCGCCCTCGACCCGAGCAAGGCCGCGGCCGAGCAACGCCTGCACAAGTTCCTGGAGACGTACTACGCGGCCCCCGCCGCCGCGCTCATGGCCCGCCAGGCCACCTACGCGGGACCCGTCGAGGGCTGCGTGGAGTGGCTCGGGCGCTGGATCGACGCGGGCGCGCGCCATCTGGCGCTACGGTTCGCCGGCGGCGACCAGCTCGCCCAGGTGGACGAGGCCGCATCGCGTCTGCTGCCGCGGCTCAAGACGCGGTGACGCCCGAGCCGCCCCCTCACCCCCAACCCGCCTCACCGGAGGTCGGTCCATGACCCTGTTCTCGCGATCATTGTGGCACGCCGCCTGCTGAAGGAAGCGGGCGCGGAAGGGTCCTAGCTCGATACGGTCTGGCTGGCGGAGTAGGGAGCGCTTCGAAGGCCTCGCGCTTGACGGCGGGACCTCCCGACGCCGGACGAGATCGCGCGCATTTCCGCTTGACAGCCTCGGCGGGGCCGGCCGGTCGTCCGCCGGCCGCCCTCGGCAAGTGTCGGCCCAGCAGGTTCCATCGAGCCGTGGGAGCGGAATCTGGCGATGCCGAACAAGAAGTCATTGCTCGCGCCAAGATCGCCCGTCCCGGGCGCTCTCCGGCATCGCGGAAACGGGGGTGTAGAGTCACTCCAGCAAGGAGGAGAGCTCGCCATGCCGATCCACTCGCAAGGAATAGCTGCCCCTCAGCACCCCGCCGTTGAGCTCGATCGCCTCGGCGACGAAATCGCCGAGCTGTCCGCGCACCTCGATGCCGCCACCGCACGGCTGCTCGACCTGATTCGCGAGTTTGATGCTCGCGGGGGTTGGAACACCGGCTTCCCCTCCTGCGCCGCCTGGTTGAGCTGGCGCGTCGGGCTCGACCCGGGCGCGGCCCGTGAGCGGGTCCGGGTCGCGCGTGCCCTCGGAGCGCTGCCCCGGCTGGCCGAGGCCCTCGCTCACGGGGAGTTGTCCTACGCCAAGGTGCGTGCCCTGACCCGCGTGGCCACGCCGGAGACCGAGGCCCGCCTCCTCGCAGTGGGGCGTGCCGGCACCGCCGCTCACGTGGAACGGATCGTCCGCGGCTGGCGCCGCGTGGATCGGCTGGCCGAAGCCCGCGAGGCGGCGCGGCAGCACGCGGGCCGGGCGCTGCACGTCTACTCGGACGAGGACGGCACGGTGGTGATCCGCGGGCGGCTGGCGCCGGAGGTGGGCGCGCTGCTCCTGCGGGCGCTCGACGCCGCGCGCGAGACGCTGTATCAGCGGGCTGGTCGCCCTGGGGGTGCTGCCTCGGCCGCCGACCCCGCTCTTGAGGCTCCGACTCGAGCGCAGCAGCAAGCGGACGCGCTGGCCCTGCTCGCTGAGACCGCGCTGCATCACGCGCTCGACCCCGGGGCGCCCGGCGAGCGGTATCAGGTGGTGGTCCATGTGGACGCCGCGGTGCTGGAGGACCCGGCGCAACCCGGCCAATCCGCGCTGGATCAGGGGATCCACGTTTCCGCGGAAACGTCTCGACGCCTGGCGTGCGACGCGAGCCGAGTGGTGATGCGCCACGATCACGAGGGGCGGGTCGTGGAGGTCGGCGCGCGCACCCGGAC
>DATHSW010000080.1:0-14680 GCA_035463855.1 Candidatus Deferrimicrobiaceae bacterium | reverse complement strand
CCCGGGCCGGCGCTCAACCGGCTCGGGCCCGCCGCTCCCAGCTCATGTGGAAGTACCTGCTGAAGCGATTCCTCCTCATGTTCCCCACCCTCATCGGGGTGGCGGTCGTCACCTTCTTCCTCATCCGCGTGATCCCGGGGGACGTGGTGGAGCTGCGGCTCGCGGGCGATCGCGGGGCCGCCTCCGACGCCGCCATCAAGGAGGAGCGCGCGCGGTTCGGCCTCGACCAGCCGCTCTGGAAGCAGTTCACGGTGTGGATGGTGGGGGTGGCCCGCCTCGACTTCGGCACCTCGATGTGGACCGGCTCGCCGATCTGGGAGGAGATCAAGCTGCGCTTCGCCCTGTCGCTGCAGGTGGCGGTCATGGCCACCATCGTGGCGGTGGTCCTGGCGGTGCCCTTAGGCGTCATCGCCGCGCTCAAGCAGGACACGTGGGTGGACTACGCCGTCCGCATCTTCTCGATCGCCGGCCTGGCGGTGCCGTCGTTCTGGCTCGGTATCCTGTTCATCCTCACGTTCCTGATCGTCTTCAGGTGGCTGCCCCCCATGGTGTACACCCCCTTCTGGGTGAACCCGTGGCAGAACATGCTGCAGCTCATCTGGCCCGCGCTCGCGGTCGGCTACCGCTATTCGGCGGTGGCCACCCGCATGACCCGCTCCGCCATGCTCGAGGTGCTCCGTGAGGACTACGTCCGGACCGCGCGGGCGAAGGGGCTCGTGCAGCGTCTCATCCTGATCCGGCACGCGCTCAAGAACGCGATGCTGCCGGTGCTGACGGTCATCGCGCTCGAGTTCGCCTTCCTGATCGGCGGGCTCGTGGTCACCGAGCAGGTCTTCAACCTGAACGGGATCGGGCTGCTCTTCGTGCAGGCGGTGGCCCATCGTGACTACACCCTGATCCAGGCGCTGGTGATGCTGGTGGCGGGCATCTTCATCTTCGTGAACTTCGCGATGGACGTCATGTACGCGTGGATCGATCCGCGCATCCGGTTCCGCTAAAGCCATGCGCCGGACCGACAGCCAGACAGGAGCCCGGCTTGGAACACCACGCCGGAGCCACCGCCAGACAACAGCGCGCTCGAGAACAATGCGCAGCCACCTTACAGAGGGCGTCGCTTGCGACGCCCGTAAGATCAAATAGAAACCCATGGCAATAACGTCGCCGATCGACCACGCGGCCGCCACAGCGGAAGAACCCAACCGCAGTGCCCGCGGGATCGCCGCCGTCCGCGACTTCGCGCGCCACCGCACCCTGGGCGCGGTGGGAGCAGCGGTGGTGCTGGTGATGATGGTGCTCGCGGTGTTCGCGGGGCCGCTCGCGCCCTACGACCCGGTGGCGGTGGACTTCGGGGCCATGCTCGCCGCGCCGAACGCCGCGCACTGGCTCGGCACCGACGCCTTCGGCCGCGACGTGCTCTCGCGGCTCGTCTATGGCTCGCGCACCGCCCTGCTGGTGGGCTTCGGCGCCGCGCTCATGGGCGCCACCATCGGGGCCATCCTGGGCGTGGGGAGCGCCTACTTCGGCGGGCTGGTGGATCTCTACCTGCAGCGCCTCATGGACATCTTCCTCTCGTTCCCGCTGATCATCCTGGCGCTGGCCCTGGTGGCGATCCTCGGCAACTCCATCCCGAACGTGATCATGGCGATCACCATCCCCATGATTCCGCGCGCCGCGCTTGTCATCCGATCCTCCGCCCTGACCATCCGCGAGATGCCCTACGTGGACGCGGCGCGGGCCGCCGGCTTCGGGCACCTCCGCATCATCCTCCGCCACATGCTGCCGAACGTGGTGGCGTCCTACCTGATCATGCTCACCGCGTTCCTGAGCCAGGCCATCCTGCTCGAGTCCTCGCTGTCGTTCCTCGGCCTGGGCGTGCAGGAGCCGACGCCCGCGTGGGGGTTGATGCTGCGCGGGGCCGCGGTGGACTTCGCGGAGGCGGCGCCGTGGATGGCGCTCTTCCCGGGTCTGGCCATCAGCCTGGCCGTGTTCGCCTTCAATCTCTTCGGTGACTCGCTCCGCGACGCGCTCGATCCGAAGCTGCGGACGCTCTAGCTCGCAGGTCAAACGCCTTGACACCCGCCGCGCAAGTTGGTAGAAATATGTGGGTTTCTAGACGGGTATCCCGAGTCACCGGTTAGACAGGAGGCCGGAATGGCGTATATCATCGCGGAGCCGTGCATCAACGTGAAGGACAAAGCCTGCGTCGAGGTCTGCCCCGTGGACTGCATCTACGAGGGCGAGACCATGCTCTACATCCACCCGGATGAGTGCATCGACTGCGGCGCCTGCGAGCCGGTCTGCCCGGTGAAGGCGATCTTCGCGGAAGACGAGACGCCGGCCAACTGGAAGAACTACATCGAGCTGAACAAGCAGTTCTTCAAGGACAACCCAGGCGTCAAGCCGGCCACCAAGGCGTAGCCGGCTCCGCCGCCCGCTCGAGGTAACGAGGGACCTGGCTCGCCGGGCCCCTTTTTTTTGCCCTGAGGCGGCGACAGGGTCCCGGGAGGGATGCACAGGGCCCGGTGCACGCGCGCGCGCGGAGCGGCCATTTCGCGGGCTCCGCGCGGCGGACGGGCGTGGCACAGGCCTTGCGGTGATCCCCGCGCATGACAGCTCTGATGCCCGCTCCCGAGCCCGCTCCCCGGCCGGCGCCGCCCCGCACGCCCAAGGGACTCTCCGACGCGGGCGCGCTGCCCGCCGCGCCCGCGCGACCGCTGCCCGGCTTCCACGGCGCGGTCTGCGATTTCAAGCGCCGGCTGCTCGAGGCCACCCTCACGCAGGCCGGCGGCAACCGCACGCGGGCCGCGCGCGCCCTCGGGCTCCAGCGCACCTATCTGCTTCGGCTCATCCGGGAGTTCGAGATCCGGGTGCCGCCCGCGCCGGCTCCCGCGCGCCGCGCCGAGCTGACCGGGCCGGCGCGCGAGGTGGCCGGCGCGCCGGCGCAAACACGTTGACACCCGGTACGCCCCGGTTTGAAATGGATGCGTGAGCGACGTGTGGATCGCCGGCGCGGGCATGACCCGCTTCGGCCGGCGCGACGAGAACCTCCAGGACCTCATGGCGGAGGCCGCCCTGGCCGCCATGAACGACGCGGGCATCGAGCGGCCCGACGCCGTCGTGGTCGCCGCGATGAACCCCGAGGAATTCACCGGCGAAGGCAACTACGGCTCGCTGATCGCCACGCGGCTCGGCCTCTCTTACGCGCCGGCCCTGCGCGTGGAGACCGCGACCTCCTCCGGCGTGGCCGCGATCTACGCGGCCTACGCCGCGATCGCGGCGGGCTTCCACCGATCAATCCTCGTGGTGGGCGGCGAGAAGATGACTCACTTGCCGACGCCGCGGGTGTCGGAGATCATCGGCCGCTCCATCGATCCGCACGAGAAGAGCTACGGCGCCACGATGCCGGCCCTTGCCGGGCTCATCACGCGCGCGGTCATGCACCGGCGCGGGCTCACGCTCCGGGAGATCTCGCAGGTGGCGGTGAAGAACCACGCCCACGGGGCCCGCAACCCCTTCGCCCACTTCCAGGAGCCGGTCACGCTCGACACGGTGATGGAGAGCCGGCTCGTGGCCGATCCGCTGCGCCTCTATCACTGCTGCCCCATCTCCGACGGCGGCGCCGCGCTTGTGCTGACCACCGACCGGCGGGGTGTCCGGGTGGCCGGCATCGGGCAGGGGGCCGACACCATCGCGGTGCGCTACCGGACGGACCTGACCGCGTTCCGCGCCACCCAGGCCGCGGCGGAGGCCGCGTACCGCATGGCCGGCTTCGGCGCCGCGCGCGTGGAGATCGCGGAGATCCACGACGCCTTCGCCCCGTTCGAGCTGATCTCGCTCGAGGACACCGGGCTCGTGCCCCCGGGCAAGGCGGGGCGGGCCACGCTGGACGGGGAGACCGCCATCGGCGGGCGGCTGCCCGTGAACACCTCCGGGGGGCTCAAGGCGCGCGGCCACCCGCTCGCCGCCACCGGCATCGCCCAGATCGTGGAGCTCTACTGGCAGCTCACCGGCCGGGCCGACGGGCGCCAGGTGGAGGCGCGCGTGGCGCTGGCCCAGTCCATCGGGGGGCTCGCCACCAACAACTGGGTGACCCTGCTCGAATCGCGCCGCTGATGGCCGACCGCCTCCGCGCCTCCCGCTGCCCGCGCTGCCGCCGCCTCGTGGTGCCGCCGGCCAGCATCTGTCCCGATCATCCGGTGCGGATGGAGGAGGCGTCGCTGCCGCCCCTCGGGGAGGTGGTCTCGTTCACCACCTTGCACTCACCGCCCGTGGGCTTCCGGGCCCCGCTGCACCTGGCCCTCGTCGAGCTCGAGGGCGGTGCCCGGCTCTTCTGTCACGGCACCGCCACCGAGGGCGTGAAGATCGGCTCCCGCGTGTCGGTGGAAGCGGTAGACTCGGTCTTCTACTTCTCCCACATGGGATTCACCGACCGGGCGCGCCTCTTCTGGCGCCGCGCCGGCGCCCGCGGCGAGCGCGTCGCGGCCATCGGCAAGAGCGTCGTCAAAGGCATGTGGAACAGGAGGCCCCGTGGCGAAGACTAAGACCCGTGCCCGCAAGACGGCACCCGCCGCCCGTCCGAGGCCGGCGGCGCGCCGGCCGTCCGGGCGGCCGCCGCTCGCCGGCGTGCGCGTCATCGACCTCACCCGGGTCTTGGCCGGCCCGTTCTGCGCTATGTCGCTCGGCGACATGGGGGCGGAGGTCATCAAGATCGAGGAGCCGGGGAAAGGCGACGACACCCGCGGGTGGCCGCCCTTCGTGAGCGGCGAAGCCACCTACTTCCTCTCGGTCAATCGCAACAAGAAGAGCCTCACGCTCAACATGAAGGCGCCCCAGGGGCAGGAGATCCTCCGCAAGCTCCTCGCCTCGGCCGACGTGGTGCTGGAGAACTTCCGGCCCGGCACCATGGAGCGGCTCGGCTTCGGCTACGAGGCTCTGCGGAAGGTCAATCCGCGGCTCGTCTACTGCTCGATCTCGGGCTTCGGTGAGAGCGGTCCCGAGGCGCACCGGCCCGGCTACGACCTGATCGTGCAGGGCGAGTCCGGGGTCATGGACATCACCGGGTTTCCCGACGGCCCGCCGGTGAAGGTGGGCAACTCGATCGGCGACCTGGTGGCGGGCATGGCCGCCGCCCAGGGCATCACCCTGGCCCTGCTGAGCCGTGAGAGAACCGGCCGCGGGCAGAAGGTCGAGATCGGCATGCTCGACGTGATGGCCTCGCTGCTCACCTACCAGGCCGGGCTCTACTGGAACGGAGGGGGTCGCCCGGCCCGGCGCGGTAACGAGCACCCGTCCATCGTGCCCTACGAGGTCTTCAAGGCCCGGGACGTCTACATCACGCTGGGCGTGGCCAACAACTCGCTGTGGGACCGCACGTGCCGGGCGCTGGACCGCGAGGATCTCATCAAGGATCCGCGCTTCGACACCGAGGCCAACCGCGTGACCAACCGGAAGGTCCTGGTGCCGCTCCTCAACGAGATCCTGGGGGCGCGCCCCGCCGATGAGTGGCTCGCGCGCCTGGACAAGGCGGGCGTGCCCGCCGGGCGCATCAAGTCGGTGGCCGAGGTGTGCGAAAGCGCGCATCTCAAGGCGCGCGGCATGGTGGTCTCGCTGCCCCATCCGAAGGCGGGGCCGATCACGGTGATGGGGGTGCCGGTGCGCCTGCACGACACGCCGGGCGCGGCCGCGCTCCCCCCGCCGCTGCTCGGCCAGCACACCGACGCGATCCTGACCGGGCTCCTCCGCATGCCGAAGGCGCGCGTGGACGAGCTGCGGGCCGCCGGCGTCGTGTAGCGCGGCGGCCGATGGCGCCCATATCGTGAAGGTCGGCCCGCTCGGGCTCGAGGTCGGCCAGCGCGCGCGCCGCACCCAGACCGTGACCTCTCAGGACGTTGAGCTATACGCGCGGCTCACCGGCGATCGCAACCCGCTCCACTTCGACGCGGACTTCGCGGCGCGGACCCGCTTCGGCCGCCTCGTCGCCCAGGGCGGCATCGCGGCGGGCATGCTCAACGCGCTGGTCGCCATGGACCTGCCGGGGCCGGGCACCGTCTTCATGAGCCAGGCGCTCAAGTACCTGGCTCCGACCTATCTGGGCGACACGCTCACCGCGGAGGTGGAGGTGCTGGCGCTCAAGCCGGACAAGCCGGTCTGCCAGCTCCGGGCGGTGATCACCAACCAGGACGGCGTGACGCTGCTGGACGGAGAGTGCTGGACCTACACGCTGCGCCCCGCCGACGGCTGAAAAAGGCCCATCTGCGGGAGTGCGGGGCCCTCGGCGCCCTGGTGGTGCTTACCAGAGGCTGCGGATCAGTAGCCAGGTGCCCAGCAGCGCCAGGAAGCCCTGCACCGCGCGGTTGAAGCTCTGCTGATCCAGCCGGTCCTGCACCCGCAGGCCCAGCGCGAAGCCGGCCAGCCCCACCGCGGTCAGCGCCAGCGAGACCCCGAACAGCGACCAGGGCAGCAGCCCGTACCACGTCACCGCGCCGAGCTGGATCAGCTTGTAGAAGAAGAACGTGAAGGCCACCGAGGACACGAAGTCGTGCTTCGGCAGCCCGATGGCCTGGAAGTAGAGCACGAGCGCGGTGGCGGGGGCATTGGTGACCCCACCGATCACGCCGGCGACGAAGCCGGCGGGGGCGGAGAGCCAGCGCTCCCAGTGGGCGGGCACGCGCGGGGCCAGGCCGGTCGCGTTGAGCGCCACGAAGCCGAGCACGAAGGCGCCCAGGATGAGCGTGGCCGCCCGGGGTGAGAGAAGCACCAGCGCGCGCGTGCCGAGGACCACCCCGAGGGCGCCGGCCGCGAGCAGCACCGCGAAGCGGCGCACGGTGTGGAGCGGCGTGCCGCGCCGGGCGAACTGGATGCCGTCCATCACGATGTTGGGCAGGATCAGGACGACCACCGCGGTCTTGACGTCCACCACC
Source organism: Candidatus Deferrimicrobiaceae bacterium (assembly GCA_035463855.1). Lineage (GTDB taxonomy): Bacteria > Methylomirabilota > Methylomirabilia > Rokubacteriales > CSP1-6 > CAMLFJ01. The sequence continues at coordinate 7,760 of DATHSW010000080.1, read as the reverse complement.
AGGCTCAGCAGCGGGGTGCCCAGGGCGGGGAAGCCGAACCCGATGGCGCCCTTGACGAAGGCCGCCCCCAGCACCACCGCCGCCATCAGGGCCGCGAGCACGCCCCCGAGCATAACTTGACACTCCCCGGGCGGCGGCGGGATGATGTGCCCCCTATGGCTGTAGATCCGAGATCGCGCCAGATCAAGATCTACGACACCACCCTCCGGGACGGGACGCAGGGCGAGGGCGTGGCCTTCTCCATGGAGGACAAGGTGCGCATCGCGCACCGTCTCGACCAGCTCGGCGTCCACTACATCGAGGGCGGCTGGCCCGGGTCGAACCCCAAGGACCTGCGCTTCTTCAAGCGGGTGCAGGACGCGGTGTTCAAGACCGCGAAGATCAGCGCCTTCGGGGCCACCCGGCGGCCCGGGGTGCGGCCCCAGGAGGACGGCAACCTGCAGGCGCTCGTCGAGGCGGGCCCGCCCGTCGTCACCATCTTCGGCAAGGCGTGGGACTTCCACGTGACCTCGGCGCTCGGCACCACGCTCGAGGAGAACGTGGCGATGATCGCGGACTCGGTGGCGTACCTCCTGAAGCACTTCGAGGAGGTCATCTACGACGCCGAGCACTTCTTCGACGGCTACAAGCGCAACCCGGACTACGCGATGCGCACCCTGCTCGCCGCGGAGGCGGCGGGGGCCCACTGCCTCGTGCTCTGCGACACCAACGGCGGCAGCCTGCCGCACGAAGTCACCGCCATCATCCGGGAGGTCAAGCGCGGGGTGAAGGCGGAGACGCCGCTCGGCATCCACGTGCACAACGACACCGAGTGCGCGGTCGCCACCTCGCTCGCCGCGGTGGGCGAGGGGATCGGCCACGTGCAGGGCACGATCAACGGCTACGGCGAGCGCTGCGGCAACGCCAACCTGGTCTCGATCATCCCCAACCTCATGCTCAAGATGGGGCTCGAGTGCATCCCGCGCGCGAACCTGCGCGAGCTGCGCGACGTCTCGCGCCTGGTCTCCGAGCTGGCCAACCGCAAGCCGTGGACCGCCCAGCCCTACGTGGGCGACTCCGCGTTCGCCCACAAGGGCGGCATCCACGTGTCCGCGGTGCTCAAGCACCCCGAGACCTACGAGCACGTGGACCCCGACGCGGTGGGCAACCAGCGCCGGGTGCTGGTCTCCGAGCTGGCCGGCCAGTCCAACGTGCTCTGGAAGGCCAAGGAGTACGGGATCGACCTCGACAAGAACACTCCCGACGCCCGGCGCATCCTCGAGATGCTCAAGCGGCTCGAGGACGAGGGTTTCCTGTTCGAGGGCGCCGAGGCCTCCTTCGAGCTCCTGATGGAGCGGGCGCTCGGCAATCACCGGCCGTACTTCGAGCTCACCGGCTACCGGGTGATCGTGGAGGAGAACGCGGGGGACGGCGAGCCGGTGGCGGAGGCCACCGTGCGCCTGCGCGTGAAGGGCATCGAGGAGCACACCGCGGCGGCCGGCAACGGCCCGGTGCACGCGCTCGACCACGCGCTCCGCAAGGCGCTCGAGGACTTCTACCCGAACCTGCGCGAGATGGCGCTGCTCGACTACAAGGTGCGCATCCTCGACGAGTCCAAGGCCACCGCGGCCAAGACCAGGGTGCTGATCACCTCCGGCGATGGAAACGACACCTGGGGCACGGTGGGGGTGGCCGACAACATCATCGAGGCGTCGTGGCAGGCCCTCGTCGACTCCATCGAGTACAAGCTGCGGCGGGACGAGAAGCAGGGTAAGCGGTAGCGACGGGCCGGGGCGGCCGGCGGGGGCGGGAGGGGGTCTCTGACCACGGCCCGCTTACTCGTCTTGGGCTGGTAGCAGTTCCCAATCTAGCGACATGAGGTTCCTGGCTCACGTTGCCGGGAACGGGTCACCCGACCCCCTCCCGCCCCCGCCGGCCGCCCCGGCCCGTCACTACCGCCTTGGAGAGTCTTGATCACGATGCCGAATCTGATTGCGGCGAAGTTGATCGAGGACACCGCGCGGGAGCTGATGTCGCGGGCGGCCATCGACATCCCGGCGGACTATCGGGAAGGGGTGCGGCTGGCGCGCGATCGTGAGGCCAGCCGGCTCGCGCGGTTCGTGCTCGACCAGATGCTCGGCAACTGGGACATCGCCACCGCGGACCGTCGGCCGATGTGCGCGGACACCGGGCTGCCGCGCTACTACGTGCGGCTCGGCAACGAGGCCGCGGTCGAGGGCGGGCTGGTGGCCCTCGAGCGCGCGCTCCGCCGGGCCACCGCGGAGGCGACCCAGGCCATCCCGCTCCGGCCCAACCGCGTGCACCCGCTCACGCGGGAGGACCGCAACGACAACGTGGGCCTCCACGCGCCGGAGATCACGTACGCGGTGGAGCCGGGGGCGGAGTGGATCGATATCACCACCGTGCACAAGGGCGGGCTCTTCGGCAGCGACTACCGGATGCTCTTCCCCGGCGACGGGGTGGCCGGGATCAAGCGCTTCTTCGTGGACACCCTGATCGAGTCGGGCAAGCGGGGCCTCGCCTGCCAGCCCGCCATCGTGGGAGTGGGCATCGGCGGGGCCAAGGACACCTGCGTGCGGCTGGGGAAGGAAGCGGCGTGCTTGCGCACAGTCGGCAGCCGCAATCCCGATCCCGCCGCGGCGGCGCTGGAGGACGAGCTGACCGCGCTCGGCAACTACATCGGGATCGGAGCGATGGGCTTCGCGGGCACCTCGATGGTGGTGGCCACCCACGTGGAGCTGGCCTACACCCACACCGGCGGCATGCCGGTGGGCATCCACCAGTTCTGCCTCTCCTCGCGACGGGCCACCGCGCGCATCCGTCCGGACGGTCGCGTGGAGTTCCGGAGCGATCCCGGCTGGTTCACCGACTACTATCGCCGGCTGGGGATCGAGTGATGGGCGCGGCAATCGCGCGGCTCGACGACGTGGCGATGGACGAGGTGCACCTGACCACCCCGGTGTCCGACGCGGCCATCCGCTCGCTCAAGCTGGGCGATGTCGTCTACCTGAGCGGCGCGCTCTACACCGCCCGCGAGGGCGTCTACCGCCAGGTGGTGGAGAAGAACGCCCCGTTCCCGCCCGCGGTGCGAGCGCTCACCAACGTGAACTTCCACTGCTCGCCCGCCGCGGCCACGCGCCCGGACGGCACCCACGTGGTCGAGGCGGTGACCGCGACCGCCAGCTTCCGCTTCGGCAAGTCCATGGGCCCGTGGTTCGAGCGCTCGGGCGCCCGCGTGATCGTGGGCAAGGCCGGGCTCACCGAGCTGGCCTATCGCGAGTGGTTCGTGCCCCACCGCGCGGTCTACCTCACCACCGTGGGCTACGGCATGGGCGCGGCCTACGGCCGCGGCATCACCCGCGTGCGCGAGGTGCACTGGCTGCGCGAGCTCGGGATCGCCCAGGCCCTCTGGGTCCTCGAGGTCGAGCGCCTCGGCCCGTTCCTGGTGGAAGGCGACGCGGAAGGCCGGAGCCTCTTCGCCCTCGCCAACCGCGAGATCAATCTCCGCATCGCCGAGATCTACAAGTCCCTCCCGCCGCCCGCCCTTTCCCGCTTCGGCGAGGTCCTCTCCCGCACCGACGAAGTCGTCTAGCCTGGGGTCAGGTCTTGCATTCCTACATTTCGCCGGAATCGCCGCTCTTCAAGCGGCGTGCCGGTGCCACCCGCCCGTCTCCCAGTGCAAAGACCGGAGAGGCCCCTCGCGATACCTCAGAAATGTCGGAATGTAAGACCTGACCCCAGGTGGAAGACGGGGTGGCGGGGGGCTTCGGCGATGAACGCGGCGAGGGGGGAATCGGGTCTTGCGTCGAAGTAGGGGCGGGTTATGGGGACCCGGGTGATGTAGCGCTGGAGCACGGGGGCGGCTTCGGCAGGGCTCAGCTCGCGGATCGGCAGCGTCTCGGAGCGCCTGCCGCGGCTCAGCGTGACCTGCCCGGCGGCGCGGGCGTTGCGGACCCAGGCGACCTCGCCGTACGGGGCCACCAGCCATCGGCTGTCGCCTTCCTCCACCAGGGTCACCGGCGTGGACAGGGGCCGGCCGGTGCGACGGCCGGGGACGGTGAGCAGGTAGGTGGGGCCGGGCATCAGGCCGAGCTTCAGCAGGAGGCGGACGAGACGATTCGCCGCGCGCCGGCTGGGGCTGAGGCGGTAGGTGGTTGCCACGACCACCCCTCACCCTGGCCCTTTCCCCGGAGGGGAGAGGGGATCGCGGGCCTTCTCCGCGGATTCGCGGGCGGTGGCGGAGAAGATGCCGCGGGTCATGAGCGCGCGCGCGTCCTCGGCGCGCCGCTCATAGATCCGGGCGCGGGCCGCATGGGCGCCGCGGTGCTCGGGCTCGGCCGCGACGGCCCAGTCGATGAGCTGGCCGGCCAGCGCCAGGCGGCCCTCGGCGGCGAGCGCGCCCGCCCGCGCGATCAGACCGTCGATGCCCCCCGCCAGCGTCATGACCTCGCGGCCCAGCTCGGCCTCGGGCGCGGGCTTGAGGTGCGCGGGCGCGCCGTCGTACCAGCCGCCGTAGAGTCGCCAGAGGTTGCGCACCACGAAGTCGGGCTCGTCGTACACGGCCTGCAGATACCGCCGCTCGGCCAGGTCGGCGGGCGGCCTCACCGAGTGCAGCACCTCCTCGAGCGTGGCCCCCGCGTTCATCAGCGCGAGCGTCTGGCTCACCAGCGCCTCGAGCCACTCCGCGGTGTCGGTGAGGGCCTGCCGCACGCGCTCGGCCCCGACGATGGGCATGCCGTGGCCCGGGATGAGCAGCTCCGCGCCCCGCGCCGCCATCTCGCGCAGCGCCGCCGCCCACTCCGCGGCGTAGCGCTGCACCTTCTGGGGATTGCCCGCGTTGGGCGCGACCCAGATGAAGAGATCGCCCGTCCAGAGGATGCGCCGCTCCGGCCACCACACCCAGGTGGCGTCGTCGGTCTCGCCCCGCGCGTGCTGCAGCTCGAGCGCCACGCCGTCGGTGTCGAGGCGCAGCGCCTGGTCGTAGACCGTGTCGGGGTAGTCGTACTCGGTGGGCCAGGAGGCCGCGATGGAGAACTGGCGCGCGTTGATGAGCCCGTTGTAGCCGAGGGTCGCGCGGTAGCGGTCGAAGCGGGCGGCCACGCTCCGGTGGCCGACGATCCGGGGCCGCGGCCAGCCCTTCCCGGCCGCCTCCGCGAGGAACGGAGGCAGCCCGAACGCGTGATCGGCGTGGCCGTGCGTGTAGATCGCCGCGTGCAGCGGGCCCGGGTCGATCGCGCGCACCGCCGCGAAGGTCCGGTCGCGGCCCACGTAGTTGGCGGTGTCCACCAGGACCAGCCCGCGGCCGGCGCGCACCACCGTCACGTTGGCGAAGGCGTGCACGAAGAAGACGCCGGAGGCGATCTCCTCGACCTCGCCGGTCGCCTTCCAGAACTCGCGCGGCTCGACGCCGCCCGACCAGCACTGCTCGGCCCGCTCCAGGATCCGGCCCATCAGGCCGCGCTCCAGATGTTCCGGCCGCGGGTCTCGGGGGCGAGACAGGCGGAGACGAAGGCGCCCGCGGCCAGCAGCAGGCAGAGGGCGAAGGCCGCGCGGTAGGCGTCGGCCCCGTACACGCGCGCCCCCGCCACCAGCGCGCCGTCCCAGTACCGGTCGAGCACGAGCCCGGTGACCCACTGCATGATGCCGAAGGAGAGGAACGTGGGCAGGTTGTGGAAGCCCAGCGCCACCCCCACGTGGCGCGGATCATTGACCTCGCGGATGGCCGCGAAGACCAGCACGACCACGCTCGAGCCCAGGCCGATGAGGAAGCAGATGAGGGGCAGGAAGTCCGGCGCGATCGGCGTCGCCGGGGCGACGAGCGCGACCCAGGTGAAGACGTTCAGGCCGCTGACTATGATCAAGGGGAGTCGACGACGCTTCAGGCGGTCCGAGAGCCAGCCGATGAGCGGCGCCCCCACCAGGAGGCCCAGCGCGGCCAGCCCGACGATGTTGGCGGCGCGCACCCGCGGCAGCTCGTAGACCTGGGTCAGGTAGGGCACGCCCCAGAGCCCGACGAAGGCGGCGAAGCCTCCGTAGATGCCGCCCGAGATGAGCCCCACCGTCCACGAACGGGGATTGGTGACCACGCTCGGGATCCCCGCGATGATCTCGCGCAGGCCCGGCTCCGCCGCGCGCGGCCCTGCGCCCGGCGCGGCCGCGCGCTCGGGGCGGTCGCGCACGGTGAGGAAGCACGCGGCGGCGAGCAGCGCGGTGGCCGTGCCGATGGCGACGAAGCCCTGGCGCCAGCCGATCTGCTCGACGAGCAGGGCGAGCGGCGTCGTGCCCGCGATCGCGCCGATCGAGCCCACGCTCTGGGCCGCGCCCGCGACGGTGCCGAACTCCTCGGTGCCGAACCACTCGGCGGCCAGCCGCAACCCCGCGATGAGGATCACCGAGGCGCCCAGGCCCACCAGCAGGCGCCCCGCGAAGGCCACCCCGAAGCCGGGCGCCAGCCCGAAGAGCACCGAGCCCGCGCTCATGCTGAGCCCGCCCAGGGTGAGCGTGCGGCGCGGGCCGAGGAAATCGATGAGGCTGCCCCCGGGCAGGGCCATGGCCGCGAAGCAGTACGGATAGATCGAGGACAGCACGCCCAGCGTCGCCGCCGAGACCGCGAAGGCGGCCATCAGGTCGCCGGCCACCACCACCGGGGCGACCCGGTGGAAGTAGGAGAGGAAGTAGAGCAGGGCGGGCACGATCAGGACCCCCCAGCGCGTCCGGGCCAACTAGCGAGCCTTGCGCCAGGCCTCGATCTGGCCCCGATGCTCCTGATAGTGATGGCGGCTGTTGAGATCGACGATCTTGTGGGCGGTCTTGCCCGGTACGTAGCGCTCCTCGGGCACCGCGGCGGCCGCCCGCATGAAGGCGGCGTGCGAGGCGTCGAGCTCGGCCAGGATGTCGGCGGTGGTGGCCGACCGCTTCGCCTCCGCGAAGCGGCCGTTCCAGGCGTCGACGTCTTCGTAGGAGACGCCCTCCGCGATCGGGCGCTCGCCCCGGGCGAGCCGCTCGAGCGCCGGCGCCATCTCGCGGTGCCAGCCCGAGATGTGGGCGACGATGTCGCGCGCGCTCCAGGTCCCGAGCCAGACCTGGCGCATGCGCGCCTCGTCGAGCCCCGCGATCGCGCGCTTGAAGAGGGTGAACTCGGTCTCCGCTTCGCTCAGCAAGGTCGTCTTCTCCGACATGGCCGGCTCGCCTCCTTTGATCGGGGTCAGGTCTTGCATTCCGACATTTTCACGGCGGTTGCCCAGGTCGGCCCGCATGGAAATGTCGGAATGTAAGACCTGACCCCGCCCACGGAGGAGGCCATGTCAGAGAAGAAGGTCCTGCTGTGCGAGGCCGAGACGGAGTTCACCGCCTTCAAGCGCGCGATCGCGGGCCTCGACGAGGCGCGCATGCGCGAGGTGTGGCTCGGCACCTGGAGCGCCCGCGACGTGGTCGCCCACATCTCGGGCTGGCACCGCGAGCTGGCGCCGGCGCTCGAGCGGCTCGCCCGGGGCGAGCGGCCGATCGCGGAGGGCGTCTCCTACGACGACGTGGACGCCTGGAACGGCCGCTTCGCCGAGGCGCGGAAGGCCGCGGCCACCGCCGACATCCTGGCCGAGCTCGACGCCTCGCACGCCGCCTTCATGCGCGCGGCCGCCTCGGTGCCCGAGGAGCGCTACGTGCCCGGCAAGACCGCCTACAAGATCGTGGATCTCAACAGCCGGCATCACTATCAGGAGCATCGGGGCCAGATCGAGGCCTGGCGCAAGGCTCGCTAGTTG
>DATHSW010000079.1:0-13731 GCA_035463855.1 Candidatus Deferrimicrobiaceae bacterium | reverse complement strand
TCGCGGCATGGCCCGGGCCGCCGGCGGGCGAGTCCCGGACACCGACACGTGGATGGGGAAAGGAGCCGGACATGTCGCATGATCGCAGGGTCGGATGGGCAAGCGGGCTGTCGGGCGCTTCCGCGTTCCTGTGGGTTCTCTGACCGGCGACGCTCCTGACCGCCGTGGTCGGGGTGCTGGGCGTGGCGAGCGGAGCGCTCGCCGCCAGGATGGCGGAGCTGCAGATAGTCCCATCGTGCTCCCCGGTCATGCGGCACCGGCTCGATCCTCGGATCTGAGCAGAAGCGTCTCGACTCGCGCGGCCACCGCGTCGGCGCGTCCGCGCACCTCTTCGGGGCTCAGGCTGCCCACCGGATGCGGGATGACCGCGTGGGGATACCCGGGGATGCCCGCCAGATCGGCGATACCGAGCGCGGTGGGAATGAACGGCGCGGTGACGACGACCGCCGCCGGGATGCCGCGCTTCTCGAAGAAGATGGCGTCGAGCACACTGCCCGACGAGCACGATCCTCAGTCGCCGATCGCGGTCACCACCACCGCGCAGCGCCTGAGCAGCGGCTCTGCTTCCTCCTCGGTGACGGGAACGCTCGCGTTCGTCTTGGCGACCCGGACCACCTCGGCGATCGCGTGGCGCTCGCCCAGGATCTCGGCGATGCGCTCGAGGAGCAGCATGCCGTTGGACTTGCCGTTCGCGAGGAGTCCGATAGTGGCCCCGGCGAGGCGTGATGGCCGGGGGGCGAGCGGCGCGGTGCCGACGACCTTCCCCGCGCGCACGGTCGGATCCAGGATACGCGTCATGACGGCACCTCCTTGGTGACGAAGGGAACGGAGCGCCCCCGGCTCCACGACGGGAAGAAGGCGGAGTGGCCGCCGGCCTCGCCGCCGCCCACGCAGAGGAGGATGTCGTCGGGTCCCAGGCCTCGATGCACGCGGACGGTCTGGTCCTCGGCGGTGATGCGCTCGGCCGCGCCGGCGTCGGGCGGAGGGGAGGGGACACCGGCGGGGTGGTCGCGGTAGAGCCACTCGAGCAGCCGCGGATTGGTGAGGAAAGCCGGTTCGACCTTTCCGGCGCGCTTCAGATCGGCGAGGGACCGCCACGCGCGATCGTAGAGCCACGCTTGGGTGCGTGCGCGACTCCAGCGCTCGCGCGCGAGGTGCTCGGCGTGCTCGGGTGCGAAGACGATGACCGAGCGTCCGGGACTCAGGCTCCCGAGACCGGCCATGGTCTCCGCGAACAGCGTGAGCAGGCGCTCGGGCGAGCGGGTGCCGTGCGCGAGGACGTTGTGTCCCGACTCCGCGGCGAACACCGTGACCGTGGACTGCTCGGGCCGAAAGCCGCGCGCCACGGACAGTGGCTCCCAGGGGCTCCCTTCCTCGTCCTCGGCGAAGCACAGCGAGTACTTGCCCGGCCAGCCCTGGGTGGACTTGTCGAGGACGCCCGGGTGGCACTCGAGGCAATTCAGCAGCACCAGGCGCAGCGCGCGGCCGATGGTGGCGTTGGCACGGAACCCCGGCCCGAAGAGATTGGCCTTGCCGTGGATGCCCAGGCGCCGCCGGACCGGACCGTTGACGATCACCATGAGGGCTGCCCCGCCGGTGCTCGTGGCCGGGCCGTGCAGCTCGAAGGCCGGATCGCCGATGGCGGTCAGGGCGGCGCCGATTACCGGGAAGTACTCGGGCCGACACCCGGCCATGACCGAATTGACCGCGGCCTTGTAGGCGGTCACCGCGCGGTCGCGGGCCGGCTCGTGTAGCAGCACCTGGTCCGGGTCCCACGGCCCCGAGGCCAGCATCCGCTCCACCAGGGCCTCCGTCGGGGGCACGACCGGAAGGCCATCGGTCCAACCCCGCTCGTAGCAGGCCTCGATGGCCTGCCAGGGATCATCCAGATCGATCCCCTCGTGCTCCGGTCCCATGGCCGCCGCCATCAGGCAGAAGCGAGGGACAATGTCTCATCGAGCGTGAAGAAGGCCGCGGTCAGCTTGACCTCGCGCGCGAAGGCATGGAGGTGGCGCAGCACGTTGTCCCAGCGGCGAATGGCCTCGTCGGTGATCTTGTGCGCGTTCAGATCGATCATCGGCGTGTTCTCCCAGGATGGCCGGGGTTGGAGTTTCTCGGGTTGCCCGAAGATAGCGCGAGCCCGGCGCCAGGTCCAGGACCACGCCGCGGATGCTCGTGAGAACTCCACCGCCGTCCTACACCGGCCGGGAGACCAGAGCCGGGGTTCCCATCAGGCGCGCGACGACAAGCCCGGAGGCCAGCGTCAGGGCGGCCACGAGATGGATCGCCGCTTCCAGGCCGACGAGATCGGCCACGAGCCCGGACAGGAGGGCGCCCACCGCGTAGCCCAGGTCCCGCCAGAAGCGGTAGACCCCGAGGCTCGACGCCCGCCACGTCGGATGGGCGTGATCGGTAATAGCAGCCAGCAGCGTCGGGTAGACCATCGCGGTGCCGAGGCCCTGGAGGGCCGCCGCGACGATCCAGGCACCGTAGACCGGGACCAGGACGGTGAGCCAGATCGCGACCGCCTGGATGATCATGCCCCACGCGATCAGGCCCTTGCGACCGTGGCGGTCGGAGAGCGGACCGGTCGCGATCTGGAGGAGACCCCAGCAGATCGGGTACACGGCCTTCACGACCCCGATGCGCTGGACGCCAAGGCCCAGGGCCGCGAAGTAGAGCGGATAGAGGCCCCACGACATCCCGTCGTTCAGATTGTTGACGAGGCCGGCCTGGCAGGCGGCGAAGAGACTGACATTGCCGAGGCTCGTGACGTAGAAGATCCGGCCGAGGGAGGGCGCACGACTCACGGGGGCGCGTGGGTCCGAGCGGGATTCCAGGGAGACGTGGCCCCGTGTTTCCCGTATCAGCAGGATGCTCATGAGGACCCCGATGACCGAGATCGCGATCCCGAGATAGAACGGCTGCGGACGCAGGGCGTAGTGCCCGGCGATGTAGCCCGTGATCCACGACATCACGCCGACCGCGAAGTAGCCGGCGAACTCGTTCAGGCCCAGGGCCAGTCCGCGCCGCTTCGGCCCGACGAGGTCGATCTTCATGATCACGGTCATCGACCAGGCCATCGCCTGGTTGGCCCCGAGCAGCACGTTGGCGAGGTCGATCCACCACCATTCGGGCGCATAGATGATGAGAAACGGCACCGGCAAGGCGAAGAGCCACCCCGCCACCAGGATCGGCTTGCGACCGATCCGGTCGGACAGCCGCGCGGCCACGAGATTGATGACGGCCTTGGTCACCCCGAAGCTCACGATGAACGAGGTGATGGCGGTCTTCGAGCTCAGCCCGAATTCCTGCTCGCCCAGGAGGGGCAGGACGGTCCGCTCCAGCCCCACCATGGCGCCGACGAACGCGTTGAGGAGGACCAGGAGCGAGAACTGGGGCAGGTTCTCGCGCAGGCCCAGCCGGACCTCGCTCACGTCTGGCCGAGATTGTGGCGGCGGTTCTCCGCGAACGCCTCCGGCTGCGGTGGGAGATCGGCCAGCACATAGCGCACGAACTCGGCCTTGGATGGAAGCTGCAGCGCCGGGTTGAAGCGCCGCTCGAAGCCGATGGTGGAGCCGGGCTTGCCGCTGAGCCCCTTGCCGCAGGCGGAGCCTCCGAAGTGGGCCGGGAACACCTCGATGTGGTCCGGAAGCTTGAGCAGCTTGCCGTGGATGCTCTCGTAGAGCTGCTCCGCGAGCGCCGCTTCTGCGCCCTCTCCGAGCAGATCGGGCCGGCCCACCCCGCCCGCGAAGAGCGTATCGCCGGTCAGCACGAACCAGGGCTCGGGTCCTCGGGTCCGGTCGGTGACCAGGAGGGATATGCCGTCCGGTGTGTGACCCGGCGTGTGCAATACGGTGACGCGCACGTTGCCGAGGTCGTGCTCCTCCCCATCCTGGAGGGCCACGTGGGGGAATTCGACCGGGGCCGACTCGTGGATGAGAACGGGCGCGCCGGTCACCGTCGCGAGACGGCGCGCGCCGGAGGCGTGGTCCGCCTGGACGTGGGTCTCGAAGATGTGCGTGATGCGCATGTTCTTCTGGGCGGCGGCCTCGACATAGGGCTCGATGTCCTGCTGTGGATCCACCACAGCGCAGCTGGCTGCACCCCCTCAGCCGAAGAGATAGCTGGCGCAGCCGGTCTTGGGGGCCAGGAACTGACGGAAGATCATGGGCGCCTCCTCCTTGCCCGGACCTGGGCGGTTTGGCTCCTTCTGGGTACCCCTCGGCCGCGATAAGCTCCAATACCGTTTTCTTACCGGGCCAATAGGGCTAGGCTTATGGCATGACGCTCCGGCAGCTCGAGGTGTTCCTCGCCATCGCCCGCGCGCACAGTTACCGGCAGGCCGCGGAAGCCCTCCACACGAGCCAGCCGGGCCTGTCACAGCACGTCCGGGAGCTGGAAGCGGAGCTGGGGGCGCGACTGTTCGACCGCCTCAGCCGCGGGGTGGTCCTGACGGAGGCCGGGCGGCTACTGGAGGAGCGCGCGAAGCGGGTGTTCGCGACGCTGACCGACGTTCGCGAGGTCCTGGGAGAGCTCCAGGGACTCCAGCGTGGCTCGCTTCTGGTCGGCGCGAGTACGACGCCCGGGATCTACGTGTTGCCCGCGGTCATCGGCGAGTTCCGGCGTCGGCACCCCGGGATCGACTTGCGGCTGCGGATCGCCAACTCGCGGGTGATCGAGGAAGCGATCCGCGCGCACGAGGTCGATCTGGGGGTGGTGGGCGGCCACGGCCTCGCCGCTGGAGAAGAGTGCCTGGCGGCGGGCCTCGTGGACGAGCTGGTCCTGATCGTGGCGCCGCGCCACCGGTGGGCCCGGCGTCACGAGATCGCCCCCGCCGACCTCACGGACGAGCCGCTGCTGGTCCGCGAGGAAGGCTCGGCCACGCGCCGTGTCACCGAGCGAGCGCTCGAAGAGGCTGGGGTGGGCTGGCGCGCGTCCATGGAGCTGAACCACACCGAGGCCATCAAGCAGGGGGTCATGGCCGGCCTGGGCGTCGCCTTCGTCTCGGTGCACGCGGTACGGGGCGAAGTGGCCAGCCGCCGCCTGGCCGCGCTCCGCCTGCGCGGCCTTCGGATCCAGCGGCATTTTCACGTGATCCACAGCGAGGCGCGCACGCTATCGGTTGGAGCCCGCGCAGTCGTCGCCACGCTGTCGCAACGGGCGGAGAGGCGCCGGGGAAGGGGCTGATCCCCGAGCGATTCAGTGGCTGGTCCCTCAGTGATGGTGACGGTGATGCAGATCCGGGAAGTGCGGGTGGCTATGACGAAGTGGCTCGTGCAGGTGGACGTGGCTATGCGGCTCGCCGGGTGGAGCTCCCGGCGCGTGCGGGTGCTGGTGGTGCTCGTCGTGGATGTGGGCGTGGGTGTGCTCGAGCGGCTCGTGCTGGTGCTCGTGGTCGTGCCGCTCGGTGAGGTGAAGCCACACGCCGGCGCCCATGAGGAGGGCGGCTAGGACGGTCTGCCAGGTCAGCGGCTCATGGAGCACGAGGGCGCCTGCGATCGCTCCCACGAAGGGCGCGGTCGAGAAGTACGCCCCCGTCCGAGCGGCGCCGAGGAGACGGAGCGCGAGGACGAACAAGACGAGGCTCGTGCCGTAGCCCAGGAAGCCGACCACACCCGCGCCGACGATGGCGGCGGGGGTTGGCCAGGGAGCCCGCTGGACCATGGCGAGCAGGACGTTGACCGACCCGGCCACGATGCCCTTGAGGGCGGCGATCTGCAGCGGGTCGCCACCGGACACCCTCCGGGTGAGGTTGTTGTCGATCGCCCAGGCCAGGCAGGCTCCGGTGACGAGCAGGGCCGAGCCGTCCAGTACGAGCGACTGCGCCGGCTTCCACGACAGGACGGCGGCTCCGCCGGCGATGGCCGCCATGCCGACGGCGATCCGCGCATCGAAGCTCTCGCGGAAGAAGGACCAGGCCACGAGCGCCGTGAAGACACCTTCGAGGTTCAGCAGGAGGGACGACTGAACGGCCGTCCCGGCGGCGAGGCCGTACATGAGGAGCACGGGGCCGACGACGCCGCCGACCGCGATGGCTCCGCCGAGCCACGCGAGATCCTGCCGCCCGAGCGGGGCTTCCGATCTCAGGCGTCCGACGAGCCGCTGGGCCACCCGGTAGAGCCCGAGGCCGATGCCCGAGCCGAGATAGAGCAGGCCGGCGAGCAGCCACGGATCGACCGCGCCGGCCAGCGGCTTGGCCGCGGGCGCGCTGAGACCGAATAGCACAGCCGCGGCCAGCGCGAGCCCTGGAGCAGTCCGGCCGGCGTTCATGGCGCCATCCTACCGCCGACCCGGGGGCGGCCCGTCAGCGCTTGAAGAGACCCATCAGCGAGGCCTTCGCCAGCGTGTTGAAGTTCAGGTAGAAGCCGACGACGGCCGCCGACGTGTCCGCGGTGACCGGCAGGGTGTCCATCGACACCGCGAAGACGGTGAAGAGGTAGCGGTGCGGATGATCGCCCGGCGGCGGGCAGGGGCCGCCGTAGCCCGGCTTGCCGAAGTCGGTCCGCACCTGCAGCGCGCCCGCCGGTAGCTTGCCGCTCGCGGGGTTGCCGGCGTCGAGGGCCAGCTCCGTGACGCCCGGCGGGATGTTGACCACGACCCAGTGCCAGAAGCCGCTGCCGGTCGGCGCATCGGGATCGAAGCACGTGACGGCAAAGCTCTTCGTCCCCGCCGGGGCATCCGCCCAGCTGAGATGCGGCGACTGGTTTCCCCCGCCGCAGCCGAAGCCGTAGTCGGCCGAGAGCACGTGCCCTGGCTTGAGATAGTCACCGTCCTTGAAACTGTCGCTCACGAGGTTCATGACGCTGAGCCCTCCGTTCTCGTCGTCTCGCTCTCGGGGATTCGTCGGCCCGCGGCGGCGGGCCCCCACACGTCGCCCGGGTCGTGCTCGCCGAGCAGGGGCGGCGGCGCGTAGGCGGTCGTCGCGCCGGCGATCTTGATCGGGTTGCCGACGGCGCGCAGCGCTCCGGCCGGCGTGTCGATCGTCACGACCATGCCCCGGTGGGCCGTCTGCGGGCTCGCGAGCGCCTGCTCGAGCGTCACCACGCCGCCGACCACGATGCCGAGCGGCGCCAGCCGCGCCACCCACCGGTCGGTGGTGTCGCCGGCGAGCAGCCCGGCCACCCCGGCGACGACCGCCCCGCGGTGCCGGCGCCGCGCCGCCATCGTTGCGAACCGCTCGTCCGCGCGCCACTCGGGCCGACCCACCTCGTCGCAGAAGCGGCGCCAGAAGTCGTCGTGGGAGACGAACAGCGTGAGCCACCCGTCGGCGGTGGCGAAGAGCTGCGCCGGGACGATGTAGGGGTGTGCCGAGCGCGCGAGCCGCTCCGCCCGCTCGCCCGCGTTGAGCCACGCCCCGGCCAGGTAGTTGAGCTGGGAGAGCATCACGTCGTACATCGCGATGTCGACCTGGCCCCCGCGGCCCTCCACGATCTTCGCGAGAAGGGCGAGCGCCCCCATCATCCCGGCGGAGTTGTCGACGGCGGAGTAGCCGGTCTTCGCGGGCGGGCCGTCCGGCTCGCCGGTGAGCGCCATCACCCCGGTCAGCGCCTGGATGACGTAGTCGTAGGCGGGATGGTCGGCATAGGGGCTGTCGAGGCCGTATCCGGTGAGGGCGACACAGACCAGGCGCGGGTTCCAGCGCGCCAGGCGGTCGTAGGTCAGCCCCAGCTTCCGGACGGCGGCCGGCCTCAGGTTGGTGACGAGGGCGTGGGCGCCCGCGGCCAGCTCGCCGAGCGCCTGCTGTCCCTCCTCCGTGCCGAGATCGAGCGCGACGCTCCGCTTGCTGCGGTTCAGGCTCGCGAAATAGGCGTTGTGCGGCCCGACCCAGTGCGGGCTCACCGCGCGCGCGAGGTCGCCCTCGGGCGGCTCGATCTTGACCACGTGGGCGCCGAGGTCGGCCAGCAGCATCCCGCAGTACGGGCCGGCGATCATGTGGCCCACTTCCAGGATGCGCAGGCCGGCGAGCGGACCGCTCACGCCAGCGCCTTCGCGACGGCCGCGACGACGTCCTCGAGCCGCATGCGGCTCGTGAAGACGCCGCGCACGCCCCACCCGCGCAGCTCGCCGTGGTCCTCGGCGGGAATGGTCCCGCCCACGAAGACCGGCAGCTCCCCCGCGCCGAGCGCCCGCAGGCTCTCGAGCGTCTCGCCGACCAGCTCCTTGTGGCTGCCGGAGAGCACGCTGAGGCCCACCGCGTCCACGTCCTCGTCCACCGCGGCGCGGGCGATCGCCGCCGGGCTCTTGCGCAAGCCCGTGTAGAGCACCTCGGCGCCGGCGTCCCGGAGGGCGAGCGCGACGATCTTGGCCCCGATGTCGTGGCCGTCGAGACCGGGCTTCGCCACGAGGATCCGCTTGCCGGCGAGCGGTCGATCGGCGCCGGCGGCGCTCACAGGCCGACCGGCTCCCGGAAGTCGCCCCACCGGGCGCGCAGGCGCCCGACCATCTCGCCCACGGTGGCGTAGGCGTGGCAGCAGTCGATCAGGTGGGGGACGAGGTTCTCGCCGTCGCGGCCGGCGGCCGCCTCCAGCCGATCGAGCGCGCGGGCGACGGCGCCGGCGTCGCGGCGGGCGCGGACCGCCTCGTACTGCCCGGCGATCCGCCGGCTGGCGTCGGGGTCGAGCCGGAACGCCTCGCCGACCGCCTCGGCCTCGTCCGCCCGGTGGAACCGGTTCTGGCCGACGATGACCGTGTCGCCGGTGTCGATCTTCCGTTTGCGCTCGAGGGCGCGGTGGGCCAGCCGGGACTGCAGCCAGCCGTCCTCGATGGCGCGGACGGCCCCCCCGTACCGGTCGATCTCGTCCATGACCGCGAGGATCTCCTCCTCCATGCGGTCGGTGAGGTGCTCGACGTAGTAGCTGCCCCCGAGCGGATCGACGGTCCGGGCGATCCCGCTCTCGTGGGCGATGATCTGCTGCGTGCGCAGCGCCAGCTCGGCGGCGAACTCCGTCGGGATCTGAAACGCCTCGTCGAACGCGCACGTGAAGATCGACTGGGCGCCGCCCGCGACGGCCGCCATCGCCTCGATCGCCACCCGCACGACGTTGTTGTAGGGCTGGGCCGCGGTCAGCGACGAGCCGCCGCAGACGACGCCGAAGCGGAAGAGCTGCGCGCGCGGATCGGTGACCCCGTAGCGCTCGCGCATGATCCGCGCCCACAGGCGCCGGGCGGCGCGGAACTTCGCCACCTCCTCGAAGAAGTCCATGTGGACGTAGAAGAAGAAGGAGAGCCGCTGGGCGAACCGGGCCACGTCGCCGCCCCGCCGGATCAGCTCGTCCACGTAGGCGAGCCCGTCGGCGAGCGTGTAGGCGATCTCCTCGACGGCCGTGGAGCCGGCGTCGCGCACGTGAGCGCCCGCGATGGAGATCGCGTTGAAGCGCGGGGTCGCGTCCTGGGCGAAGAGCACGGTGTCGGCGACGAGCCGCATCGACGGCCGCACCGGGAAGATCCACGTGCCGCGCGCCACGTACTCCTTCAGGATGTCGTTCTGGATCGTTCCGGTGAGCGCCGCCCGCGGCACGCCGCGGCGGTCGGCGCACGCGACGTACATGGCGTAGATGATGGCGGCGGTGCCGTTGATCGTGAAGGAGGTCGAGATGGCGCCGAGGTCGATGCCGTCGAAGAGCGTCTCCATCTCGGCGAGGTGGGACAGCGACACGCCGACCTTGCCGACCTCCGGGCGCGCCATCGGATCGACCGGGTCGAAGCCGCACTGGGTCGGCAGGTCCAGGGCGACCGACAGCCCGGTCTGGCCCTGCTCCAGCAGGAACCGGTACCGCCGGTTCGACTCCTCGGCCGAGCCGAAGCCCGAGTACTGCCGCATCGTCCACAGCCGGCCGCGATACCCGTCGGGGAAGATGCCGCGGGTGAACGGGTACTCGCCGGGCGGCTCGACGTCGGGCCGCTTCAGCATGTCCCGCGTGGCCACCACCGGCACCTCGATGCCCGACGGCGTCCGCACCGGGGTCGCCGGCTCCGCCGACTTCGCGTCGCTCGTCTTCATCGTGCTCCTCCCGTCGCTCGATCCTCGAACAGCCGGTCGACGGCGTTCCAGTGGTCGTCGTGTACCCACGTGAGGCTGAAGAGCCGGGCCTCGATCTGCTCCCGCTCGGCGCGCGGCCGGCCCAGTCGCTCGGCGATGGCCTGGGCCTTGAAGGCGCGCATCACCTGCGGGGCCTGCCGCGGCAGGGAGGCGACGAAGCGGTCGACGAAGGCCTCGAACGGCTCGTCCGCTCCCGCGACGGCGTCGACGAGGCCGAGGGCCTGCGCCGGCCCCGCCGGGATCACCTCGCCCCGCACCAGCACCGCCAGCCCGCGCGCCGGCCCGATCAGGCGCATGAGGTCTATGCCGCCCCCCCACGCCGTGGAGATGTTGAGCCGGCCCTGGACGAACCCGATGCCGGCGTGGGCGGCCGCGATGCGCAGGTCACAGGCGAGCGCCAGCTCCGCCCCCCCGCCGAGCGCGACGCCGTTGAGCGCCGCGACGACCGGGACGGGGAAGCCCCGGACGGCGTCGAGGGCCGCGCGCGCCTCCGTGGCCATCGCCACGGCCTCCGCCTCCGTCCGCACCGAGGCCAGGTCGCGCAGGTCGCCGCCCGCGGCAAAGTTGCGGTCGCCGGCGGCGGTCAGGACGGCCAGCCGCAAGCTGCCGTCGCCGGCGCGGCCCTCGAAGACGTCGCGGAGCTCGGCGAGCAGCGCGCGACTCAGCGCATTGCGCTTCTCCGCCCGATCGATGGTGACGCGGAGCACCCCGTCGGCCGCCGCGACGCCGATCCCCCCGCTCATCCGGCCTTCTCCAGGCTGCGCCGCACCTCGAGCAGGGCCGCGCCATGACGATCCGCCCGCGGCGCCATCCGCTGCGCCGGCCCCGCCACCGCGATGGCCAGGACGTCGTCGTCGATCGTCACGGGGACCGCCACCGCCATGACGTCGGCCACGTTCTCACCCCGCGTGACGTACCAGCCGCGCGCGCGCCCGGCGGCGAGGTCGGCCAGGAGGGCTCGCCGGCTCGTGATCGTGGCGGGTGTGACCCGCGCCAGTTCGAGCCGGTCCAGCAGGCGGCGGCAGTCGCCCTCGGCCAGAGTCCCGAGGAGGGCCTTGCCGACGGCGCTCGAGTGCAGGGGCTTGAGATCGCCCACGCGCGCCGTGTAGCGCACCGTCTGCGGCCCCTCCCGCACGTCGAGGTACACCGCGCGATCGCCGAGGCGCTTGCCGAGCAGCACCGTCTCCCCGGTGCGGTCGCGCAACGCGGCGAGGGCGCTGTCCAGGCGGCTGCTCAGGGGGTCGTGGGCGGCGATGAGGCGCGCCTGGTCGAGGAGGCGCCGGGTGGGATAGAGGCCGCGGCGCGGCCGCGCGCAGTAGAGGTACCCGCGTCGCTCCAGCGTGCGCACGATGCCGAAGCAGCTCGCGACCGGCGCCCCGATGGCGCGGGCCAGCTCGGACAGCGTGAGGGGGCGCTTGGCGGTGGCGAACGCCTCGAAGACGTCGAGCGTCCGGGTCGCTGTTTTTACCATCGCGAAGGATTATTCACCATTCCGAAGGCGCCCGTCAAGGAGTCGAGCGACCCGTGAGTGCGGCGGAGCACCGCCTGCACTTTTCGCTTGACGGCCCTGCCGCGTGCGGTCCTGGTGCGTCCAGGATCGGGGGAGGGAATGCCCGCTGAGCGCCTCACATCCAGCGCGCGCTGAGCGGTCGCGTCGCCGGAGACGAGCGATCATGGCGGAGCCCACGTTCGCGCGTCCTGGAGGCATCCAGAGGGTGCCGAGACCGGGGTGTAGAGTTGCCCCAGCCGAAAGGGGGACTCGCCATGCCAAAGAATGCCCTGGACGTTCGCGCCACGTCGGAGCCCACCGCGGAGCTGGATCATCTGGGCGACGAGATCGCCGAGCTCTCGGCCCACCTCGAGGCGGCGACCGCTCACCTCCTGGCCCTCATCCGCGAGTTCGATGCCCGCGGGGGCTGGAACACGGGTTTCCGCTCGTGCGCCGCGTGGCTCGCCTGGCGCGTGGGACTCGCCCCGGGCGCTGCCCGCGAGCGAGTGCGGGTAGCGCGTGCCCTTGGGGCGCTGCCGGCCCTGGCCGAGGCTCTTGGGCGTGGGGAGCTCTCCTACGCCAAGGTGCGCGCGCTGACCCGTGTGGCCACCCCCGAGACCGAGGCTCGGCTGCTCGCGGTGGCGCGCGCGGGCACGGCGCACCACGTGGAGCGCATCGTGCAGGGCTGGCGCCGGGTGGACCGGCTGGCCGAAGCGCGTGAGGCCGCGCGCCAGCACGCCAGGCGAGGGTTGCACGCTTACCAGGATGAGGACGGCACCGTGGTGCTGCGCGGGCGTCTGACACCGGAGGTGGGCGCGCTGCTCCTGCGGGCCCTGGACGCGGCCCGCGAGACGCTCTATCAGCGGCGCCGCGCCAACGAGGCCGTCCTGCCGGCCACCGACCCGGCCGGAGAGACCGCGAGCCGGGCACAGCAGCAAGCAGACGCGCTGGCGCTGCTGGCGGAGACGGCGCTGCATCACGAGCTCGACCCCGGGGCCCCGGGGGAACGATACCAGGTGGTGGTGCATGTGGACGCCGCGGTCCTGGCGGATCCGGATCAGCCCGGGCAGTCGGTGCTGGAAGACGGGCCGCGCGTTCCCGCGGGAACGTCGCAGCGGCTGGCGTGCGACGCGAGCCGGGTGGTGATGCGGCACGACGCGGAGGGACAGATCGTGGAGGTCAGGGCCCGGACGCGGACGATTCCGCCAGCGCTGCGGCGGGCCCTGCAGCATCGAGACCGGAGTTGCCGCTTCCCGGGGTGCACCGTTCGGGTCGGCCAGGGGCATCATGTGCGCCACTGGGCGCAGGGCGGCCCGACGACGCTGTCGAACCTGGCGTTACTTTGTCGCCGCCATCACCGGGCGGTGCACGAGGAGGACCTCCTATGGGGTGTCAAGGATTTGTTCGGGGCCGTCATGCCGGCTGCCGCAGATGCTGCCGCGCCATGGTTGCCAGATGCTGGATCTCGTCGTAAGGGACCTGGCGACGCCACAGCACGAAGACGATCTTGAGCCACTTCGCGGCCAGGGCGCGGAGTGCGTGGTGATGCCGGTGACCTCGCTGGCGGCATCGATCGTAGTATGCGCGGGCCCACTCGCTGTGTTGAAGCGACTGCAACGCGAACTGGTGTACGGTATCGCGCAGGTGGGTGTTGCAGGCAAATCGAAACCTCACGACGATCTGCTTGCCGCTTCGGTTCGTGACGGGGACGGCGCCGGCGTGGCCCTGGAGATGGCGGAAGGTCTGCCAGCGCCCCGCGGCGTCGCCAAGTTCAGCATAGAGGCGGGGCACCGTCGTCCCCCTCCGGCCGCCCGGCAGTGTCCTGGCCCACGTCGCGGCCGGCATGTTGGCGAAAAAATCGGTGATCGCCTCCCGATAGGCCGCGACCGCGCGGACGGTGACGTCCAGTTGCTCGAGCACCGCGGCGAGGAGCCGCGCGTGGACCCGCACGACGTGCGGCGGCACCGCCACCTGCGGGCGCGCGAGCAGCCCCCACACCTCCGTGGTGCGCGCGGCGCTGAGCCGATGCTCGCGCGCCCACCGCTGCCAGCGCCGCTCGGTGAGCCGCACAACGGCGTCAGGGGTCGGATGCTCCCGTAGGAACTCTCGGCCCCATTGGCTCGTGAGATCGCCCACGACCTCCAGCGCGCGCGGGTAGTACGCTTTCAGGGCGGCCGTCAGTTGATTCAGTAGCCGCGTC
>DATHSW010000078.1:0-8635 GCA_035463855.1 Candidatus Deferrimicrobiaceae bacterium | reverse complement strand
TCTTGTTTCCGCTTTCCAGTTCTTAGAGGCCGGGTCGGAGGACGATCACCTTCACTGCGTCGCCCGGCTGGATCGTAGTGTTGCCGGGTACGACGGCGAGGCCGTCGGCGGTGACCATGGACCGCAGGACTCCGGAGCTCTGGGTGCCGGTCAGGCGGGCGCCGTAGGTGTCGGCGTCCGGCGTCAGCGTGACTCGGAGGTAGCCGCGGCGGGTGTCGCCGTTCTTGATGGGAGCGAGGGCGCGCGCGGTGACGGTGGGCCGGTGGAGGCGGGTGTGGCCGGCCATGCGGAGGATCGCGGGGCGGACGAAGAGCTCGAAAGTGACCATGGCCGAAACCGGATTGCCGGGCAGCGCGAACAGGGCGAGGGCGCCCTTGCCCTCCTGCGGGATGGTCGAGAACGCGATCGGCTTCCCGGGACGCATGTCCACGAGCCAGAGGTGCTGCTCCGCCCCGAGCCGGGCGAGCGCATCCTTGACGAAGTCGTGCTCGCCTACCGAGACTCCCGCGGAGGACATGACGAGATCGCAGCCGAGCCCCCATCGAAGGCGCGCCTCGATGTCCTCCAGCCGGTCTCGCGCGATACCGAGGCTCACCGGCTCCGCGCCGGCCTCGATCACCTGGGCGATGAGCGAGTAGCTGTTGGAGTTCGGGATCTGGCCGGGGCCGATCTGGCCACCCAGGTCCACCAGCTCGTCGCCGGTCGAAAGGATGCCCACGCGCGGCCGGCGGATCACGCTCACCGGGTTGCGGCCGACCGTGGCCAGCATCCCGATGTCGGCCGCGCTCAGCACTCGCCCGCGCTCGAGGACACGGTCGCCCCGCTTCATGTCCTCGCCTCGGGGCCTCACGAAGTCCCCGTCGCCGACCCGCCGCGGGACGAGGACCGCGTTCGCCTCCTCGGTCACGTCCTCCTGCGGAACCACCGAGTCGGCACCCTCGGGAAGCGGCGCCCCCGTGAAGATCCGGAAGACCTCGCCCGGCCGGAGCGGACGCTCCGCCATCACCCCCGCGGGCACCCGGCCGGCGACGACCAGGCGCGCGGGCGCGCCGGGCGCGGCGGCGTGGGTATCGGCGCTGCGCAGCGCGTACCCGTCCATCGACGAGGCCGGCCAGGGCGGCATGTCGCGCGGGCTGTCCACGTCCTCCGCGAGCACGCGGTGGAGGGCGTCGGTCACGGGAACCCGCTCGTCGCCCAGGACGGCCACGCGGGAGAGGACCCGGTCGAGCGCTTCCTCGACGGAGATCACGCCGACATTCTACCGCGGGCGCGACCGCGCGAGCCGGCTACTTGGGCAGGCTGAGGACCGGCTGGTAGCGGGCGAGGAACCAGTTGCGGCTGAGCACGAACAGCGCGAAGAAGCCCAGCGTCACCAGGATCTCCACCGGACCGAGCGGCACCGTGTTGTCCCGGAGCAGCGCGGGGAACACCAGCAGCATCCGCTCGAAGAAGATGGCGATCCACCCGAAGAACAGGATGACCTTGAAGACCCGGTGCCGCTCGGGCGGGCGGCCGGTGAGGCGCTTGAGCAGGTACGCGAAGGGGATCAGCCAGCCGATGATGAAGATCGCCCACGCGATGATGCCCCAGGGCTGGGCGAAGAAGCGGCGGATCACGTAGCGCGTTTCCGCGGGCACGTGGCCGTACCAGATCACCAGGTACTGCGAGAAGAAGAAGTACATCCAGAACACGCTGAGCGCGAAGGTCAGCTTGGCCACGTCCTGGATCGCGGGGGGCGCCACCCGGGTCAGCCCCCGCTCGTTCGAGCGGATCGTGAGGTAGACGATCAGCCCGAAACCCGGGTACATCGAGGTGACCACGTAGTAACCGCCGAAGAGCCCGCTGTACCAGCGGGGATCGAGCGACATCAGGAGGTCGAAGCCCCAGAGCGAGAGCACGACCACGTACAGCGCGACCAGCCAGCCGGCCAGCCGGTTGCGCCGGTTCACCGCCGCCGGGGTGTCCCCGCCCGGCTGGTCCTCGACCAGCACCGCCTTCACCAGGCGCATGGCGACCCAGTACAGCAGCAGCACGCCCAGCCCGATGCGCACCGACATGAACGGGACGTTGAGCCACGCCGCCTTGTTGGCGATCGGCTCGGTCACCCACGGATAGAGGGTCGCGCGCCCGAAGAAGAGCACCAGGAAGAGCACGAAGGAGACGGGCAAGAAGCCCGCGGTGGTGAGCGCGATCCGCTTGACGCTCGGCGACCACCGGCCCTCGGTCAGCTGGATCATCCCGGCGAGGGCGGGCCCGGTGATCGCGAAGCTCGACCAGAACAGCAGGTTCACGAGATAGATGCCCCAGGCCCGCGTGGCCGAGCCCTGGGAGACGCCGTAGAGGAAGGCCACGATCCCGAGGACGGCCAGCAGCACGAGCAGCGGGTGCGCGGTCCGGGACGGCACCGCCGGAGAAGCGCTCATCGCGGTCATTTCTTGGCCAGGGTGCGGACGTAGTTCACCACGTGCCACCGCTCTTCGGAGGTGAGCGCCTCCGCGTAGGACGGCATCACCGCGCCCCCCACCGAGAGGTAGCTCTGCCAGTAGCCGTCCGTCCGCACCTTGTGCAGCTCGGGATTGGTGAGGTCGGCGGGCGGAACGAACTTGGTCGAGACCGGGCCGTCGCCCCGCCCGGACGCCCCGTGGCAGGGGGTGCAGTAGATCGTGTACAGCTCGCCGCCCTTCCGCACCGAGTCGGCCGAGGCGGTCACCGGGTTGCGTCGCGCCGCCGCCGCGTCCCGCTCCGCGGGCGAATGATAGAGCTCCCCCCCGTTCCGCGGCAGGCTGCCCGGCGGCATCGAGAAGTTGTACTCGCCGGGCATCACGCGCTGGGTGGCGGTCATGTTGTTCATCCAGCGGAAGCCGGCCGCCCCGCCGAGCGCGGCGCCCACCGCTCCCACCAGCAGGAGCGTGAGCAGGAAGACCCACTTCATCATCGCCGCACCTCTTCGGCCCCCGCGGCGGTCAGCGTCGACTGCACCGACTCGACCTTGTCGGGCGGACACGCCACCGCGACCCCGAAGCGGTCCACGCTGAAGCGCGGATCATAGGTGGACGACGGCTTGAGCTTGGGGAGCTGGCCCAGGACCAGGATCGCCAGCGCGGTGGCGAGGCCGCCCAGCAGGATCGTCAGCTCGAACGCGATGATGACGAAGGGCGGGATCGACACCGGGGCCTTGCCGCCCGTCACCAGCTCCCACTTGAGCGACGACCAGATCGTGAGGAAGAAACCGGTGGCGGTCCCGGTCAGCGCCCCGATCACCGTGAAGAGGCGGACCTTGGACAGCGGCTCGACCTTGTCGATCTCGTGCTCGATCTCTTCCACCGGGACCGGGGTGTAGACCGTGAGGTTCGAGAAGCCCTTGGCCCGCAGGTCGCGGATGGCCTGCAGCGTGGTGTCCACGTGGGCGAAGACGCCCAGCACGTTGGCGGTCGTCGTCATCTCAGTGGTGGCCCCCGGTGGGCGTCGCGTGCTTCAGGGGATGTGGCAGCACTTCCTTGACCTCCACGATGGACAGCGACGGCATCACCCGGATGAAGCCCAGGAAGAGGAGGAAGAACCAGGCGAAGGAGCCCACGATGATGGCCGAGTCGGTCACCGTCGGGTAGTAGGTGCCCCACGTGTAGGGATAGAAGTCGTGGGCGAGGCCGGGCACGATGATGTTGAAGCGCTCGAACCACATCCCGATCAGCACGAAGATCGAGATGACGTAGAGGGCCACCGCGTGGGTCCGCAGCTTCTTGACGAAGAGGCTCAGCGGCACCACGCTGTTGCAGAAGTACATGAGCCAGTAGGCCCACGCGTACTGCTGGCTGGCCTTCGCGAACACGCTCGCCCGCTCGAAGTGATCCCCGGAGTACCAGGCGGTGAACACCTCGCACACGTAGAAGTAGGTCAGCACCAGGCTCGTGACCAGGATCAGCTTGGCCATCGCGTCCAGGTGCCGGTCGGTGATGTACGGGTACCAGTTGAACAGGTAGCGCATGGGCAGGATCAGCACCAGCACCATCGCGAACCCGGAGAAGATGGCCCCGTCCACGAAGAACGGGGGGAACAGCGTGGAGTGCCAGCCCGGCACCAGGGCCATCGCGAAGTCGAAGGACACCACGCTGTGCACCGAGAGCACGAGCGGGGTGGCGAGCGCGGCGAGCAGCCCGTAGGCCCGGCGGTAGTGGCGCCATTGGTGGTCGGAGCCCTCCCACCCGAGCGAGAGCACCGCGTAGATCTTCCGCTTGTAGCCGGTGGCGTTGTCGCGGAGGGCCGCGATGTCGGGCACCAGCCCCACGATGAAGAAGACCACGCTGATGGTCAGGTAGGTCGAGATCGCGAACACGTCCCAGACCAGCGGCGACTTGAAGTTGGGCCAGAGGTAGCGCTGGTTGGGGTACGGCATCAGCCAGTAGGCGAACCACATGCGGCCGGCGTGGATCAAGGGGAACAGGCCCGCGGTCATGACCGCGAAGACGGTCATGGCCTCCGCCCCGCGGTAGATGGACGTGCGCCACTTCGCGCGGAACAGGTAGAGGACCGCGGAGATCAGGGTCCCCGCGTGACCGATACCGATCCAGAACACGAAGGTGGTGATGTACATCGCCCACATCTGGGGCGTGCGCTTGCCCGCCGCCCCGATGCCGACCCAGATCTGCCACGCCCAGGCGGCCGCGCCCGCGGCGAGGACGAGGGCCACCAGGCAGAGCCAGGCGAAGTACTTCTCGCCCGGCATCCCGATGGTGCGGATGACGTCGCGGTTGACGTCGGCCCAGGTGGCCTGGGCGGTCGAGCTCTGCGCGGGGGGGGCGCTCATGCCTAGTGCGCCGCCTTCCCGGGCCCGCCCGCCGGCTCGGCCCGGACCACCTTCTTGAGGTAGGTCACGCCGGGCAGCGTGCCCAGCTCGTGGAGCACCGCGTAGCTGCGCGGCGAGTGCGACAGCCGGGAGACCGCGGCCTCCCCGTCCTTGCGGTTGCCGAAGGTGATGGCCCGGGTCGGGCAGGTCTGCTGACACGCGGTCTGCATGTCGCCGTCACGCACCTGGCGGCCCGCCTCGCGCGCCGCGCCCTTGGCGGCCTCGATGCGCTGCACGCACATGGTGCACTTCTCCATGACGCCGAGCTGGCGCACCGTGACGTCGGGGTTGAGCTGCAGGTCGAGGGGGGCCGGCCACGTGTAGTTGAACCAGTTGAACTTCCGCACGTGGTACGGGCAGTTGTTGCCGCAGTAGCGCGTGCCCACGCAGCGGTTGTAGACCTGCCCGTTGAGCCCCTCGCGGGTGTGATACGCGGCATAGACCGGGCAGACCGGCTCGCACGGCGCGATCTCGCAGTGCTGGCAGAACATCGGCAGGAACATGTTCACGGGCTTGGCCGACGTGCCCTCCTGCCAGCGCTCCACCCGCAGCCAGTGCTGGATGCGGCCGTAGGCCACCTGCTCCTTCCCGACCGTCGGCACGTTGTTCTCGCTCTGGCAGGCGAGCACGCAGGCCTGGCAGCCGGTGCACCGGTCCACGTCCACCGTCATGCCCCAGCGGTAGTCGGGATACTTCGTCGGCGGGTACATGCGCGGGTGATCCGCGTGCTCGGGCGGCTTGCCGCGCAGCTCGAGCTCGCGCGCCGCTGCGAGGCCGACCCACTGGGCGATCTCGCGATCGTCCTGGTCGAACTGCGCCTGCGGAATGGCGAGGGACCGCCGGGCGCCGGTCTTGGCGAGCGCAACCTTCACCGCGAGGCGCGGGAGGCCGCCCGAGGCTGGATCGGGCGCGGCGGGCAGCAGCTCGATCGGATTGGCGCCCGCGTTCAGGAAGCTGGCCTGGCTCGCGGTGCCCGGCGCGGCGTTGCCCCGCTGGGCGAAGGCGCCGGCGTACTTGTGCCCTTGCCCCATCGCCACCGCGACCACCCCGGCATGGATCAGCTCGGTCGGATAGGCGGGCAGCTCGATGGCGCCGTGCGGAGACGTCACCTTGACGAGGTCGCCGCGGGCGATGCCCATCGTCTTCGCCGTCTCGGCGGGAATCTCCAGCCACGAGTCCCAGGCCACCTGGGTGATGCTGTCCGGGACCTCGTGCAGCCATGGCAGGTCCCCCCCGCGGCCGTCATAGAAGCGGGCGGATGGATAGACCACCAGGGTGTGCGAGCCATCCCCCTCGATCCGGGGAGGCGCGGCCTGAATGCGCCCGGCTTCGGGGCGCAGGGAGACGGCCGGGGCCGCCGGGGTGCGCCACACCCCGCCGCGTCGGAGGGCGGCCTCCCAGAACTCCATGAACGGGCCGGCGCTGCCGTATTCCTTGGCGACCTTTTGCCACTCTTCCTTCAGGAAATCCTGGAAGCTGGCCCACTTGAGCGGGGCCTTGCCTTCCTCGAGCCCCAACGCCTGTCGCCCGACGCTCAGGAAGACGTCGCCGGTGGCCCTGGCCTGGATCGGCCTGCCGTCGATCGGCACCGGCCCCATCGCGGGCTGCATGAGGCCGAGGATCCCTTCCTCGGCGGCGTAGTCGCCCCAGGACTCCAGCGCGTGCAGCGTCGGCAGCACCAGGTTTGCGCGCGCGGTGGTCTCGTTCGCCCGGCTCGCGAGGGAGACGACCAGCGGCACCTTGCCGAGCGCTTCCGCGAAGCCCGACTTCGGCGGCATCGCGTAGACCGGGTTGACGTCGACCAGCACCAGCACCTCGATCTGGCCGGCCGCCATCGCCTGCGTCAGCGCCACCATGTCGGAGTACGGGCTCACCCGGCTGAAGGGCGACGCGGCGCCGAAGCGCACGCGGGTGCCCACCGCGCCGATCGCCACGTTGAGCAGGTTCACCGCGACGAGCGCCTCGGTGGCGGTGCTGGAGGCCGCGGCCATGCCACCGCCCAGCACGAGGCCGGCCTTGGACGTGGCGAGATCCCGCGCGACGTGCTTGATGGTGTCCGCCGGGATGCCGGAGGCCGACGCGGCCGCGTCCACGTCGGCGGCGCGAGCCGCCGCGCGCAACGTCGTGAGGTCGGCGCCGGGCGCCTGCAGGCCCTCGTCGAGGATCACCTTGAGCATCGCCAGCGCCAGCGCCCCTTCGGTGCCGGGCGCGTTGCGCAGCCACTCGTCGGCGTTGGCCGCGGTCAGCGACATCCGCGGCTCGATGTGCACGAACGTCCCCTGCTTGCCCTGGAAGAAGGCGTGCATCCGCGAGAAGTCCGCGGTGTAGCCGGTATGGTTGAGCCAGGTCTCGAGGAAGTCCGCGCCGAAGGAGACGAGGTAGGTGGCCTCCCCGATCGCGTAGTCCGGGATCGCGTCCCGGCCGAAGGTCACCCGGCTCGACGCGCGCAGCGCCTCGTAGCCGAGGGGCTCGTAGGCGATGCGGGGGCGCGCCCCGAGCAGGCGCACCCACTCGTCCACGAGCCGGCCGAGGCTGCCGGTCTCGAGCCCGCTCACCACCGCGATGCGCGCGCCCTGGCGGCCCTTCGCGAGCGCGCCCAGCTTGTCCGCGAGCTGCTTCAGGGCGTCGTCCCAGGCGATCGGCTTGCCCGCGCTCAGCGGCTCGCGGAAGCGGTCCGGATGATAGAGCGCCTGCAGCCCCGCGTGCCCGAGCACGCACAGCGCTCCGGTGTTGGACGGATGATCGGGATTGCCCTCGAGCTTGATGACGCGGCCGTCGCGGTTCTTGGCGATCAGGCCGCAGCCCGACGGGCACTCGCGGCACACGCTCGCGAAGTGGGCCGGCACGCCGGGAACGATGTTGTCCGGCGGAACGACGTAGGGGATGAGCTGCTCGGCCGATTGTCCGCAGCCCCCGGCGGCCGCGGCGGCGCCGGTGGTGGCCACGATCTTGAAGAACGACCGGCGATCCATCACGCTCATCCACTCCTCCGCCCTACTCGGTGGCAGGCGACGCAGCCCAGCTGGACGTGCTCCTCGTACGAGGCGTGCTGTGGATGAAGACCGGGGCGTGCGGCGTGTTTCCGGGCTCCAGCCTTGTGAACCCTATCACGTGAAAAATCCGGGTGTCAATACTCCTGCGAGGCCAGCGGTCCCTCCGCGCGCACTCGATGCCGCGTCGCCGGGGAAGCGCCGCGCTTCGAGCGCGAGCTCTGCCCGCGCGAGCCGTCTCAGGGGGAGGTTCGGATGGGGGCGCGGCCCCCTCCGAGTCTGCTAGCGGGCCTTTTCCATCGCGCTCCGGCACGCGCGGGCCGCGGCGGCGAGATCTTCCTCGCCGTGGGCCAGCGAGACGAAGGCCGCCTCGAACTGGGAGGGAGCCAGGAACACGCCGCCTTCCCGCATCGCGTGGAAGTACCGGGCGTACCGCGCGGTGTCCGCGCGCTTCGCGGAGCCGTAGTCGGTCACCGGCCCCTCGGTGAAGAAGACGGTGAGCATCGAGCCGACCCGGTTGATGGTCACCGGCACGCCGGCCGCGCCGGCCGCGTCGGCGACGTCGCGCTCCACCCGGGCTCCGAGCGCCTCGAGCCGCTCGTACACGCCCGGCCGCTCGAGCGCGCGGAGGGTGGCCAGGCCCGCGGCCACCGCGAGCGGATTGCCGGAGAGCGTGCCCGCCTGGTAGACGCCGCCCAGCGGCGAGACACGCTCCATCACCGCGCGCGATCCACCGTAGGCGCCGACCGGGAGGCCGCCCCCGATGATCTTGCCGAGGCACGTGAGGTCCGGGCGCACCCCG
>DATHSW010000077.1:0-14315 GCA_035463855.1 Candidatus Deferrimicrobiaceae bacterium | reverse complement strand
CTCGCCCTGGTCGAGGGCGATGAAGAAGGCGACCGGGCCCGTGGTCAGCGGCAGCCCGACCAGCCACCCGCCGACGGACTGGCCCCAGCGCCGCCCGGCGAGCGTGGCCGCCCCGATCAGCGCGGGCGTCACCACGAGCTTGA
The DNA here is from genome assembly GCA_035463855.1 of Candidatus Deferrimicrobiaceae bacterium. Classification (GTDB taxonomy): domain Bacteria; phylum Methylomirabilota; class Methylomirabilia; order Rokubacteriales; family CSP1-6; genus CAMLFJ01. The sequence continues at coordinate 14,172 of DATHSW010000077.1, read as the reverse complement.
GGGTCAGGTTGTCCATCGGCCGGACGGAAGACGACGTCCGCTGCTCCGCCGCGCTCAGGAGCGGAGCGCTTCGCGCAGGACCTCGGCGGGGTGCTTGGCGGGCCGGCCCGCCAGATGCTCGATCTGCTGCCGGCAGGAGACGCCGGGGGCCACGATCTCGGTCTCGGCGGCCGCCGACTTCACCGCCGGCGCGAGCCGCCGGTTGCCCAGGGTCACCGAGACGTCGTAGTGCTCGCGCTCGAAGCCGAAGGAGCCGGCCATGCCGCAGCAGCCCGAGTCCACCTCCGCGACCTCGAAGCCGGCCCAGCGCAGCGCGGCCACCGTGGGCGCGGTGCCGACCATGGCCTTCTGGTGGCAGTGGCCGTGGAGCAGCGCCTGCTTGCGCCCGCTCCCGTTGACGAACGGCAGCGTGAGACCCCGGGCGCGCTCGCGCAGCAGGAACTCCTCCAGCAGAAAAGCGGAGGCGGCAACGCGGCGCGCCTCGTCCGTGCGCACCAGCTCCACCGTCTCGTCCCGCAAGGTCAGCAGGCAGGAGGGCTCGAGCCCGACGATGGCCGCGCCCCGGTCCACCCAGGGCAGCAGGCGCGCCACGTTCCACTCGGCAAAGGCCTTGGCCTCGTCCAGCATCCCCTTGGAGATGAGCGGGCGGCCGCAGCACTTCTTGTCCACCAGATTGACGCGGTAGCCGCCCGCCTCGAGCAGCTCCACCGCCGCCCGCCCGATCTCCGGCGCGCTGTAGGTGATGAACGTGTCGTGGAAGAGCACCACGTCGCCGCGCGGCGCCTCGAGGGCCGGGCGGCGCGCGTCGAACCAGTCGGTGAACGTCTCGCGGGCGAAGCGCGGGAGCGGGCGCCGCCGGTCGATGCCGGCCACCCGCTCCATCAGCCAGCGATTCGGCCACGAGCGCGCGATCCAGTTCGAGATGGGGGCCAGCCGCGAGCCGATCCAGGAGAGCGTCGCGATGTGGCCGAAGAGCCGGTTGCGCAGGGGCTGGCCGTTCACCGCGTGGTAGTGGTGCAGGAACTCGTACTTCATCTTGGCCATGTCCACGTTGGCCGGGCACTCCGCCTTGCAGCCCTTGCACTCGAGGCACAGGTCCATCACCTCGTAGAGCCGCTCGCCGGCGAAGTCGGCCGCGGGCACCTGGCCGGACAGCACCGCCCGGAGCGCGTTGGCGCGCCCGCGCGTGGTGTGCTCCTCGTCCCGGGTCGCCATGTACGACGGGCACATGGTGCCCTCGAGCGTCTTGCGGCAGACGCCGACCCCGTTGCACATCTCCACCGCCGCCGCGAAGCCGCCCTGCGCCGAGAAGTCGAGCAGGGTCGTCTTCGGTTCCCACGTCTTGTACTTGGCGCCGTAGCGGAGGTGCTCGGTGACGCCGGGGCTGCCCACGATGTTGCCCGGGTTCATCAGCCCGCGCGGATCGAAGGCCGCCTTCGTCTCCTTGAACGCTTGAAACATGGTGGGTCCGAACACTCGTTCCAGGAATGGGCTACGGGCCCGGCCGTCGCCGTGCTCGCTCGAGATCGCCCCGCCGAAGGAGAGCACCAGGTCGAAGATCTCCTCGGCCATGACCCGGACCTGCTCGAGGCCGCGCTCGGTCTTGAGGTTGATGAGCGGGCGGATGTGCAGGCACCCCACCGAGCAGTGGCCGTAGTAGGCGGCGTCCGCCCCGTGCTTGGCCATGATCTCGGTGAAGCGCGGCACGAACTCGGGCAGGTGCTTCGGATCCACCGCGGTGTCCTCGATGAAAGCGATGGGCTTGGACTCGCCGCGCGTGCCGAGGAGCAGGCCGAGCCCGGCCTTGCGCAGCTTCCAGATGGACTGCTGCTCGGCCGAGTCGGTGGCGATGTGCGAGGCGTAGCCGAAGCGGCCCCGCGTGCGCCGCGCCTCGAGGTCCGCGACCTTGGCCTTGACCTCCTGCTCGGTCTCCCCCGCGTACTCCACGATCAGGATGGCGGCGGGGTCGCCCTGCACGAACCCCATGCGCGCGGACTGCTCGATGTTGTTGCGGGCGAGATCGAGGATCATCTTGTCGGTGAGCTCGACCGCGTACGGGCCGGTCTCGAGAATCGCCTGGGAGGACTCGAGCGCCTCCTGCATGTCGTGGTAGTGGATCACGTCGACCGCGGTGGCGGGGGGCTTCTTCACCAGGCGCACCTTCGCCTCGACCACCGTGAGGAAGGTGCCCTCCGAGCCCACGATGAGCCGCGCCATGTTGAGCGGACGATCCTTGACCAGCTCGTCCAGGTTGTAGCCGCAGACGCGGCGCCAGTGCCGGGGATAGCGCGTCCGGATCGGGGCGTCGTATTGCTTGCGGATCCGATCGATCTCCCGGTAGATCTGCCCTTCGAGGCCGGGCCCGCGTGTCTTGGCCGCGAACTGCTCGGGCGTCACCTCCCCGAACACCGCGCGGCTCCCGTCGGCCAGGATCGTGGTCAGCTCGATCACGTGCTCGACGGTGAGGCCGTAGGCGATGGAGTGCGAGCCGCCCGAGTTGTTGCCCAGCATGCCGCCGATGGTGGCGCGGTTCGAGGTGGAGGTGTCGGGGCCGAAGAGCAGCCCCAGGGGCCGCACGTGGTGGTTCAGCTCGTCCTGCACGAGGCCGGGCTGCACCCGCGCCCACCGCTCCTCCCGGTTGACCTCGAGCACGCCCGCCATGTGGCGCGAGAAGTCGAGCACCACCGCGTGGTTGACCGTCTGGCCGGTGAGCGAGGTGCCGCCGCCGCGAGGCAGGAGCGGCGCTCCGAGCCGGTTCGCGACCTCGACCGCCGCCTGCACGTCGTCGGCGTGCCGCGGGATGACCACGCCCATCGGCTCCATCTGGTACATGGACGCGTCGGTGGAATAGAGCAGGCGGGAGTAGCGATCGAAGCGGACGTCGCCCTCGACGCGACGGCGCAGCTCGTGCTCGAGGTCGTTCATGCGGTGGATTATGGCACGCGGCCGCGCGGGCCCGCAATTGACCGCCGGGCGCCGCGACATCTCAATGATTTCAGCGACTTTTCCCCGGGCAGATCGGGCGCTCCGGTCCGCCCGCGAAAGGTCGTCCTTCCGCACAAAAACGGTAGGTTACAATCGGTCTGGCGACCCGTGTGCGAGGCCAGCGAGGAAGCGAAGAGCGCAACGATTCTCGTCGTGGACGATGAGGCGGAGGTGCGGGCCCTCGTGCGGGAGGTGCTGACCCTGCACGGCTACACCGTGATCGACACCGGCGATCCCTTCGAAGCGCGCCGAATCGTCGAGTCACAGCCGGTTCACCTGCTGCTCACCGACGTGGTGATGCCGATCATGAACGGCCTCGAGCTGGCCAAGCGCGTGGAGACCAGCAGCCCGACCACGAAGGTCTTGCTGATGTCGGGCTATTCCACCGCCGCGGTCAAGGGCTCGGGACGGCCGCTGGTCCCGAAACCGTTCCAGACGAGCGACCTGGTGAACGCGGTGCGCCAGATGCTCGACTCGAAATCCGCGTTCCGCCGGCCCGGTCCGCCCGCCGCGCCCAAGCCGGGTTTCGGGCCCCTCTGATGCGCCTGCCGATCGCCCTCGGCGCCTTGCTGCTGCTCGCCGCGCCCGCCGCCGCGGCGCCCGCGGCGCCCGTGTTCACCGTCACGCGGCTCGATGGATCCGGGCCGTTCGACTCGCGGGCCCACATCGGCAAGCACATCCTGGTCGTCCGCTTCCAGGCCTCGTGGTGCAAGGTGTGCACCGAGGAGGCGGCGGGGATCGAGCGGATCTATCAGAAGTACAAGGCGAGCGGCGTCGAGCTGATCGGCGTGCACGTGCAGGACACCGAGGCCGACGCGCGACAGTTCCTGCAGGCCAGCAAGGCGACCTATCCGGCCGGGCTCGACCCGCGCCTGAAGATCGCCGGCCGCTTCGGGTTCCGGGGGACGCCCTATACCGTGGTCATCAACAAGCGCGGCGAGATGGTGGCGCGCATCCACGGCCGGACCGACGAGGTGCGCCTCGCGCGCATCCTCGATCCCCTCGTCAAGCGGCCCCCCGCGAGCAAGGCCCCCGCCCGCCTGAAGTAGCGCCCGCTCTACGAGACGCGGCGCCCCGCGTCCAGGCCCCGCACCACCATCACGAGCACCGCCGTGTGGATCGCCACCGCCACCCAGTCGTGCGCGGCGAGCACGAGCAGCCCGTCGAGCGCGTAGACCGCGGTGCCCGTCGCGAAGGCCCAGAACCGGCCGCGCTGCGCGAGCCGGCCGAGAAGCGCGAACCCCGCGACGAGCGCGGCGTGCGCGAGGGCGGCGAGCGCGAGCGCGTGCTCGGTGCCGGCCGCGAGGGCGTCGGTGAACCGGGTCAGCCCGAGCCCGATGACGATGCCCGGCTCGTGCCCGGTGAGCGCGAGCGCGGCGCCGACCAGCGCGAGCGCCGCCACCCCGTAGAAGGCCATCGCCCCGAGACGGCGGGCGCCCGCCCGCGCCTCGCGGGGGCCTCCCGCGGTACGGGCACGCGCAGGCGGCCGCGGTCCGCGCGGGCTCCGCGCGGCCGTGGTCAGGGGTGCCCCGGGAACTGGACCGAACCTGCTGCGTCGCGGGGAAAAGGACGCCCGGGGGGGCGGACGACGGAAGTGACTCCCGGTCGGCTCCATGTTCGCTCCTCCATCACCGTCGGTGTCAAACGTGTCCGATTCAACACCGAAGTGGCCTCGCCAGGAGGCTATGGAGCCAGAGCAGCAAGCGGTGTGCCAGGATCAGGGCTTGAGCATCACCTTGATCGCCCGATCCTCCTTCCGATCGAAGATCGCGTAGCCTCTCGGCGCGTCCGAGAGCGGCATCGTGTGGGTGATGATGCGCGTGGGCTGCAGGCGCCCGTTCTGGATCAACGGCATGAGCGGGGTGATGAAATTGCGCGCGTTGCAGCTCCCCATGCGCAGCGTGAGGTCCTTGAAGAACGCCTCACGCGCCGGGAAGCCCATGGACTGCTCCACGTAGACGCCGACCGAGGAGACGGTGCCGCCCGCCCGCACCGCCTGGATGGCCTGGGTGAACGGGGCCTCGTGGCCGACGCACTCCAGCACCGCGTCGGGGCCGCGGCCGCGGGTCTGGGCGCGGAGCTGCTCGGCGGGATCGCCCCGGTCGAGATTCACCGGAATGCCGCCCAGTTCCTCCGCGAGCTTCAAGCGGTAGTCGACGCGATCCACCACGAAGACCCGGCTCGGCCCGAACAGGTGGGCCGACTGCAGCGCGAGCAGCCCGACCGGCCCCGCGCCGAACACCGCCACCGTGTCGCCGGGACGGATCCCCGCGTTCTCCGCGCAGACGTAGCCGGTGGAGAGGATGTCGCCCAGGAAGAACACCTGCTCGTCGGTCATCCCGGCCGGTACCGGCTCGCACATGTGGTCCGCGAACGGCACCCGGATCGCCTCGGCCTGGCCGCCCGGGTACTGCTTGCCGAAGCGGCCCCCGAACACCGCGCGGCCGGTGGTGGCGCACTGGGTGGGCAGGCGCATGCGGCACCACTCGCAGAAGCCGCAGGAGATCGAGAAGGGGGCGAGCACGCGGTCGCCTCTCTTGATCTGCCGCACCGCGGGGCCGATCTCCTCCACCAGCCCCATGAACTCGTGCCCCATAACGATGCCGGGATCGAGCCCGGCGACCCGCCCGTGATACTGGTGCAGATCGGATCCGCACACCGCGCTGGTCGTGATGCGGAGCACCACGTCGGTGGGATCCACGATGCGCGGGTCCGGCACCGATTCCACCCGCACGTCTCCCGGTCCGTGAAGCGTGATGGCCTTCATGGCGTCGTCGTCCTCCGTCGCTGGGTTTCGTAGTGCACGAGGGCGGCGCCGCCCCGCACCGTCGCGTCCTTGTCGAGACTCAGGATCTCCAGATGTGTCGCGCGGATCGCCTCCGCGAAGGCGTAGCGGGCGAGAGCGGCGCGCACGCGCGCCTCGAGCGGCCGCAGCGACTTGGCCACGCTGCCCGCCAGCAGCACCCGCTCCGGGTTGAGCCCGTTCACGATGACGGCCAGCCCCGCCCCGAGGGCGGTGCAGACCTCCTCCACGATCGCGGCCGCCACCGCGTCGCCGTCGGCCGCGAGCCGAAAGACGTCGGCCGCGCCGACCGGGCGGCCGAGCCGCTCGCCGCCCCGCTGCGCGATGTCGGTCCCCGACACGTAGGCCTTGAGACACCCCCGGCCGCCGCAGATGCAGGGCGGCCCGTCGAAGTCGATCGGGACGTGGCCGAGCTCGCCGCCGAAGCCGGCCCACCCGCGCTGCAGCCGGCCGTCGAGGATGATGCCGCCGCCCACTCCGGTACCGAGCGCCAGCAGCACGAGCGACCGCGCCCCGCGGCCCGCGCCCCACGTCCACTCGGCCAGGGCCAAGGCGTTGACGTCGTTGTCCACGAAGACGGGCACGCCCAGCCGGCCGCCGAGCCGGTCGCCGAGCGACGCGCCGGCCAGCTCCGGCGCGTAGTGGACGTCCGCGCCGACGACGCCGCGTTCGGCGTCGACGATCCCCGGCACCCCGAGGCCGGCCCCGGCGACGGTGACGCCGCGCGCCCGCGCCGCGTCGGCCAGCCGCTCCAGCAGCTCCACGATGGTGTCCAGCGCGGTGCCCGGCCCGCGCGCGTGCGTCGGCGCCTGGTGATGCTCGAGCACCCGCCCGTCCGCGGCCACGAGGCCGGCGGCCACCGTCGTCCCGCCCACGTCCATCCCGATCGTGACCGGGTCGATGCCGCCCTCCTACAGGTCCCCGAAGTGAATGAGCCGGATGCCCTCCCGCTCGACGAGGGCGCGCGCCGCCGGATCGGTGAGGCCGGCCAGCTCGACGTCCCGCTGGCGGCCGTAGCGGCTGTAGGCGAGCTCGTCGTCGTAGTAGCCGGGATGGGTCATGAACTCGGTCACGCCGCCCGGCAGCTCGCGCAGGTGGGCGAGCACGCGCTCCGACGACCAGTAGGCGTCGGGGCCCGACTCGCCCATGAAGTGATCCGGCGTCTTGAGCGCGAGCTTCCGCGCGGCGGCCCGCACCTCCGCGTCCTGGGTCCGGACCGGCACCCGGATGGCGCGCGCGAAGTCCAGCACCAGCTCCAGGATGGGCTCGTGCCGGCCGACGTGGTGGTGCGAGTCGAGATGGGTGGGGAAGCGCCCCATGATCTTCCGGAACTCGTCGATCTGCATCCCGAGCTCGATCCGGGCCTCGTCCGGGCGGGCGCGCCGGGCGGCCTCCCGCGCGTCGCGGATGAACTTCCCCTCGCCGTCCACCAGCGAGCCCACATGTTTCGCGGGCGCCACCGGCGGCCCCAGCGTGAGGTTCATGTGCAGCCCCACGCCCATTCCCGAGGCCTTGAGCAGGTCGATGAGCGCGGGATCGACCGGGCGGTTCACCAGGAGCGTCGTGCTGGTCACGATGCCGCGCCGGTGCGCCTCCACGATGCCGCGGCTCACGCCGGCGGTGAGGCCGTAGTCGTCGGCGTTGACGATGAGGCGGCGGGCGGGCTTCACCGCGATCGCTCCTCCGCCTTCGTGCCCACGATCACGTAGCGCTCGACGGTCGAGGGCAGCCCGCCCGCGGGCAGGGTGGCCTCCGCGTCGAGCGCGCGGATGTGATCGAGCCGCTCGTAGCCGATGCGCGGGAACCCCTGCGTCTCCTGCCCCAGGATCGACGGCTCGAAGCCCGCGGTCGCGAGCTTGGCGAGCGCCGCCTTCACGCCGAGGAACCCGAAGAGCGTGAACACGAGCCGGCCGCCCGGCGCGAGATGCGCGGGAGCGCCCGCGATCACCCGGTCGAGCAGGGCCCACCCGTCCCGCCCTCCGTTGTCGGCGGCGGCCGCCGCGTCGGACCGCTCCCGGTCGGGCGGCGTGGGCATCTGGGGCGGGCTCGTGCAGATCAGGTCGAAGACGCGTCCGCGCACCGGCTCGAAGCCGTCGCCCTGGAGCACCTCCACCCGGTCCGCGACCCCGTTCAGCGTCGCGTTCGCCCGCGCGCAGCGGACCGCGGCCGCCACCACGTCGGTGGCGACCACCCGGGCGCCCGCGCGCGCGGCAAGCACCGCGGCGAGGCCGATGCCGGTCCCGATCTCGAGCATCCGGTCGCCCGCCCGCACCGGGAGGTGCCGGCAGAACAGGAGCGAGCCCGCCTTCGGCGGCTGCACGCCCTCGGCCACCGTGAACGTGCACCCGGCGTAGACGAAGAGCAGCACCCCCGGGTCGGTCACTTGCCCATCACCCGGCGGAAGTAGAGGCGGAGCGCCTCCTTCAGCTGCGCCCGGGCGCCCGCGCCGGTCTGGGCGTCCTCGAGCTGCTCGATGTCGAGCGAGAGCGGCACGCCTTCCTTCTTCACGCCGTCGAGCTCGGCGGTGAGCCCGCAGCGCTCGTCGGACTCGGTGAACACCACGCGGGCGCGGGTGAAGCTGCGGTCCTCCTGGGCGAGCTGCTCGATGGTCTCGACGAGCAGGCGCTTGATCGCCTCCTGCTCCGGCGCCGGCACCGTCGAGAAGGCCGCGGTGAGACTGATCTCGGCCATGGGATCTCCTAGTCCGACCAGACCTTCAGGATGTCGGCGTGGGTCTTGGCCGCGTTGGCCCGGATGGCGAAGCTGATCGCCTCGCGCAGCTCGTCCTCGGTCGCGCCGGCGGCCCTGGCACCTGCCAGGTCACGCTTGGCTCAGTGGGTGTTCCCGGCGGCCAGGTTGGCCGCCAGGTAACACAGGCTGGCGGTCTTGGCGTCGAGCACGCCCTTCTTGAACTTCCACGACGCGATCACGCGCTCCTCGATCATGCGAGCCTCCTCCTGCTCAGATCCCGGCGGCGGCCGCCGCGTTGAGGTGGTCAAGCCCGGCCTCGAGCCCCCGTCGCCCGACCCGGATCGCCACCGGGCGCGAGAAGTAGAAGGTGCCGTACGTCTGCCGCTTCGCCACCACGTCGTGGCCCATCTTCCGCAGCGCGGCCAGGCTCTTCTCGCCGACCCGGTCGTCCACCCAGAGCTCGCCGCCCTCGGTGTGCAGCCGCGGGGCCTCGATGGCCGCCTGGGGCGTGTCGCCCCGGTCCGCGAGATTGGCGATCACCTGCGGGATGGCCGAGACGATCTTCCGCCCGCCCGGGGCGCCCACCGTGAGATAGGGCGCGCCCTGCCGGAAACCGAGGGCGGGCACCATGTTCACCACCGGCCGCTTGCCCGCCGCCACCGAGTTGGCGCGCCCGGGCTCGGGGTCGAACCAGAGCATGCCGTTCTGCAGCAGGATACCGGTGCCCGGCACCACCATGCGCGAGCCGAAGAGCGAGACCGCGGTATTGGTGAGCGAGACCATGTTGCGCTGGCGGTCCACCGCGCAGACGTGCGTGGTGCAGTCGCCGCCCTCGGTGGCCAGCCGGCGCCGGCCCCGCGGCGCCGGTCTGCCGCGCCCGAGGCCGCTCACCGCCGCATCGTGCGCCCACGCGTCCGGCAGCTTGGCATCGCTGCGCGGCCCCGCCGCGCGGAGCCCCGCCGCCACCTCCCGGGCGTGCTCGCGCGAGGCCAGCCCCCGCCAGGGCACGCGCACCGCGAGAGGATCGCCCAGGTGGCGCAGCCGGTCGAGGAACCCGTAGCGCACCGCCTCGGCGCGCAGGTGCAGGCCCCCCGGCGTCTCGCAGCCCACCTTGGCGGACGGGAACTGGGCGAGCACGTTCAGCATCTCCACCGCGGTGGGCCCGCCGGTGGCGCCGGGGGAAAAGGCCAGCTCGAGGCCCCGGTACTTCACGGTCAGCGGCTCGACCACGCGCGGCGCGTAGCCGGCGAGATCGCTGCCGCGGAGGAAGCCCCCGGTGCGCCGCATCTCCGCGTCGATGGCCTGCGCGATCGCGCCACGATAGAAGGCGCCCGGCCCGTCCTTCGCGATGAGGCGGAGGCTACGCGCCAGATCCGGCTGGCGCAGCACGTCGGCCGCCGCGAGCGCGGCGGGCCGGTGCACGTAGTGGCCGTCGCGCAGGTAGGCGCGCGCGGTCGCCGGGAAGGCGGCCAGCTCCTGGCAGTGCGGCGCGGTCGTCAGGGTGACGTACCAGTCCACCTCGAAGCCCTGCTCGGCCAGTCGGATCGCGGGCGCCAGCACGTCGGCCAGCTCCATGGTGCCGAAGCGCTCCAGCGCGAGACAGAGTCCCGCCACCGAGCCCGGGATCGCCACCGACTTCGGGCCGAAGTTGTTGGCGTCGTCCACCACGCGCCGCCACGGGAACAGGGCCTGGGCCACTCCGTCGGCCAGGTCGTAGCAGCTCTCGTGGCAGGCCGCGGGAGCCTGCACGTTGAAGTCGAGCGCGACCGTCTCGCCCCGCTTGGCCATGTGCACCAGCATGGTGCCGCCGCCCGCCACCGAGGACATGAACGGCTCCACCACCGTCATCGCGAAGGCGGTGGCCACCGCCGCGTCCACCGCGTTGCCACCGCGGGCCAGGATGCCCGCGCCCACCTCGGCCCCGAGCGGGTGCTCGGCGGCCACGAGCGCGCGGGCCGTCGCGGGGGTGTGCTTGGTCACGGAGAGCGTGGAGCGGATCATGCGGTCTCCTTCGCGAACTCGAACGGGTGGAGCCGGCAGGTCCAGACTCCGGCGTCGTTGTGGATGAGCAAGCACACGCGCACCACCGGGCCGCGATGCGCGGTCCAGAAGAAGATCCCCGCGTCCTCGGCCTCTCCGCACTCGTCACAGACCCACGCGGTGCCGAACTGCTCGGGCTCGCGCTGCGCGGCCGCGTGGGCCTCCGCGGTCACGTAGAGGGGGGCGGACGCGGGCAAGAACGCGTTGATGTCGTCGAGATAGGGCAGCGCCGGGGCCCCCGGCACCTCCCGCCAGGCGTCGAGCACCGAGAGCACCGGCGCCTCCTCATCGGTGGCGACGTACTGCTGCTCGTCCACCAGTGCGCCGCGGGCGACGCGGCAGCGGGAGAGGAAGGCGCGGAGCTCGGGCAGGGCCACCTGCCCGCGATAGAGCCGGTCCGCGAAGTCGCCGTCCTCCTCCGCGGCGAGGATGAAGTACGGCGAGGCGGGGGGCGGCTCGAGGACGGGGCCCGACACCACGTAGAGCCGGCCGCCGCCGGGCCGGGGAGCCGCCGCCCCGTGCCAGATCAGGGTGGCGCTCGCTCCCGGCTCGATCCACGTGAGGGCGGCACTGGGCATGGGCGTCCTCGAAGACGCCCAAGTGTAGCACGCGGCTACTCGTCGCGAGTATCGAGGGGCGAGACCCGGCGGAGCAGATCCACCACGCCCTTGTCGTCGAAGAACACGACCCAGCCGAGCGGATACACCCAGGCCTCCTTCGCGGTGGCGCGGACCGCCGCCCAGTGCTGCTCGCCGAGTGAGGCCATCAGGGCGGCATCGATGGTCCGCTCGCGGGGCTCGCCCAGCAGCACCCTCACCTCGCCCGGCGTGCTGCCGTTGGTCACCTGGCGCCAGAAGCGGAACTCGCTGTAACGCGACGTGGACTCGAGCTCCGGATGCTCGCGGAGGTACTTGAAGACCTTCTCGTCCATCTGGTCCTGCCAGACGCGCTTCTCGTCGAAGTTGGGGGGCCGGCCGTTGACCGCGTAGGACTGCTGGATGAAGAACTCCTCCGCGTTCGGCCCGCGGGTGGTGCGCTCCAGCACGGGCTCGGCCATCGTGCAGGAGGTCGCGAGGAGGGCCGCCGCCGCCAGCCAGGAGGATCGGATCAGTGGTCCCATGACGCCATCATTATATCTAGACCAGGGTCCGGCCCCCTCAAATCAGGGCGGACTCCAGCACGATGCCGCGGTCGATCACCCGGGCCGCCCGGCTCAGGAGGCCGGCCAGCGCCGGCTCGACCTCCGGCGACTCCGCGAGCTGGCGCAGGACGTCGATGAGCCGCCGCATGGCGCGGATGAGGTCCCCCTCGTGGCCACCGAAGGACTCCTCCACGATCGCGGCCCAGTCGTCCTCCCCGGAGGCCCAGCGGAACACCGACGGCATGAAGCCGGTGGAGATGGAGACGGGCATCGGGAGCCCGTGGCGGCGCTGGACCTCGAGCACGGTGTTGGCCAGCGACTCCAGCTCCTGCAGCTTCCGCTTGATCTTGGGCCGCTTCTTGAGGAAGAGGCGCGCCACCGCCGCGTCCCCCGAGCGCGCCTCCTCGATGAGCCCGGAGCAGAGCGCGACCGCCTCGGCCAGCGTGGTGTCGGCGAGGATGCCGCGGTCCACCATCTCGGCCACCAGCAGCTCGTTGTCGTGGCGGAGCCCGGCGATGAGCTGCCCCTTGGCCAGGAGCTTGCCGTCCTGCACCGCCCCGAAGCGCTCGAGCACCTCGACCACCCGGAGAAACTCTTGCCAATACGCGTTGCGGAAGGCGTCGAGCATCTCCCGCTTCTGGGCGAGCTGGCGCTCCACCCCGTCGAGCCCCTTCCAGGCCTGCTCGCAGCGGCTCTGGGAGCCCCACGGACAGCGGTGGCACTCGATCGCGGCGAGCGCCCCCTCCGGCCCCTCGCTCTTCTCGCGCTCGATCAGCTCGGGCACCGACAGGCGCGCCATCTGCTCGCTGAGCCCGCGGGTGCGGTGCTCCCAGTCGCGGGGCACGTGCAGCGGCGGGGTCTGCCAGAAGACGCGCTTGACGTTGCCTTCCTTCACCTGCACGGTGCCGCCGTGGGGCAGCAGGACCTGGATGAGATCGCGGTGCCGCCGCCGATCCACCCCCACGATGAGGCCGAGGCTGGCCCCGCTCTTGCGCCGCACGAGGGCGAGGCGGCCGGGCTCGGCGTCGGCCGCCGCGCGGCCGCGGCGCCCGCCCCGGCCGCGGGCCATGCGCGCCACCTCGACCTCGGAGCGGGCCTGCCGGTAGCGGCCGATGCGCGGGAAGTCGCCGCAGGGGGCCTCGAAGCGGCGACCGTCGGCCACCGCCATCTCGAGGCTCGCGACGTCGGTTTCCAGCGACCGGATGCGCTTCATGTTCTGGTACTGGCCGAACGAGGACTCCACCGTGCGCCGGATGGTGGCGAGGTCCTTGCCGGTCGAGAGCAGGAGCGCCACCGAGCCATAGCCCAGCTTGAACTGGCTCACGATCGGCTCGGGCGGGCCGTTCACCACCCGCTTCATGTCGTCGAGCCCGTCGCGCACGTCGAGGGCCATGACGCACTTGCCCTCGGGATCGATGCCGCGGCGGCCCGCGCGGCCCGCCATCTGGGTCAGCTCGTTGTGGGTGAGGCTGCGGAAGCCGCGGTCGGTGCGCTTGGTCAGCGACTGCAGCATCACGCTCTTGGCCGGCATGTGGATGCCGAGCGACATCGTCTCGGTGGCGAATACCACCTTGCACAGGCCCCGCTCGAAGAGCAGCTCGATGAAGCGCTTCACGGTGGGCAGGATGCCCGCGTGGTGGAGCCCCACCCCCATGCCGAGGGCCTGGAAGATGGTCTGGTTGAGCGGCGACTCCGCGATCGTCGGGTTCTCGGTGACCTGCTCCCGGATCGCCTCGTCCACCTGGCGCTGCTGCTCGCGGGAGAGCAGCGGCTTGCCCTCGGCCAGCACGGTCTCCATCGCCCGCTCGCAGCCGGCCCGGCTGAAGATGAAGTAGATGGCGGGCAGCCAGCCGCGGCTCTCCAGCTCGTCCAGCATCACGGTGGGATCCACCACCCGGCGGGTGTACCAGCGGCCGCGGTCGTTGTAGCCGCCCTCGCGCTCCTCGCCGAGCAGGCGCACCTTGCCCTGGCGGACCGCGTCGTAGGTGTGGATCTCGCCCGAGAGGTCCGCCACCAGGTACTGCAGCGGCACCGGCCGGTGCGGGTGCTTGATCGCCACGATCGGCCGGTGGACCAGGCTGATCCAGTCCGCGATCTCGTCCACGTTGCGCACGGTGGCGGACAGCGCGACCAGGGCCACGTCCTTCGGGCAGTTGACGATGATCTCCTCCCACACCGTCCCCCGCCCCTCGTCGCCCATGTAGTGGCACTCGTCGAGCACCACCGTGTCGAGGCCCTCGAGCCCGCCGGAGTAGAACATGTTGCGCAGGATCTCGGTGGTCATCACCACCAGCGGCGCGCGCGGGTTCACCTTGACGTCGCCGGTCAGGATGCCCACCTGCTCCGCGCCCCACTGGCGGACGAAGTCGGCGTACTTCTGGTTGGACAGCGCCTTGAGCGGCGTGGTGTAGGCGATGCGGCGGCCGCGATGGAGCGCGGCGTGGATGGCGAACTCGGCCACCAGCGTCTTGCCCGCGCCGGTCGGCGCGGACACGATCACCGACTTGCCGTC
>DATHSW010000076.1:0-10527 GCA_035463855.1 Candidatus Deferrimicrobiaceae bacterium | reverse complement strand
CCCCCCCCCCCCCCCCCCCCCCCCCCCCCCCCCCCCCGGGTCAAAGCTCGGGGCGCTTGCCGTGGGTAGCGCGGACGACGGTCTTGATGCCGCCGCGTACCGTGAAGTCTCCCACGACTTCGATCCAGCGCGGTGCCGCCGCGGCCACGAAGTCGTTCAGGATCCGGTTGGTCACGTCCTCGTGGAAGGCCCCTTCGTTCCGGTAGGACCAGATGTAGAGCTTGATCGCCTTCAGCTCGAGCAGGTGGCGGTCCGGCACGTATCGCACCCGAATGGTGGCGAAGTCGGGCTGGCCGGTGCGGGGGCAGACGCAAGTGAATTCGGGGATCTCGAGGCTGATCTCGTAGTCGCGGTCCGGGTGCGGATTGGGCACGACCTCGAGCGTCTTCGAGGGCTGGGTGGGCATGACGCGACGCTACCGCGCGGACGCGCAGCGGTCAAGCGGGCGAACGGTGAGGCCGATGCCCGCGGCGACCATCAGGCTCGAGAGGAGCAGCATCGGGCTGAGCTGATCTCCGGTCACCGCGGCGGCGATGAAGACGCCGAAGAGCGGGGTGGTCAGCGAGCAGGTGGCGATCGCGCTCGCGAGGTAGACCTTGTAGAGATACGAGTTCACGATGAAGTTGAAGCCCGCGACCACCGCGCCCTGGTAGAAGAGGGAGGCGGCCAGCGCGGCGCTGGCGTGCGTGGGCGTGCCGCTCTCCAGCGCGAGGCTCGCCAGGAGGAACGCGGCGCTCCCGATGGCGGACTGGAAGACCAGCAGCTTGATCGGATCGAACCGCTGGATCGCACGGGCCATGTACACGATGCGCTCGGCGAGGAGGACCGCGCTCGCCGATACCACCAGGTCGCCGACCAGGGTCTCGCTCGCCAGCGAGAAGTCGCGCGCGAAGAGGAGCACGATGCCCGCGTAGGCGATCAGCACCCCGCCGACCTTGGCCGGGGTCAGGCGATCGCCCGGGATCATGAAGTGGGCGAGGACCACCGAGTGCACCGCGTAGGAGTTCAGCAGCACCGCGCTGTGGGCGGCGGTGGTGAGGCCGATGCCCACGTTCATGGTGCCGATCTGCACCGAGAAGATCAGCCCGAGCGAGATCACCACGCGCCACTCGCCGGGCCGCACGCGGAAGACGCCGGGGTGCCGCGTCCACCACGCGTAGGCCAGGATCACGAGCCCGCCCAGGACGAAGCGCAGGAAGGCGAGGCGCAGCGGCGGCGCGTCCGCGAGGCCGATCTTGACCGCGACCGGATTGGCGCCCCAGAGGGCGGACAGCAGCAGCGCGGTCGCGGTGCCGCGCCAGTCGAGAGGACGGAGGGAAGCCACTAGAGGGCGCGCGCGCGGCGCCGGGGGACGGCCATGTCGGCGGCTATGGTAGCATGGCGTTCCATGAAGATCGGACTCGTCGGGCTTCCCAAGAGCGGCAAGACCTCGCTGTTCAACCTGCTCACCGGCGCGACCGTCGCGACCTCCTCGTTCGGCACCGCGCGCGGGGAGATGCACGCGGGCGTGGCCCGGGTGCCCGACGCGCGGGTGGATCGGCTGACCGCGATGTTCAAGCCCAAGAAGACGACGCTCGCCACGTTCGAGGTCGTGGACCTGGCCGGTATCGCCAAGGGCGAGCGGCAGGGCCTCGAGGCCAAGGAGTTCCGTAACGCGGACGCGCTGCTGCACGTGGTGCGCGCGTTTCCGGACGCGAGCGGCGCCCCCGCCCATCCGCGCGACGACATCGACGATCTGGAGACCGAGCTGATTCTCGCCGATCTCGAGGTGGTGGAGCGGCGGCTGGAGCGGCTCGAGGCGCAGATCAAGAAGAAGCGGACCGACGCCGACGTGCACGAGCAGGCGGTGCTGTTGAAGGTGAAGCCCGCGCTCGAGTCGGAGCAGCCGATCCGCGCCATGGGCCTCACCGAGGAGGAGGCGCGGGCTCTCCGCGGCTTCACGTTCCTGTCGCAGAAGCCGATCCTCCACTGCCTCAACCTGGCCGAGAAGGACATCGCCCGTGGCACCACGCTCGTGGAGAGCTTCGGGCTGCAGGCGGTGGCGCAGCGGCCGGCCTCGCGGCTCGGCTGGGTGTCCGCGGTCATCGAGGCGGAGGTGGCCCAGCTCGAAGGACCGGAGCAGGCCGCGTTCCTGGCCGACCTCGGGCTCACCGAGCCGGCCATCCGGCGCGTGCTCGAGGACTGCTACGCGGTCCTCGGCCTCATCTCGTTCTTCACGGTGGGCGAGGACGAGGTGCGGGCGTGGTCCATCCCGCGGGGCACCCGGGCCCAGGACGCGGCCGGCGCCATCCACTCCGACATCGCGCGGGGCTTCATCCGGGCCGAGGTGGTGAGCTACGAGGATCTCCTGGCCGCCGACGGCTCGATGGCCACCGCGCGCGAGCGCGGCCGGCTGCGCCTCGAGGGCAAGGACTACCCGGTGAAGGACGGCGAGATCTGCCACTTCCGGTTCAACGTCGGGAAGTAGCGCGAGTACCTCCGACTCGCCGCCCGAGTACGGCTCCTCCTACTGCGGCCGGATGAAGCCGAGCTTCGGCGTCCCGCCCAGGGACTTGATGACGCTCACCAGGGTCGCGTCCGATGTGCCGGCGGGCAGTACGCAGCCCGCGCCCAGGATCACGCCGCGGCCTCCGGTCTGCTCGAGGGCGTCCCGGGACTGGGCGAGGGCGGCCTCGGCGCTGGCGTCCTGGAGCGCGCTCCATTGATCGAGCCCGCCGATGACCGCGCCGGGCACCCGCGCCTGCGCCTCCCGGAGCGACGGCCCCGCGCGGCGGTCGTCCCAGTTCCAGGCGTGCGCGGGCAGGGTCGCGAGCCGCTCGAACATCAGGCGCTCGCCGTGGCAGTGGAGGATGGTGAGCTTCGATTTGGGCCGCACCGCCTCCAGGATTCTCCGATCGTACGGCTCGCCGAAGCGTCGGTACTCCTCCTCGGAGTGAAAGGCGGTGCTGGCCGCCTGCACTGAGTAGAAGAAGCCCTCCGCGCTCTCCCGGAAGCAGGCCTCCGCGAAGGCGAGGATGGTCTCGGTGATGGCCTCGAGCGCGTCGGTGACCGCCTGCGGGTTCTCCTTGAGATCGTAGCTGAGCCGGTCACCCGAGAGCTTGCGCGCGAGCGACAGCGGGCTGAAGACGGTGGGCATGGTCGGGCAGTCGACGCGCCGGTCCACCACGCAGCGGATGATCGTCTCGAGGTGCGACGCCCACGAGGTCGACTCCATCTTCACGGGGCGGATCTTCTTCCAGTCCTCGGGCGCGTTCACCGCGTGCCGCGCGCAGGCGCGGTGGCCGTCCGGCAGGACCTCGTCGCTCTCGACACAGCCCCAGTCCGCGACCGCGTACCCGCCGGCCGGCGTCACCTTGAGGAAGTCCGACTGGTAGCGCTCGTGGAAGCGCAGCGTGGACTGCGCGAGCGCGGCCGCGTTGCGATCCACGTCGGGGAAGTGGCGCCAGAACGCGTACGGGGGCCGGTCGGTGGGCCGCCGCTCCAGCGCGGCCAGGACCCGCTCGAGCTTGGTCATGGCGCGAGCGCGAGGCGCGCGGCGCGCACCGCGGGGCGGCCGTCCTCGGCGAGCGCCTCGAAGGGCACGACCGCCCCGGCGGGCGAGGGCTCCGCGTCACCGCCGCGCACGACGAGGCGCGAGGGCAGCCGGACCATGGCGCCGAAGCGGCACTCGACCGCGCGGACGGGCGCGGCCGGCCCGCGCGGCTGCCGGCTCAGCACCTGCGACATGGCCAGCGCCAGCGTGGCGGTGCCGTGGAGGATGATGTCGGGGAGGCCGGCGGCCAGGGCCACCGCGCGATCGGTGTGGATGGGATTCCAGATGCGCGCGCACTCCGTGTAGACGTGCGCGAGGGTGGACGCGATCGGCACGTCCGCCGACCAGGCCCACCGCTCGTGCGCGGCCCCGGACCACCCCTCACCCTGGCCTCTCCCCGGTGGGGGGGTGCCGTCGCAGTCCACGCCCAGGTAGAGCGATCCGTACTCGGTCGTGCTCACCGGCCGGCCGAGGGCGTCGAGCGTCTCCATGCGGAGGACCAGGTAGGCGCCGGGCGTCCGCCGCTCGAGCGCGGCCACGGTGGCGGTGGTGCTGAGGCGGTCGCCCGCGCGCGGCGGACGATGCACGGTGAGCCGGTGGGTCGCGTGCACGCTGCGCACCGCGAGATCCTCCGGCAGCGCCTTGGCCCGCACGTCCAGCGCGAGCGGCCACTCGTAGCAGACCGGGAACAGGGGATGGGCGAGGACGCCGCCCGGGCGGGTGGTGTCGAAGTACTCGGGCGCGCTCTCGCCGAGTGCCGCCGAATACGCCATGAGCCAGCGGGCGTCGATGGCCTGCTCGCGCGGGCCCACCGTGATGCCGACCACGGACGCGGGAATGCGGGAGGCCACCGGGCCCCTCACCCGGCCCTCTCCCCTTCGGGGCGAGAGGGGAGACGGGGGAAGTTCATGCAATCCACGAAGATCGTCTCGAAGTCCGGATGCGCGGCGAGGGACACGTGCTCGATGCGCCCGGCGATCGTCTCGGCCCGGGCGCGCTCGGCCTCGGAGACGAGCGCGAGCTGCGCGCCCAGCGCCGCCGCGTTGCCGACGTAGCGGATCCTCTCCGGCGGGAGATCGGGCGGGATGAGCCCGATGCGCAGCGCGCTCCGCACCGAGAGGTAGTTGCCGAAGCCGCCCGCCAGCATCAGCTCCTCCACCCGCTCCGGCCCGACGCCCGCCACGTGCCGGAGCATCGCGACTCCGGAGGCGATGGCGCCCTTGCAGAGCTGCACCTGCCGGATGTCGTCCTGGGTCAGCGTGATCTCCCGCTCCGCGCCGTGCTCGCCGGGGCGCGCGAGCACGACCACGCGCTCCTCGCCGCGCATCTCGACGCGCGAGCGGATGGGGGCGGGGAGCCGGTCGCGCCCCTCGACGTCGATGAGGCCGGTCCAGTCCACCACGCCCAGGTCGAGCAGCGCGGCCACCGCGTCCACCAGGCCGGAGCCGCAGAGCCCCTGGGCCGGGCCGTCGCCGATGGTGTGCAGCCGGAGGTCGCCGTCCTCGACGCCCACCCGGTCGATGGCCCCGACGGCCGCGCGCATGCCGTGGCGGATCTGGGCGCCCTCGAGCGCGGGGCCGGCGGGGGCCGAGCACGCCCACAACCGCTCGCGCGAGCCCAGCAGCACCTCGCCGTTGGTGCCGATGTCCACCGCGATGCGGAGCGCGGGGGAGTCGGCGATGCGGGTGGCGAGCGCCACCGCCACCGCGTCCGCGCCGACGAAGCCCGCCACCAGCGGCAGGAGACAGACGCGCGCTTCGGGCGGCAGCTTCAGGAAGAGATCGCGCGCGGGCAGGGTGAGGGGGTGCCGCATCACGGGCGCGTAGGGAGCCAGGCCCACGTAGGAGGGATCGATGCCGAGCAGCAGGTGGTGCATGCACGTGTTGCCCACGATCACCACCTTGTAGATCCACTTCGTGAGCACGCCGGACTCGCGGCTGATCTGCTCGATGTGCTGGTTGAGCAGGCCGATGATGCGGGTCTGCAGCTTGCGCAGGTTGCCCGGATCGAACTGGGCGAAGGCGATGCGCGACATCAGATCGCCGCCGAAGACGGCCTGGGGGTTGAGGCTCGACACCGCGGCGAGCTGCTCGCCCGACTCGAGCTCCATGAGCGTGGTCACCACGCTGGTGGTCCCGATGTCGATGGCGAGGCCGAACTTGTGCAGCGCGGTGTCGCCCGCCTCCACCGCGAGGACCCGCCGCCCGAACGTGGTCACGGTCACTTCACCGTCCCGGTCGCGGAGCGCCGCGGGCAAGGTCTTGAGCACGGTCGGCGGGACGTCCTCGATCGAGCCCCCCGCCGCCGCGAGCAGCGCTTCCAGGTCGGAGGTCTGCAGATGCTCGTCCTTCGGCAGGGTCACCTGCGCGACCCGCTTGCGGATGCCCGCGTCGATCGAGACCGGCGCGGGCGCTCCGGCCGGCCGCTCGCCCCCCAGGATCTGGAACGTGGTGTCATCGAGGGGGGGCGCGATCTGGACCGTGACCGCCTCGGTGACCGGCCACTGGCAGGAGAGCCGGTAGCCCTCGCGAACGAGGGCGTCGCCCAGCTGCAGCTCGTCCATGATGGTGGGTGGCGGCGCCGTGCCCGCGACCAGCTTGACCCGGCACGAGGTGCAGCGGCCCCGCCCGCCGCAGGTGGCGGTGATGTCCACGCCGCCCGCGTGGGCCGCCTTGAGGATGGTCGTGCCGGGCTTCGTATCGAGGACGTGGCGGCCCGGCAAGATCGTCAGCGAGATCGCCATTCGGGCGCAGGATACCACTTCTTCCTTGACTTCCCGCGGGGGTTTGCCGATAGTGGCCTACTAACCCGTCACAAGGGTTTGGGCGGGCACTGCTTCGGGGGGTGCGTTGCTCCGCTACGTCGTCTATCGCCTCCTCTGGTTGGTTCCGACGCTCCTCGCCATGGCGCTCGTCACCTTCCTGGTGATGCACGCCACCCCGGGTAGCCCCCTCGATCCGGTCGCGGAGGGCGCCAACCCGCTCTCGCCCGAGGCGCAGAAGAATCTCGCGGAGGCCTACGGGCTCGACAAGCCGCTCTACGCCCAGTTCGGCATCTTCCTCCAGAAGGCGTTGCGCGGCGACTTCGGCACCTCGTTCGTCTACAAGACCCGCACGGTGGCCGAGATCATGATCGAGACGTTCCCGATCTCGCTGCTGCTCGGCAGCATGGCCCTGGCCCTGGCGGTGGTGGGCGGCCTCACCCTCGGGGTGCTGGCCGCCGTCTACCAGAATCGCTCGTGGGACTACGTCTCGGTCAGCGTCGCGACCCTCGGGGTCAGCGTGCCGAATTTCGTGCTGGCGGTGTTCCTGATCGTCATCTTCTCCTTCATCCTGCCCATCTTTCCAACTGGCGGCTGGAATTCGCCCCGCGACTGGGTGCTGCCGACCGTCACGCTCGCGCTGGCCCCGATGGGCATCATCGCGCGCTTCACGCGCTCGAGCATGCTGGAGGTCATCCGCTCGGACTACATCGTGACCGCGCGGGCCAAGGGGCTGGCCGAGACGCCGGTGATCCTCAAGCACGTGCTCAAGAACGGCTTCATTCCGGTGGTCACGCTGCTCGGGCCCATGTTCGCGGCGGTGGGGACCGGCTCGTTCTTCGTGGAGTCCATCTTCCGCATCCCCGGCATGGGCCGCTTCTTCGTCCTCTCGATGACCGGCCGCGACTATCCGATGATCATGGCGGTCGTGCTCATCTACGGGGGGTTCCTGGCCCTGATGAACCTCGTGGTCGATCTCCTCTATGGCATTCTCGACCCCCGCATCCGATACTAGCCTGCCGACGCCGGGCGGCGCGGCGCTGACCGTCCCTCGCGCCGAGGTCCGGGGCTCGAGCCTCTGGCGCGACGCCTGGCGGCGCCTGCTCCGCAACAAGCTGGCGGTGGTGGGCGGGGTCGTGGTCATCCTGCTCTGCCTGCTCGCGGTCTTCGCCGACCTGCTCGCGCCGCAGTCGTACACCAAGCCCAACTTCGGCCGGCTCTACGAGTCGCCCTCGCGGGAGTTCCCGCTCGGCACCGATCAGCTCGGGCGCGACGTCCTTTCGCGGCTGATCTACGGGGCGCGCGTGTCGATGCTGGTGGGCCTCGGGGCCCAGGTCATCGTCGTGCTGATCGGCGTGCCGATCGGCGCCCTGTCCGGCTTCATCGGCGGCCGCACCGATCTCCTGCTCACCCGCTTCGTGGACGTGATGTACGCCTTCCCGCGGCTGCTCTTCGTGATCCTCGTCATGTCCATGCTGGGGGCGGGGCTGATGAACATCTTCATCGCGCTCGGCCTCACCGGGTGGGTGGGCATCGCGCGCCAGACGCGCGCGCAGGTCCTCTCCATCAAGGAGAAGGAGTTCGTGGAGGGCGCCCGCGCCCTCGGGGCCGGCTTCTGGCGGGTGATGAGCCGCCACGTGCTGCCGAGCGCGCTCACTCCCATCGTCGTCTCGATCACCTTCGGCATCCCGGAGGCGATCTTCACGGAGGCGGCGCTCTCGTTCATCGGGGTCGGCATCAACCCGCCCACGCCGTCGTGGGGCCAGATGGTCGGCGAGAACCAGCAGTTCCTCCGCTCCTACTGGCACTTGTGCGTCTTCCCCTCGATCGCTATCGCGGTCACCATGCTCTCGTTCACGTTCTTCGGAGACGGGGTCCGCGACGCGCTGGATCCCAAGCTGAAGTAACTCACAGGAGGACACCAACCATGCGGATTTCCCCCACGTCAATTCCGGAAGCCCAGATCGATCTCTTCGCCAAGCGTCTCGAGTCCATCGGGGTCGGCCGGCGCGACTTCCTGAAGGTGGTCGGCGCGATGGCCGCCTTCGGCGGGCTCGGCTTCGCCACCGAGGCGCACGCGGCCAAGCCCACCAAGCTGGGCGCGGGGGAGAAGCTGGCGAAGGACCAGGTGCTCCGCTACGGCGGCGGCGGCTGGTTCCAGAACGATCCCTCCAGCCACGACTTCAACAAGGACCTGTACTGCTCCGGCGTGCCCGCGCTCTTCGCGGGCCTGATGGTCTTCAACGCGGACTTCGTCTCGGTGCCGTGGATGGCCACCAAGGTGGAAGGAAACAAGGACGGCTCGGTCTGGACCTTCACGATCCGGAAGGACAGCCGCTGGTCGGACAACTCGCCGGTGACCGCGCGCGACTTCGAGTGGTCGTGGAAGCGCCAGCTCGATCCGGCCACCGCCGCGCCCTACGCCTCGTTCATGTATGACATCAAGAACGGCGAGGCCTTCAACAAGAAGCAGATCACCGACGCGGGGCAGGTCGGCGTACGCGCCAAGGACGACTGGACGCTCGAGGTGACGCTCGAAGGGCCGCGGGGCTACTTCCCGGTGCTCGCCGCCTACCTGGCCGCGCTCCCCGCCCACCGCGCGTCGGTGGAGAAGCACGGCGACAAGTGGACGGAGGCGGCCAACATCGTGAGCAACGGGCCGTTCACCCTCGAGGCGTGGGAGCACAACAAGCAGATCGTGCTCAAGAAGAACCCCCACTACTACGGGGCCAAGGGCGTGCACCTGAGCCGGGTGGTGATCCCGATCGTCCCGGTGGCCTCGGGGGCGCTCCCTTACGAGAACAACGAGCTCGATCTCACTGCGTTACAGGCCGGTGACCTCAAGCGGCTGCAGTCCGACCCGCGCATGGGGAAGGACGTCTTCCGCTACCCGTTCCCGGGCACCTGGTATCTACTCCCGCAGACGACGAAGCCCCCGTTCGACAACCTGAAGGTCCGCCGGGCGGTGGCCCACGCCATCGACCGGGAGAACGTGGTCAAGGTGAGCCAGGGCCTCGCGGTCCCCGCCTGGTCCATGATCCCGCCCGGCTTCCCGGGGGCGGTCGACGACGCCAAGATCAAGGCGATCCAGAAGTACGACAAGAAGCTGGCGCTGGAGCAGCTCAAGGGGACCCCCTTCGAGGGCGGGAAGAACTGGCCCAAGATCACGCTCTCGATGCGCGACGAGGGCCTCGGCTCGAAGCCGCTCGCCGAGGCGGTCCAGGCGGTGCTGCTCGACTCGCTGAACATGAAGACCGAGCTCGAAGTCCTCGAGCCGCGGGTCTTCCGCGATCGCCTCTGGAAGCAGGATCTGCAGTTCATCTGGATCCGCTGGTTCATGGACTACCCGGATCCGCACAACGAGTACTTCGACACCTTCTACGGCAAGAAGACGACCGGCCGGCGCCAGGCCTGGGTCAACGACGCCTTCGACAAGGAGCTGGAGGCGGGCCGCGACACCCGCGACCCCAAGAAGCGCCTCGAGCACTACAAGAAGGCCGAGGAGATCATGCAGCAGGACGTGGGCTACGTGCCGGTGGCCTGGGTGGTGCGCTACGCGGCCAGGAAGCCGTGGGTGGGCGGCATCGAGAAGAACAAGGCGGGGGAGTTCGTGGTGGACGGCAACATCTACGTGGACATGTTCGAGCACATCTACATCACCGAGAAAGGCTAGTGGCCAAGATGAGGCGAGGCATTCGCGCCGCGCGCGTGACGCTGTTCGTGGTGGCGGGGTTGATGCTGGGAGCCGGGGTGGCCGCCGCTCAGGGCGATCTGGCCAAGGCGCTGGTCGGGACGTGGCAGGGTGAGCTCCAGGCGCTGACGAAGAAGGGGGATCCCGTCTTGACGCTCATCATCTCCTCGGTCAAGCAAGAGGGCGGGAAGTGGGTCGCCGACGCGCGGCTGGGCGGCGCCGATGCGGCGAAGACGAGGCCGGTGAACATCGACATCGACACCAGCGGCAGCAAGCCGTCCTTGCGCTTCAAGGGGGCGACCGGGACCGAGTACAGCGTCAACCTCTTCAGTGACAAGGAACTCGTCGGGACCGCCACGCTGACCACCAGCCAGGCCGGACGCGGCGCGCGGGACCGGTCCGTGAAGCTCGACAAGAAGGAGTAGCGGCGGAGACCACGGCCCCCTCATCCTACCCTCTCCCCAGAGGGGAGAGGTTTTCTCGAACCCTCGCCCCGAAGGGGGAGAGGGCAGGGTGAGGGGGAAGTCGTGACGGCTACTTCGA
>DATHSW010000075.1:0-1693 GCA_035463855.1 Candidatus Deferrimicrobiaceae bacterium | reverse complement strand
GGGGTGGTTTGCGGTGGGGAAGGTAGCGGCACCCTCCCCGGTCCGCTACCCCAGCCGGATATCCAGCCACCCCTCCGCCGTGACCGTCGCGCGCTCGCCCGCGCGGATCAGCACGGTGGTGGTGGCCGACTCGAAGATCGCGGGCCCCTTGACCTCCTGGCCGTTCGCCAGCCCGTCCATCTCGTAGACCGGCACCTCCATCCAGCGCTCGAGGTAGACGCGGCGGCTCCGGGGCGCGGCCGGCGCACCCACGCGCCGCGCCTGCTCGGCGGGCAGGGCGGGGAGCCGCCCGATGACGGCGGCGCGCACGTTGACCAGCACCACGTCCTGGCCCGGTGCGCTGTAGGTGTAGAGCTCCTCATGGCGCCGGTGGAAGCGCTCGACCACCTGCTCCACGAGGTTCGTCGCCTCCACGTCCACCCCGTCGAGCGGCACCTGGATCTCGAAGGTCTGCTCACCGTAGCGCATGTCCACCGAGCGCCGCACGTCCACCCGGCCCGCGAACGACGCGCCGAGACGCCGCCGACCCTCCGCCTCCATCTCGGCGAAGAGCTTGCGCAGCCGCGCCGCCCCGACCTGCCCGGCCTCGCCGACGTGGGTGCGCACGAACTCGTAGCGGAGGTCGGTGGCGAGCATGCCCCAGGCCGAGAGCACCGAGGCCACGCGCGGCACCACCACGCGCGTGATCTCGAGCATGCGCGCGACCTCGGTGATGTGCAGCCCGGCCGCGCCGCCGAACGAGAGCAGGATGAAGCGCCGGGGGTCGGCGCCCCGCCGCACCGAGACCAGCCGGATGCCCTCGGCCATGTTGGTGTTGACGACGCGGTGGATACCTTCCGCCGCCCGCAGCACGCCCAGCCCGAGCTTGCGCGCCACCCCGTCCACCGCGGCCTGCGCCGCCGCGGGGTCCAGCCGGGTGCGCCCGCCCAGGAAGCCGGCCGGGTCCAGCAGTCCGAGAACCACGTTGGCGTCGGTCACGGTCGCGGCGGTGCCGCCGCGACCGTAGCACGCGGGGCCGGGCACGGCGCCCGCGCTCTCCGGCCCCACGTGGAGAATGCCGCCCGCGTCCACGCGGGCGATCGAGCCACCGCCGGCGCCGAGCGTGTGGATGTCGATGCTGGGCAGCGCGACCTTGCTCGAGCCGACCGCCTTGTCTCCGGTCAGATGCGGCTCGCCCCCTTCGAGCAGGGCGATGTCGGTGCTGGTCCCGCCCATGTCGAAGGTGATGAGGTTGCCCTCGCCGAGCAGCCGCGCCGCGTGACGGCTCCCCGCGATGCCGCCCGCCGGGCCCGAGAGCACGGCGCCCGCGGCCAGGCGCACCGAGTCCGGAATGGTGGCGACGCCGCCGTGCGACTGCATGATCAAGACGTCGCCCTTGTAGCCCGCCTTCTGCAGCCGCGCGTCCAGATTGCCCAGATAGCGCCCGAGCACGGGGCCCACGTAGGCGTTCACCACGGTGGTGCAGAAGCGCTCGTACTCCTTGATCTGCGCGAGCACGTCGGAGGAGAGCGAGACGTAGGCGTCGGGGAGGAGCCGCGCCAGCAGCTTGCGTGTCTGCCGCTCGTGGCGCGGATCGCGATAGGAGTGCAGGTAGCACACCGCGACCGCGCCCACTGCCTCCTTGCCGAGTCGCCGGATCGCCGCCTCCGCGGAGCGCCGCGACAGCGGCGTCTCCACGGTGCCGTCGAAGCGG
>DATHSW010000074.1:0-7055 GCA_035463855.1 Candidatus Deferrimicrobiaceae bacterium | reverse complement strand
TGCAGGCCCGCGCGGCCGGGTTCGCGCGGCGGCTGGCCCGCGAGGGCGTGGGGCCGGCCGACGTCGTCGCGCTCTTCTTGCCGAACGCGTGGAGCTTCGTCGCCGCGCTCTGGGGCGGGCTCGCGCGCGGCGCCACCGTGGCCCCCCTCAACCCGCTGCTCGCCGGGGAGGAGCGCGAGCGCATCCTCGGGCACCTCGCGCCGAAGCTCGTCGTGGACGGCGCGCCCCCGGAGGACACCGCCGACGGCCCGGCCGTCGCGGCCACCACCGCCCCCGCGATCATCCTCTATACGTCCGGCAGCACCGGCCGGCCCAAGGGCGCCGTGCTCTCGCACGCGGCGCTGGCCGCGGCCAACGAGTCCTGGGCCGGGCCGGTGATGAGCCTCACCGCGGCCGACCGGGTGCTGGCCGCGCTCCCGCTCGCGCACTCCTTCGGGCTGAACGGCGCGCTGCTGGCCCCCCTGCTCGCGGGGGCCACGGTGGTCCTGCAGGAGCGCTTCTCGCCCGAGGAGACGCTGCGCGCGATCGCCCGCCATCGGGTCACCGTCTTCCCCGGCGTGGCCACGATGTTCTCGCGCATCCTCGAGTCGCCCGCGCTGGCCGGCGCGGATTTCTCCAGCCTCCGCCTCGCGGTCTCCGGCGCGGCGCCCTGCCCCTGGCCGCTGGCCCGCGAGTGGCGCCGCCGCACGGGCGTGCGCATCGTGCGCGGCTACGGGATGACCGAGCTGTTCCGTCCCATCTCCTACCTGGCCGCCGAGCCCACCGATCTGCCGGACTCGGTCGGCCGCGCGGTCCCCGGCGTCACTCTGCGCCTGGTGGACGGCGAGCTGTGGATCCGCACCCCCGCGGCGATGGACGGCTATCTGCGGGCGCCGGAGGAAACCGCCGCGGTGCTCGACGACGGCTGGTTCAAGACCGGCGACCTCGCCACGATCTCGGCCGACGGCTTCGTGAGCATCGTGGGCCGCAAGCGCGAGCTGATCCTGCGCGGCGGCTACTCCGTGGTGCCCGCCGAGGTGGAGGCCACGCTGCTCGGCCATCCGGCGGTGGCGGAGGCCGCCGTCGTCGGGATCGCCCACGCGGAGCTCGGCGAGGACGTGGCCGCCTTCGTGACGCTGCGGCCGGGCGCGCCGGCCTCGCCGGAGGAGCTGATCGCGTTCTGTCGCGCCCGGCTGGCCGGCTACAAGTATCCCCGGCGGATCACGATCGTGGGGGAGCTGCCGAAGAGCGCGACCGGCAAGATCCTGAAGACGAAGCTGCGGGACTGAGGGGAGCGGGCGGCGCGGAGGTGCTCCCCCCGCGCCGCCGCCCCTATGTGAACGCGCGGTCGTCCGCGCGGCTGGACGTTGAGATCTGTTTACGGTTGGTTAGTCGAACAGGCTCGTGAAGAAATTCTTCACGCCGTGGCCGAACGACACGGCCCCTTCCTTCGTCTTGGTCCAGGCCGACTTGGCCTCGGGCTCCGCCGCCCGGCCCGCTTCCTTGATCTTCTCGCCCGCCGTCTCGGCGCCGCCGACCACGGTCTTGCCGATGCCCTTGGCCGTCTCCTGCACGCCCTGGCCGATCTGCTTGGCCCCGCTCTCCACCTGCTGCGCGCCCTGCCTGGCCTTGCTGTCGTCGGCCGCGGTGACCGGCGCCGCCACCAGCGTCAGCGCCAGCACGAAGACGATGCCCGCGAGCCGATTCTTCATCGCCGTCCTCATCTCCTGCCTCCTTGCTTCGTGGGTGTAACGCCGTGAGCTGCGGGAAAGTTCACGGCAACCCACATGCCAGCGCGGCGGCGCCCCGGCGGAGGCAATCGAGCGCTATCCCGGCATTTGCCCTCGCGCGCGGAGAGGAGGCGGGGAGGAATTACACGGAAGCGTGTAAGGATTACCAGGAAAAGACGTGGGTGGGCGTCAACTCGACGATGACCGAGTCGGACTCGCCGAGCGCCGCCTCGCGCGGATACTGCGGATACTTCGCGTAGAGGCGCCGGCGCAGCCCGCGGAAGCGCGGGCCCCGCTCGATCACCCGCGCGGTGCCCTGCACCATCACCCCCTGGAGCCGCTCCCAGTCGTCCGAGTAGAGATCCACCGTGAGCGCCAGCTTCGGGTTCGCGCGGACGTTGCGGACCTTGCGCCCCTTCTTTCCCGACGCGAAATAGATCTTGCCCCCGACGAGGATCTGGCAGACCGGCACGAGGTGCGGCATGCCCGCCGCGCCCACCGTGGCGACGCGCGCCACCCGCTCCCACTGGATCAGCTTCGCCTGCGCCTTGGTCAGTCGCATGGGTGGTCCTCCGTGTGCGGGAGTGTACTCCGCTCGTCACACGCGGTGATGGCACGCATTGACCGCGACGAGAGCGTTGATGTAGATTCGGCCGCATGAAAAGCAAGAGCGCTTCCAAGAAGAAGAGGACGTCCGCCGGGCGCGCCAAGGCCAAGCCGGCCAAGAAGCCGGCCGCGAAGGCGCCCGCCAAGACCACCGCTGCCAAACCCGCCGCCCCGGCCCCCCGCCCCACCCCCTATACCCCGAAGCCGATCGAGGGGATAGGCTGGGCCCCGTTCCGCTACACGCGGTAGCCCACCTGGGCCGGGCGGTCGCGCTCGGGGCTCTGGTCCTGCTGCTGGCCGGGGGCTGCGCCGCGCTCGAGCGCGCCGGCCAGAGCTGGTGGGAGCTCAGGCGCGATTCCTCGGGGCAGGCTCCCGACCCGGCCGAGACGCCCGGCGCCGTCGTGCAGGTCTATGCCGCCCGGACGGTGGGGTGGCGCGGGCTGATGGGCGTGCACACCTGGATCGCGATCAAGCCGAGCGGGGCGCCGGCCTACACCCGGTACGAGGTCATGGGGTGGGGGGTGGGCAACGGGGCGCCGGCGGTCCGGGTGAACCGCAGCGGCCCGGACAACTACTGGTTCGGCAGCCGCCCCGACCGCCTGGTGGATCTGCGCGGCGACGGCGTGGACGGGCTGATCACCCGGATCCAGGCCGCGGTGGCGGCGTATCCCTACCCGAACAGCTACCGCACGTGGCCGGGGCCCAACAGCAACACGTTCATCGCCCATCTGGGCCGGTCCGTGCCCGAGCTACGCCTCGACCTGCCCGCCACCGCCATCGGCAAGGACTTCCTCCCCGGTGGCTGGCCGGTGGCCAGGAGTCCCAGCGGCACCGGGGTGCAGGTCTCGCTATTCGGGCTGGCCGGGGTGCTGGCCGGGGTGGAAGAAGGCGTCGAGCTGAACGTGCTGGGCCTGACCTTCGGCGTAGACCTGAAGCATCCGGCGCTGAAGCTGCCGGCGGTCGGACGGCTCGGGCTCAGCCAGCACCCTGACTGCCCGTGCCCTGACTGATAGTCGCCCAGCCCGCCTCGGCGAGCGGCCGGGCCCGCTCTCCCCGCTCCCGCGCGTTGGGGTCGTTCGCGGTGCCGGCGATCACCCGGCCCATGATCCCCTGGGCGATGGCGGCGAGGCGGAACATCGCGAAGGCCAGGTAGAACTCCCAGTCGGGAATGCTCGACCGGCCGGTGCGCCGGCAGTAGGCCGCCAGGTACTCCTCCTCGGACGGCAGCCCCAGCTCGGCCAGCGGCGCCCCCAGCACGCCGCCCAGGGTGGCGGGGGCGAGCCGGTACGGCATGCAGTTGTACGCCAGGTCGGCCAGCGGGTTGCCGAGGGTGGAGAGCTCCCAGTCCAGCACCGCCACCACGCGCGGCTCGGTCGGGTGGAGGATGAGGTTGCCGGGCCGGAAATCGCCGTGGACGATCGTGGTCTGATCGTCGGCGGGCACGTGGTCGGGCAGCCAGGCGATCAGCCGCTCCATGGCCTCGATGCGCTCGGTCTCCGAGGCCCGGTACTGGCTCGTCCAGCGGTGGATCTGCCGGGCGAAGTAGCTGCCCGGCCGGCCGTAGTCGGCGAGGCCGGTGGCCTGGACGTCCACGGTGTGCAGGCGCGCGAGCACCTCGTTCATGGAGTCGTAGACCCGCCCGCGATCGGCGGGGCTCAGGCCGGGCAGCAGCGGGTCGGCGATCACCCGCCCCGGCACCCACTCCATGATGAAGAACGCGGTGCCGATCACCGCGTCGTCCTCGCAGAGCGCGTAGGTGCGCGGCACCGGGACCGGGGTGGGGGCCAGCGCGGTGATGATGCGGTACTCGCGGTCCACCGCGTGGGCCGACGGCAGGAGCTTGCCGGGCGGCTTGCGGCGCAGCACGTACTCGCCGCCGGGGGAGCTCAGGCGATAGGTCGGATTGGACTGCCCGCCCTGGAACTGGCTCACCGTGACCGGCCCCTTGAAGCCGGCCACGTGCTCGGCCATGTAGCGCTCCAGCGCACTCACGTCGAAGCGGTGGGTCTCGCGCACCGGGACGGTGTCGGCCGTCGAGGTGATGTCGGGGGACGGGCGCGCGCGGCGTTGAGCGTCGGTCGACATGGCGAACGAGTCCGAATTATGGCACGACCGGGCGCTCAGGGGGCCGGGGGAGTTGGCGGCCGGGCCGTCCCGGAATGCCGGCGCCGCCACCCGACGGCCAGCAGCAGGATCAGCACCAGCCCCACGCCGCCGCCCACCGCGCAGGCCCGGGAGACCCCCCAGTGCTCGGCCACCGTGCCCATCAGCAGCGCGCCGATCGGCGTCATCCCCGCGAAGACCAGGGCGTAGAGGCCCATCACGCGCCCGCGCAGCTCGTCGGGCACCGCGATCTGCACGGTGGTATTGCAGCTCGTCATGAAGACGATCTGCGCCACGCCCAGCGCGGCCAGCACCGCCGCGGCCACGCCGAAGCGGCGCGCGGTGGAGAGGACCAGCAGCAGCGCGGCCGCGGCCAGCGCCGGCCCCACCAGCAGCCCCAGCGGCGGGCGGCCGACCGAGAGGGCCGCGACCGCGAGGGCGCCCACCACCGCGCCCACGCCCAGCGAGGCCATGAGCAGGCCGAAGCCGTGCGCGCCTTCGTTCAGCACGTCGCGGGCGATCAGGGGCACGAGCACGTTCATGTTGGCCACGAAGAGGCTCACGACCATGAGGAGACCCATGACGAGGGCCACGCGCGGCGTGCCCGCGGCGTAGCGCACGCCCTCCGCGATCTCGGCCCGCATGCCGAGGCCGCGGCCCGGGCGCGGCGCGCCCTCGGTGCGGATCGCCGCGAGCGCGGCCAGCACCGCGACGAAGCTGAGCCCGTTCAGCAGGAAGGCGGCCGCGGTGCCGTAGCGGGCCACCAGGAGGCCCGCCGCCGCGGGGCCCACCACGCGGGCGCCGTTGAACACCGCCGAGTTCAGCGCGATCGCGTTCATGAGGTCGCCGCGAGGCACCAGGTGGGCGATGTAGGACTGCCGCGACGGCATGTCGAGCGTGTTGGCCAGGCCGTAGAGCGCGGCCAGCATCGCCACGTGCCAGAACTGCACGTGACCGCTCCAGACCAGGGCGGCCAGGGTCAGGGCCTGGAGCATCAACGCGGCCTGGGTGCCCAGGAGCAGGCGCCGCTTGCGCACCCGGTCGCTGATGGCGCCGGACACGAAGGAGAAGAGCAGGATGGGGCCGAACTGCAGCGCCCCGATCAGGCCCAGGCGGAACGGCGAGTTCGTGAGCTCGAGCACCAGCCACGACTGGCCCACGCTCTGCATCCAGGTGCCGACGAGGGAGACGAGCTGGCCGCACCAGAACAGGCGGAAGTCCCGGTGGCCGAGGGCCCGCAGCCCCGCTGGGAGGGCCATTCGCTATACTGTGCCATGCCTCCCGCCCGTCCGCTGCGGCGCGCCGCCCTCGCGCTGTGCGTGCTGGCCGGGCTCGTGTGGCCGGGCGCGGCGCCGTCGAGCCCGGCCGCGCCGGCCGCCCCGCGCCCGACGGCCCAGGCGGGGCCGAGCCTCGTCGGGCGATTCCTGGTGGCCACCGAAGCCCTGCGCGATCCGCGCTTCGCGCGTACCGTCGTCTACGTGATCCGCCACGACGCGGACGGGGCGATGGGCCTCATCGTCAACCGGCCCGTGCGCGACCTGCCCCTGGCGCCCCTGCTCCAGCGGTTCGGCCTCGACGACCGCGGCGTGACCGGCAGCGTGCGCGCGCACTACGGCGGCCCGGTCGAGCGCGGGCAGGGCTTCGTCCTCCACACCGCGGAGTACGCGACGCAGGGCACGGAGATGATCGCCCCGGACGTCGCGCTGACGGCGCAGGCCGGCGTCCCGGGCGTGCTGAGCGACATCGCCCACGGCGCGGGGCCGCGCAAGTCCCTCTTCGCGCTGGGCTACGCGGGCTGGGCCCCCGACCAGCTCGACGCCGAGATCGACCAGGGCAGCTGGATCACGGTGCCGGCCGACGAGGCGCTGCTCTTCGACGAGGACCACGCCCGCAAGTGGGAGCGCGCCGCCGCCCGCCGCCTCACGATCTAGGCGGTCGCGCGCGTCACCCCCGTTAGTGGGCGGGGGCGGGGGTGACGGTGTAGGTCGGGGCGGCGAGGCCTTCGATCGCGACGTTGACGATGGCGGGGATGCCGGCGCGTAGCGCGCGGTCGAGCGCGGGCTCGAGGTCGTCGGGGCGCTCCACGTGCTCGCCGTGGGCGCCGAGCGCGGCGGCGAGCCGGTCGTAGCGCGAGGGCGCGAGCTCGCAGCCCACCGTGCGCGCGGCGCCGTAGTGCTGGATCTGGAGCTGGTGCTCCGCGTTCCAGCGCGCGTCGTTGCCGATCACCGTCACCACCGGCAGCCGGTAGCGCGCGGCGGTGTCCAGCTCAAACGCGTGGAAGCCGAAGGTGCCGTCGCCCAGCGCCGCGATCACCGCACGGTCGGGATGGCGGAGCTTGGCCGCGATGGCCATCGGGATGGCGCTGCCGATGCTGCCCGCGGGACCATTGATCAGCCGCGTTTCCGCCTCGAGCCCGGCCTGCACCCACTGGCCGAACTCCCCGCCGTCGGCGACCAGGATCGCGCCGCGGTCGAGATGCGGCTGGAGCGCCGCGCAGACGCGCAGGGGATGGATCGGCGTCCGCGCCGACCCGCGCGCCGCGGCCCACTCCGCCGGGGCCGTCGCGCGCGCCCGCATGACCTCGTCGCCCCAGGCGCGATGGGCCCAGGCCCGGCCGCGCGCCGCCGCCGCGAGCTG
>DATHSW010000073.1:0-7794 GCA_035463855.1 Candidatus Deferrimicrobiaceae bacterium | reverse complement strand
CCGCGCGGCCGGCACCGCGGTGGCGCGCTTGCCGATCACCAGCGCCATCTCGGCCTCGCCCTCGAAGATGGTGGCGGGCACGTCGGGCAGCACCATGGTCTCGTTGGGGCCGATCACCGCGCCGGGCGACTTCATGAAGGCGTTGATCGGCGCCGGCTCGCTGCGGGTGCCGTCCTCCATGTAGTTCACCGCCATGCAGACGATGTTGGTCGGCTTGGGCAGGGGCGGCCGGATCCGGACCTGGGCCACCGGCACGGGCTTGCCGCGGCCGGCCGCGTCCTCGATCTTCTTGCGGTAGTCGGCGAAGCGGGCGATGAGCCCGTTCATCAGGTCGCCGGGTCCGATGTGCGGGATGTCCCTCACGGTGTCCGAGACGTCCACCACCCCATCGCCACGGAGCACGCCCAGCTTGAAATCGTCGAAGAGTAGGAGCTTCACGGTGTCCTCCTGGGTGTCGGGCCGGGTGTTGGACCCGACCGTTCCAGATAGTCGATCACGTCTCCGCGGTCATCGGCTCACCCGATAGACGACGAGCCGGTCCGCTCCGGACTCGGGCGCCCACACCTCTCCCGGCCGGCCGAGAATCTGGCGCACGTTCGCGCTGCGACGGTCGCTCGGGAATGCCTGGAACGTCTCCGTCTCCGGGTCGAAGCGGACCATGGCATTGGCGGTCCATTCGCTCAGCCACACCTTGTCCCGGTCGTCGACGTAGACCGCGTAGGCGCGCGGCCGATCGCCGGGCAGCTTCCAGGTCTTCCACTCCTTCGTCCTGGGATCGTAGCGGCTCACGTTGCCGGAGTTCCACTCGCTGACCCAGATGCGACTCCGGGAGTCGGACCAGACCCGCCGCGCGCCCTGGTCCTTGGTGGGTGGCTCGACCACGGTGGCGGCCCCGGTGTCCACATCCACCCGCGCGATGTGGTTCCCGGCGAGCGAGGCATAGTAGATGTCGCCGTCCGGGGTGGTGGCGATGCCGTAGGCGCCGCGTCCCCGCGGGGCGTCCCAGACCCGCAGGGCGCCCGTCGCGGGATCGAGACGTCCGTACACCCCGTTCTGCCCGGTGAACCAGATGCGGCCCCGCTTGTCGAAGGTCGCGGTGTTGAGGTTCACGTAGCCACGGGCCTCGGGCAGCGGCCACCGCTTCACCTCACGCGTCCGGGCGTCCACCCTGACGATGGAGTTGGTCCCGCTGTCCGTCACCCACGGCGCGCCGTCGGGTCCGATGATCACGCCGTGCGGCGACGCCGTGGGCCCGAGGGAAATGAGGTCCACCTTGCCATCGGAGGGGTCGAGGCGTCCGAGATGGCCGCTGCGCTGGGCCGTATACCAGACGATGCCATCGGCGCCGACTGCCACGTCGTGAGGCCCCCCGCCCGGCGGGAGAGGATAGGCTTTGACGGTGACCTCCGCCGCGGCGGCGAGCGGGAGCGACAGCAGGGAAACGAGGAGCGCGAGCAGTGCGCGACGCATGGCCACCTCCATCGGAAGCCGGGCAGTGCGAGAGGCGGGCCCATGGTACCCCAGCTTCCGCCGCCCCTGCCACCGGCCCCGTCCGGGACCACGAGGTTGACAACCGGCCTCCGCGCGGCGACCCTCTCGCTGAATCCATTCCAGGGAGGAGCCCAATGAAGGGACGGGTGGCGGTGCTGAAGGCCTACGGCGGCGAGTTCGAGCTACGCGAGTATCCGGTGCCGGATCCGGAGCCCGGCGCGCTCCTGATCAAGCTGACGCGCGCGGGGGTGTGCGGGTCCGACCTGCACATCTGGCGGGGGGAGATGAAGGAGATGTACGGCGCGCTGCCCAAGGACCTCACCTTCGGCCACGAGATGTGCGGCAAGGTGGAGCGCCTCGGGGCCGGCGTCACCACCGACTCGATGGGCCGGCCGCTGCGCGAGGGCGACCGCGTGACCTACTGCTACTTCTTTCCGTGCGGCCGCTGCCCGGTGTGCCTGCACGACGAGATGGGGAGCTGCCCGCGCAAGGTCCGTCCGAACCGGGTGGCCGGCACCGCACCCTACTTCAACAACGCCTACGGCGACTACTACTACCTCCGGCCGGGCCACTTCATCTTCAAGGTGCCCGACGAGATCCCGGAGGACGTGGCCACCCCGATCAACTGCGCGCTCTCCCAGGTGCTCTACGGGCTGCGCAAGGCCGGGTTCCGCGCGGGCCAGTCGCTGGTGGTGCAGGGGGCGGGCGGGCTCGGCATCAACGCGGTGGCGGTGGCGCGCGACATGGGCGCCGACCGCGTCATCGTGATCGACCGGCTCGCCCAGCGCCTAGCGCTCGCCAAGTCGTTCGGCGCGGACCACACCGTGAACGCGAGCGAGATCGCCTCCGCCGACCAGCGAGTGGACGCGGTCAAGGATCTGACCGACGGCTTCGGGGCCCACGTGGTGGCCGACTTCGTGGGCTACGCGGACGTGATCCCGGAGGGCCTGCGCATGCTGCGGGGCGGCGGCTGCTATCTCGAGGTGGGGAGTATCTCGCCCGGCAACGTCTTCTCCTACGACGCCACCGCGCTGGTGCGGGCCAACGCGCGGCTGGTGGCCACATCGAACTACTCGCCGTGGGCGCTCGAGGAGTCGCTCTCGTTCATGAAGCGTAACTTGAAGCGCTTCCCATTCGAGAAGGTGATCTCGCACGTGTTCCCGCTCGAGCGCATCTCGGAGGCCTTCGCCCAGGGCGACTGGGCGCAGCGGGGCGGCGACCCCGCCGGCGTCTCCCGCGCCGCCATCTCAATGTAGATCAGGGGTCAGGTCTTACATTCCGACATTTTCGGCCCGGTCGGCCAGGCACCACGCGGCGAAAATGTCGGAATGTAAGACCTGACCCCGAGCTAGTTGGGAATGATCGCGGCGCGGGTGACGTGGCCCTTGTCCTGCTGGACGAAGGCCTCCTCGATCGCCTCGAGCGGGAACTTGTGCGAGATGATCTTGTCCCACGGGTAGCGCCCGCGGGTGCGCGTCATCATCTCGAGCGCCCCGCGCAGGTGCTCGGCCTCGTAGTGGGAGAGGCCGATGATGCGGCGGTTGCCGAAGATGATCCAGGCCGGATCGAACTCGGCCTTCCAGCCCACGTTGATGTTGCCGATCTCGAGGTAGGTGCCCTCCGGCGCGGTCATGCGCAACCCCTCGTCCACCACCTTGGGGTTGCCGACCAGCTCCATGACCACGTCGCCGCCCCAGTCGTCGGTGAGCTTCTTCACCGCCTTGATGCGGTCGTCCGGCGTCTGGTGCTCGCGCATGTCCACCACGTCGGTGGCCCCGAAGGAGCGCGCCAGGGTCAGGCGCTCCTCCACGCCGTCGATGATGACGACACGGGCGGCCCCCATCTCCTTCGCCACCGCGCACGCGTAGACGCCGAGGCCGCCCGCGCCCTGGATCACCACGGTCTGCCCGGCGCGCACCGCCGCGATGTCGAGGCCCGCGTAGACCTGGGAGAAGGCGCAGTTGACGCCCGCGGCCATGTCGTCGGTGATATCGTCGGGCAGCTTGAAGACCGCGTGATTGGGCCGCAGGTAGAAGTACTCGCCGAAGCCGCCCTGGAAGTGCGGCCACACCTCGCAGGAGACGAGGAAGTTGGCCTGGCGCAGCGGGCACGACTTGGTCTTGCCCTTGAGGCACATGCGGCAGCGGCCGCAGGGAAAGAAGAACCGGTAGGCCACCCGGTCGCCCACCGCGAGCGGCCGGCCCGCCGAGTCGGTGGTGACGCCGGGGCCGAGCTTGGCCACGCGGCCCACGTGCTCGTGCCCGGTGTTCAGCGGCAGGGGCCGGCCCATCTTCACGTAGTCGAGCTCGCCGCGCCAGTAGTGGAGATCGGACCCGCACACGTTGGCCATCGCCACCTTGACGAGGATCGCGCCGGGCTCGGGGTCGGGCACCGGGTACTCGCGGATCTCGAACGGCTTGCCCGCGCCGTGGAACACCGCCATCCGCGCCGTCTCGGCCATGAGCCCCTCCTCAGATGATGGACGACGGGCCGGAGTCTAGCATGGCGCACCGCCCTCTAGCCGCCGGCGCGAGGCTCGAGCAGCAGCGTCTGGAGCGAGCGTCCCACCAGGCCGGCGGTGTCCCACAGCCGTGCGCGCGCCAGGCCGATGCCGTGCGCCTCGGCGGTCGTGGCCGCGTCGAGGCACATCCATTCGCCGGCCGGCGCGCGATGGAGAGCGATCGTCAGGTCACCGTTCACGAACGTCGCGCGTGCCGGGTCGAGGGCGACGGCCACCCCGCTCGCCGAGTCGGCGGCGGCGACGAGACACTCGAGCGGTGGCGTCGGCGTCTCGCCGGCGACGAGCGGCACGCGGAGCCTCAGCCACGCCGCCACCGGCCCACGTCCCCACGTTCCCTTCGCGAGCCGCCACTCGACGGCGCGGTGGTATCCCTCGTCGCCGGACATGAACGGCAGCTCGAATGGCGCGCTCTCGGCGGGCGGCGCCGGCGGCGCGAGCGTCTCCAGTGGGACGGCGACGCTGTCCGGCGTCACGCGCATCACGAGGCACGTGGCCTCGATCACGGCGGCGCCGTCCTCGGCGAGGACCGTGCCGGCGAGACGCTGGGCCTTGGCGCCGGCGCGAACCACGCGGGTTGCGATCGTCAGCGGCGCCAGCGGCACGGGGCGCAGGAAGTCGAAAGTCAGGCGCACGATCTGCGCCTCGGCGCCCGCGAGGCGCGCGAACGCGCGGGCGAGGAGCGCGGCGGGCGGCCCGCCATGCTGGTGCCGCGCGCTCCACGGCCCGCGGGCCGACGCGGACGGGACGAACCGATCGCCGTCGGCGGCGAAGAAGGGTGGGAGGTGGCTCACGCCTCGGCGCTGGGCTCCGGGCCGCTCATGGGCCGCATGCTACCTCACGCGAAGGGCCCCCACTAGCGGGGTAGAGATGGTAGGCTACGGGGCGCCCGGGAGGGCCAAGCCATGAAGATTGCGATCCTCGACGACTACCAGGACACGATCCGCACGCTCAACGCCTTCAAGAAGGTGGCGGGTCAGGACGTCACGATCTGGAAGGATCACACCAAGGACGTGGACACGCTGGCCGCGCGGTTGAAGGATACCGAGGTGCTCGTGCTGCTGCGCGAGCGCACCCCGATCCGGGGCCCGCTGCTCGATCGCCTCGACCGCCTGCGCATGATCACCCAGGTCGGGGTGGTTCCCCACGTCGACCTGCCCGCGTGCACCCGGCGCGGCGTCATCGTCTCCTCGAGCCAGATGCCCGGCCGCCCGTCCTACGCGACCGCGGAGCTGACCTGGGGCCTCGTCATCGCGGCGGTGCGGCGCATTCCCCAGGAGATGATCGCGATGCGCGCGGGCCGGTGGCAGGCCTATCCGATCGGCACCGGGCTGCGCGGCAAGACGCTCGGCATCCTGGGCTACGGCAAGATCGGCGCGGTGGTGGCGGGCTACGGCCGCGCCTTCGGCATGAACGTGATCGCGTGGGGCCGCGCGAGCACGCTCGAGAAGGCCAGGGCCGACGGCTACGCCACGGCGGCGAGCCGCGAGGCCTTCTTCGCCGACTCGGACGTGGTCTCGATCCACGTGCGGCTGATCGACGCGACCCGCGGCATGGTGACCGCCGAGGACCTCGCGCGCATGAAGCCCTCCGCGGTCTTCGTCAACACGAGCCGCGCCGGCCTGGTGGCGCCGGGCGCGCTCGAGGCCGCGCTCGCCAAGGGCCGGCCCGGCATGGCTGCGGTGGACGTCTACGAGGACGAGCCGGTGCTGGGCGCCAGGCACCCGCTGCTCGCCATGGACAACGCGATCTGCGTGCCGCACCTGGGCTACGTGGAGCGGGACGGGCTCGAGCACATGTACGACACGATCTTCGACCAGGTGCTGGCCTACGGGGCCGGCAAGCCGATCAACGTGCTGAACCCGGAGGCCCTGGCGGCGGCCCGGGCATGAGCATCCGCGACAAGGCCTGCATCGTCGGCGTCTTCGAGCATCCCACCCGCAAGGCGGACAATATCTCGCTCGCCCAGCTCCACGCGGAGGTGGCCCACGGGGCGCTCGCCGATGCCGGGCTCACCAAGGACGACGTGGACGGCTACTACTGCGCGGGCGACGCCCCCGGCCTGGGCGGCCTCTCGATGGCCGACTACATGGGCCTGCGCCTGCGCCACATCGACACCACCGAGACCGGCGGGTCGTCGTACGTGGTCCACGTGGCCCACGCGGCGGAGGCGATCGCGGCGGGGCGCTGCGACGTGGCCCTGATCACGCTGGCCGGGCGGCCACGCGCGGAGGGCATGGCCACCGGCACCGCGCCGCGCAACTACGGCGCCGCCGCGCCCGACGTGGCGTTCGAGGCGCCGTTCTCGCCCACGGTGGTCAACCAGTACGCGATGGCCGCGATGCGCCACATGCACGAGTTCGGGACCACCAGCGAGCAGCTCGCCTGGATCAAGGTCGCGGCCTCCCAGCACGCCCAGCACAACCCCCGCGCGATGCTGCGCGACGTGGTGACGGTGGCGGACGTGGTGGGCTCGCCCATGATCTCGGATCCGCTGCATCGGCTCGACTGCTGCGTGATCAGCGACGGCGGCGGCGCGGTGGTCGTGGCGCGGCCCGAGGTGGCGAAGCGGCTCAAGCGCCCGCCGGTCACGGTACGCGGAGCGGGCGAGGCGGTGAAGCACCAGATGGGCGGGCAGGTGGACCTCACCTACACCGGCGCGCGCTGGTCGGGCCCGGCCGCCTTCGAGAGCGCGGGCGTGACCCCGGCCGACATCAAGTACGCCTCGATCTACGACAGCTTCACGATCACGGTGCTGATCACGCTCGAGGACCTGGGCTTCTGCCCGAAGGGGCAGGGCGGCCGCTTCGTCTCCGACGGCAACCTGATCGCGGGCGTGGGGCGGCTGCCGTTCAACACCGACGGCGGTGGGCTCTGCAACAACCACCCGGCCAATCGCGGCGGCATGACCAAGGTGATCGAGGCGGTGCGCCAGCTCCGCGGCGAGGCGCATCCGGCCGTGCAGGTGAAGAGCTGCGACCTCGCCCTGGCCCACGGCACCGGCGGCTCGCTGGCCACGCGACACGCCAGCGCGACCCTCATCCTGGAGGCGAAATAGCCATGGCGGAGTCCGCGCGGAAGATCCTGGCTCCGACCCCGACGCCCGAGACCGCGCCCTTCTGGGACGCGGCGGCCAAGGGGCGCCTGCTCGTGAAGAGCTGTGTCGCCTGCGGGCGCGCGCATCACTACCCGCGGCCGCGGTGCCCGTTCTGCGGCAGCGACCGCACCGAGTGGAAGGACTCCGCGGGCCGCGGCACTATCTACTCCTTCAGCGTGATGCGCCGGGCGACCCCGCCCTACGTCATCGCCTACGTGACGCTCGACGAGGGGCCCACCATGATGACGAACCTGGTGGACTGCGACTTCGACGGGCTCCGCATCGGCCAGCCGGTGCGCGTGGTGTGGACGCCGACCGACGGCGGCCCGCCCGTGCCCATGTTCACCCCGCGGTAGTCTTCCCTCCCCTCAACCGGCGGGCTACCGCGCGAGCGCGTAACCGGGTAAGCTCGCCGCAGTCGCTCTCCGGTGGACCTGGACCCAAACAGGAGGAGATCACGATGAAACGCTTGGCCTGGGCCGTCATGGGACTGCTCCTCGTCGGATCGACCACGGTCGGCTGCGCGCACATGCCACGTTGGGCGGGCGGGGGATGGACCACCCTGCTCGACGGCGCCGACGGGATGGAGAACTGGGACCGCGTCGGCAGCGCCAACTGGAGGGTGGTGGACGGCGTGGTCCAGGCCGACAGTGGCCCGGCCGCCGGCTACCTGGTCTCGAAGAACGCC
>DATHSW010000072.1:0-3508 GCA_035463855.1 Candidatus Deferrimicrobiaceae bacterium | reverse complement strand
GGCTTCCGAACGAGCGGGTCAGGTTCTCGGTGCGCAGCAGGACCCCGTCGGGTCCGCTCATACGGTGGCGAAGAACCGGGCCGGCGCGCCCTCGGTGCCCGCGATCTTGTAGAAGGGCGCCGCGAACTCCACGCGCCGCCGAGGCAGCGCGCCCAGGTTGGTGAGCCCCTCCATGATCACCACCCCCGCGCCCAGGATCACCCGGTGCATCGCGAAGTCCTCCGAGGTGAACTCGGGCAGCCGCGCGCAGTACTCCTCGAAGAAGTCGAAGCCGATGTTCTTGGGCCCGCGGTCCACCAGCCACTGCGCGACCTCGGGCGGGAAGTAGGGCGACTGGGTGAAGTAGTCCGGCCAGCGCCCGTACATCCGGTCGGTCCACCCGGTGTGCAGCAGCACGATGTCGCCGCGCTTGACGTCGCCCGCCCCGCCCTTCTTGAGATCGTCGATGGTGATGGCGTGGTTGGCCCCGACCCAGGACAGATCCACCACCAGCGCCTCGCCCATCACCTGGTCGAGCGAGATCTCCGCGGTGGTGATGCCGTTCTTGAACACGTGCAGCGGGGAGTCGATGTGCGCGCCGGTGTGCAGGCTCTGGTTCACGCTCGAGACCTGCCAGAAGCCGGGGCCGCGGCGGTGCGGGGTCACCTCGAGCTTCATGTTGGTCGAGGGCGGGCTGAAGGTGTTCTCGTCCACCGTCACGGACAGATCGACGAATCGGCTCATGGATAGGCCTCCCGGGTGAAGGGCGGCCCCCAAGCCTACCCGGGGGGCCGCGGGGCGGTCAATAGCAATCCCCCGCCGACGGGCGCTGCGGTCGGCGGGTACAATCCCGGCATGGCCCAGGCACCGAATCCGGCGCCCCGCCTGCGGTGGGTCAACGCCCTCGGCAACTTCCTCGGCGGGATCGTCGCGTTCCTGTACTTCCGCGTGGTGGACTACGCGGCGGCCGGCTCGCCCCGGGTCGGCCTGCGCGAGATCGCCTACTCGCTCGTGGCCTTCGCCGCGCTGGTCGCGCTCGGCCAGTGGCTCAACTCCCGGTGGGCGGCCCCGATCGCCCGCGCCGTCGCCGGAGAGCCGCTCCCGGAGCGGGAGGCCGCCCTGGTCCGCCGGCGCGCCCTGCTCTATCCGTACTTCCTCGCCGGCCTCACCGCGATCGGCTGGATGCTGGCCGGTCTCATCTGGAGCATCCTCCTGCCCCTGCTGATGGGGCGCGAGGTAACCCCGTCCGAGGCGGCGCGCCAGATCTTCGGAATCACGGTGATCGCGGGCAGTGTCACCACCGCCTTCATCTTCTTCTCCAGCGAGCACGCGTGGCGACGGCGTCTGCCCTTCTTCTTCCCGGACGGCGACCTCCGCGCGGTGCCGCGGGTGCCGCGCCTGATGGTCCGCACCCGCCTGCTCGCCATCTTCCTGCTGGTCGGCGTGGTGCCGCTCGCGGTGCTCGGCATCCTGGCCTACACCCGGGCGCTCGATCTGCTCGGCGCCGATCCGGCCGCCGCCGCCGAGATCGTGGACGGGCTGCGCGTGATCATCCTGTTCCTGGTGGGTGTCGGCATCGCGGCGGCCATCGGCCTCTCGCTCTTCGCGGCCAACAGCGTGGCCGCCCCCTTGAAGGACGTGGAGGACGCCATGGCCGAGGTCGAGCGGGGCCGGCTCGACGGCCGCGCCCCGGTGGTGGGCACCGACGAGATCGGGGCGGTGGCCGAGGGCTTCAACCGGATGCTGCAGGGCCTGCGCGAGCGCGAGATGGTCAAGGAGACCTTCGGCAAGTACGTCACCCCCGAGATCCGCGACGAGATCCTGGCCGGGCGCATCCGCGGCGAGGGCGAGCTCATCGAGGCCACCATGCTCTTCGCGGACCTGCGCGACTTCACCCCGTGGGTGGAGGCCACCGAGCCCCACCAGGTGGTGCGCGATCTGAACGAGTACTTCACCGAGATGGACCAGGCGATCCGCGCCCACGGCGGCCTCGTGCTCCAGTTCATCGGCGACGAGATCGAGGCGGTGTTCGGGGCGCCGATCGCCTCCCGCGACCACGCCGCGCGCGCGGTGCACGCCGCGATCGAGATGCGGCGCCGCCTCCAGGCGTGGAACGCCCGGCGCGAGCCGGCCGGCCGGCCCCCGCTGCGCAACGGCATCGGCATCCACACCGGCACCGTGCTGGCCGGCAATATCGGCGGCGCCGACCGGCTCTCCTACGCCCTGGTCGGCGACCCGGTGAACCTCGCCTCGCGCATCCAGGGACTCACCAAGGACTTCAAGGCCGACATCCTGATCAGCGGCGCCACGCGGAGCCGCCTCGAGGGGACGGTGCCCATCGAGGAGCTGCCCGCGGTGCGCGTCAAGGGCCGCGTGGAAGAGGTCAACGTGTACCGGGTGGTGTGACGGTGGCGGTTCGCCGATTCCGCTTCGGGGTCACCGCGCCCACTCCCTCGGCGGGCACCGACTGGGTGGAGCGGGCCCGGCGCGTCGAGCAGCTTGGCTACTCGATCCTCGTCGTCCCCGACCACTTCCGCGACCACCTCGCGCCCGTCCCCGCCCTCACCGCGGCCGCGCTCGCGACCACGCGCCTGCGCGTGGGGTCGCTCGTCTTCGCCAACGACTTCCGCCATCCGGCGGTGCTCGCCCGGGACGCCGCCACCATCGACGTGCTCTCGGGCGGGCGGTTCGAGCTGGGTCTCGGGGCCGGATGGCTGCGCGCGGAGTACGACCAGGCGGGCATCCCCTTCGACGCGCCCGCCACGCGGATCGAACGGCTCGAAGAGGCGGTCCCGATCATCAAGGCGCTGCTCGCGGGAGAGCGCGTGACGTTCGCCGGCCGCCACTACACCATCGCCGACCTGGAGGGGCGGCCGGCGTCGGTCCAGCGTCCGCACCCGCCGATCGCGATCGGCGGAGGAGGCCGGCGAACCCTCGCCCTCGCCGCCCGCGAGGCGTCGATCATCGGGCTGGTCCCCCGCGCGCGCCGGGACGGCGGCGGGCTCGATCTGGCCGACCTGAGCGACGCCGCGACCCGGGAGAAGCTCGGGTGGGTCCGCGCCACCGCGGGCGATCGCTTCGACTCGCTCGAGCTCAACGCATTGATCCAGGCGGTGGCGGTGGCCGACCAGCGGACGGCCGCCGCGGATCAGCTCGTGGCCAGATTCAAGGTGGCCCGCGACGTGGTGCTCGAGAGCCCCTACGTGCTGCTGGGCACCATCGCGGAGATCTGCGAGACGCTGCGGGAGCGGCGTGAGCGGTACGGCATCTC
Source organism: Candidatus Deferrimicrobiaceae bacterium (assembly GCA_035463855.1). Taxonomy (GTDB): domain Bacteria; phylum Methylomirabilota; class Methylomirabilia; order Rokubacteriales; family CSP1-6; genus CAMLFJ01. Next base: position 258 of record DATHSW010000072.1, on the reverse strand, counting down.
GTATCTCACGGTCTTCGAGCGGGACATGGAGGTGTTCGCGCCGGTCGTGGCGCGACTCGCGGGGACCTGAGCGGGCCCCTCACCCTGCCCTCTCCCCGAAGGGGAGAGGGTGAAGGACTACCGGAAGCGGGGCATGACCTCGCGGGCGAAGAGCTCCATGGAGGCGCGCACCCGATCCTCGGGCAGGCCGCCGAAGTTCATCCAGCACATGACCTGGCCCACGCCCATCTGGCGCATCTGCTCGATGTGGCGGGCCAC
>DATHSW010000071.1:0-28894 GCA_035463855.1 Candidatus Deferrimicrobiaceae bacterium | reverse complement strand
CGGATTCCATCGCCTTGTACGGGTCCACGACGACATCGAGCGGGTCATACTCCACGTCCACCGCGGCCACGCCATCCGCCGCCGCATAGCGCGTGGTCGCGATCACCGCGGCCACCTCCTGCGACTGATAGACGACGCGATCGGTGGGCAACACCATCTGCGTGTCGCTCATGAGCGTCGGCATCATGTGCAGGTTGTACTTCTCGAGGTCCCGTCCGGTGATGACCGCGAGCACGCCCGGTGTCGCGAGCGCGCGCGACGAGTCGATCTTGACGATCTTCGCGTGCGGGTAGGGGCTCCGGACGATGTCCATGTAGAGCATATCGGGCAGCACCACGTCGTCCACGTAGTTGCCCTTGCCGCGAAGGAAGCGTCCGTCCTCCTTCCGCTTGATCGAGTGCCCCATCCCGCCGACTTCGGGCGATGTCTTGAGTGCCATCATGCGCCTCCCTGGAGCGTGGCCGCCGCGTGCTGGATGGACTTGACGATGTTCACGTAGCCGGTGCAGCGGCAGAGGTTGCCGGAGATGGCGTGGCGGATGTCGTCCTCGGTGGGCCGGGGATTTTTCTTGAGGAAGGCCACGCTGGTCATCAGCATCCCCGGCGTGCAGTAGCCGCACTGCAATCCGTGCTCGGCCATGAAGGCTTCCTGCAAGGGATGGAGCTTGCCGTCCTGCTCGAGCCCCTCCACGGTGGTGATCTCCCTCCCGTGCGCCTGGACCGCGAACATGGTGCAGGACTTGACCGGCCGGCCGTCGAGCAGCACCGTGCAGGCCCCACAGTGGCTCGTGTCGCACCCGATGTGGGTGCCGGTGAGCCGCAGGTTCTCCCGGATCATGTGGACCAGGAGGAGCCGCGGCTCCACCTCCGCCTCATGCTTCTCCCCGTTGATCGCGACCTTGACGAGCATGGGCTCAGCCCCCTCTCTGCGCGCGCTCGATCGCCCTGCGGAGCGCGCGGCCGGTCAGCACCCGCACCAGGTCCTTCTTGTACTCGACCGAGCCCCGCAGGTCCGCCTCGGGCTGCGCCGCGTCCGCGGCGAGCTGGGCCGCCCGCTTGATGGCCGCGTCGTCCGGCCGCTTGCCCTTGAGCGCGGCCTCGGCCCGCTCGGCCTTGATCGGCACCGCGCCCACGTTGGTGAGCCCGATGCCGACCTGCTCGCAGGTGCCGTCGGCGGCCAGCGTGAGCTGCACCGCCACCGCCGCGGTGGCGAAGTCGCCGACCTTGCGCTCCATCTTCACGTAGGCGCCGCCGCTGCCGCGCTTCGGAGCCGGGACCCGGATCTCCACCACGATCTCGTCGGGCTTGAGCGCGGTGCTCAGCGGCCCCGTGAAGAACGACGTGATCGGGATCTTGCGCTCGCCGCCCGCGCCGACCGCGACGATCTCGGCCCCCAAGGCCAGCATGGTCGCCGGGTGGTCGTTGGCCGGATCGCCGTGCGCGAGGTTGCCGCCGATCGTGGCCAGGTTGCGCACGATGGGATCGGCGATCACCTTGCAGGTGTCCGCCAGCAACGGGTAGCGGGTGCGCACCAGGTCCGACTCCTCGAGATCGACCTCGCGGGTCAGCCCGCCGATGCGCAGCGCGCCGCCGTCCTCCCGGACGTAGGCGAGCCCGGGCAGTCCGTTGATGTCGATGAGATGCCGCGGGGCGGCGAGCCGGAGCTTCATCAGCGGGATGAGGCTCTGCCCTCCGGAGAGGATCTTGGCGTCGTCGCCGAGCCTGGCGAGCAGCGCGGTGGCCTCCCCGAGCGAGCTGGGAGCGTGATATTCAAAGGCGCCCGGAATCATCGTGGTGACTCCCTTCTGGATCTGCCCGGCGCGGGAGCTCGTGAAGCCGAGCCCGGCGCGCTTCATGGCGACCCGGAGCGATTCCAGCGACAGCGCGGGCACGACACCGGCCTGGACGAGATACTGCCGGAGCCTCGCCAGGCTCCACCGCGGCTCCGGGATGCCCAGATCCCGGGGCCGGGCGCTCACGACCATGGAGATGTGACGGAGCACATCGGAGGAGATCCGGGCGGGTCGGCCGGAGCGCGGGCGATCCAGCAGGCCGGCGATGCCCGATCGCTCGAACCGGCGTAGCCAGTGGGTGACGGTGGGACGGGAGAGCCGGAGGCGCCGGACGATCTCCGGAATCGCGACCCGGGCCGCGGAGAACAGGATCACCTCGGCGCGCGCACGCCTCGCCGCGGGACCCGCGTCCCGGAGCCGGACCAGCTCCGAGTGCTCGGCCGGGGTCGGTTGCCGCACGAATCGGCTGGGGACGTCCGCCACCCATCACCTCTCCCTCGCGGGAGGCCGGGAGAAACATGGCAAGGGACTTTCCGGTGACCACGAAAGTCCCTGCCGGCCGGGACGTTACGAGAGCGCCCGGCCGCTGTCAAGTGGAACCCGGTTAGCGCGGCTTGAGCGGGGGGCGCTCCCCGGCGGGCAGGGGATAGCGGTCCACGTTCAGCACCATCGAGACGATCGAGTAGTAGCCGCTGGCCGCGATCAGGTCGATGACCCCCTGGTCGCCGAAGCGGTCGACGACGGCCTTGAACGTGGCGTCGGAGACCGCCTTGTCGCGGAAGAGCTCGGTGCAGAAGTCGTACACGATCCGCTCGTCGTCGCTCATGGACGATGGCCGGCGCCCCTCGGCGACGGCGTCGATGATCGCGTCGGCGAGGCCGGCGGTGCGGGCCAGGCGGCTGTGCGCCCAGAACTCGAACTGGGCGCCCCAGAAGCGGCCGGTGATCAGGATCGCCAGCTCGTTGAGCGCGGCCGGGATCGTGCTCCCGAAGCGAACGTACTCGCCGACCTTCTGCACGCGGTCGGCCACCTCGGGGCTGCGCAGCAGCGCGTTGAACGGGCCCGAGGCGCCCTTGCGCGGGCCCGACACGATGGCCTGGTAGCTCTCGCGCTGGCGCGGGGTCATGGTGGCTTCGGTGAGAAGGGGGAAGCGGCGGCCATCGGTCGGATTCTCGGGGGTCATCGGTGTCCTCCTCGTGAGTGAGCGGCGCCACAGCATACCGCGGTAAGCTCTCCGGGTGGACCCGCGACTCGATGCCATGGTGGAGGCCGCCCGCGCCGGTGGCGCGGTGGCCCTGGAGCACTACCGGCGGGGCTTCTCGGTCTCGCTCAAGGCGGATCGCTCACCGGTCACCGAGGCCGACCACGCGGCCGAGGCCGCGATCGTCGACGTGTTGCGTGCCAGGTGCCCCGATCACGGGGCGCTCGGGGAGGAGCTCGGCGAGTCGGGCCCGCGCGAGCGGCGCTTCATCGTCGATCCCATCGACGGCACCCGGAACTTCGTGCGGCGCATCTCCACCTGGGCGGTGCTGATCGGGCTCGAGGAGGCCGGCCAGGTCACCGCGGGCGTGGTCTACCAGCCGGTCACCGGCATCCTCCACACCGCGTGGCGCGGGCAGGGCGCCTACCGCGACGGCGAGCGCATCCGGGTGTCCCCGGTGGACGCGCTCGAGCGCGCGCTGGTCGTGCACTCGTCGGTGAACTTCCTGCGACGCAGCTCGTACTGGGACGGGTTCCTGCGCCTGACCGATCGGACCCAGGTCCAGCGCGGATTCGGCGATTTCTCGGCCTATCTGTGGGTGGCCGAGGGGCTGGGGGAGATCGCGCTCTCGACCACCGTGAAGGCGTGGGACGTGGCCGCGCTGAAGGTCATCGTGGAAGAGGCGGGCGGCCGGCTCACGGATCTGGACGGTCGCCCGGGCATCTACGGCAGCACCGTCTTCGCCAGCAACGGCCTGCTGCACGACGCGGCGCTGGCCGCGATGCGACCAGCACCGGGCGGCTAGGTGCCTCGGAGCAGGCGTTTGATGGCCGGCTTGAGGCCGACCCGGTCCGTCATCCGGCCCAGCGCGCGGGACGCCTGATCGAATCGGCGGTGCGTTCTCACCAGCGCCCGATTGGCCAGGCTATCCCGGAGCAGCAGGCGATTGTGGCAGGGGACCTGATGCGTGCTGAAGAGTACCTTCTGAGAGCTGGATCCCTCGGTGAAGTCGAGATGGGCGAACAGCTTCTCGGAGAAGATGCTCTCCAGGCTGAGCCACAGCAGGATCGTGCCGACCGACCAGTCCCGGTAGGTGGGATCGAAGCCGAGGAACGCGTACACGAGCGTGTTCTCGGTCACCGGGCAGTAGAGGTACGCCACCGGCTTCGCCCCGTCGAACAGGAGGTACGCGCGCACCCGTCCGTGCTGGGCCGCCTCGACCATGGAGTCGACGAACTCCTCGGTGGCGGGCAAGCCGACGTCGAGGAGCCGCTCCTGGTAGGTGAGGACCGACACCTGCCGGGCCGACTCGTAGAACGCGCGCATCTCGGCGGGCTTCGAAAAGCACTGGAATCGCATCCCGCCGTTGCAGTGGGCGGCGAACTTCTTGATCTTTCGCGTCACCGTGCTTCGCGATTTCGCGGAGAACTTGGCCTGGTAGTCGTTGAACGACCCCGCGAGATCGATGTAGCAGTGCTGATAGGCGGCCATCGTGTAGGCGAGATAGCCACCGCTCCGCTCGAGCCCGTGGTCCCGCGCGGTCCCGGGACAGCTGCGGATCATGACCCCGTCGTATTCCCGCGGCAGGTCCTCGGGCGGGGTGGCCGCGCGGCCCGATAGAACCTCGTCGAGCGTGCACGCGTGGGCGAGGATCTTGAGGTTCTTGCGGAGCAGAATGACGTCGCTGACCTGAAACTTGAAATCGTAGGTCTGCTCGTGCCAGTAGTCACTCATCGGGCAACGAAAAGAGTCTAGCATTTTCCACGCGCCGCCAGGCGGAGGGAGGAGCACGAGTGAAAAATCTGCGGGGTCGGGTGGCGGTGGTCACGGGCGCGGCGAGCGGGATCGGGCTCGCGCTCGCGCAGCGCTTCGCGGCCGAGGGCATGAAGGTCGTCATGGCCGATATCGAGGCGCCGGCCCTCGGCGGCGCGGCGGAGGCGCTGCGGGGGAAGGGCGCGACCGTGCTGGCCAGGCGGGTGGATGTCTCCCGGCCCGAGGACGTGGAGCGGCTGGCCCGCGAGACCTACGACGCCTTCGGCGCGGCCCACGTGCTCTGCAACAACGCGGGCGTCGCGGTGCTCGGCGCGGTGCACGAGCACACGCTGGCCGACTGGCAGTGGGTCATCAACGTCAACCTCTGGGGCGTCATCCACGGCGTCCGCGCGTTCCTGCCACGCATGCTGGGCGGGGGCGACGAGGGGCACATCGTCAACACCGCGTCCATGGCCGGGCTCACCACCGCCCCGTTCATGTCGGTCTACGACGTCACCAAGCACGGGGTGGTGGCGCTCTCGGAGTCCATGTACAAGGAGATCCAGGTCACCGGCGCGCCGATCGGCGTCTCGGTGGTCTGCCCCGGGCTCATCGACACCAACATCATGCGCTCGTCCCGGAACCGGCCCGAGGACCTCGCCGAGGCGGGCAAGGCCGGGCCGATGGCGCAGGCCTTCGGGCAGAATCTGTCGGACCGGCTCGCCGCCGGCTATCCGCCCTCCGAGGTGGCCGAGCAGGTGCTTCAGGGCATTCGCGAGGCGCGCTTCTACATCGTCCCCGCCCAGCCCGAGGTGAAGAGCGGCATCGCGGTCCGCGCGCAGGACCTGCTCGAGCTGAGGAACCCGACGCTGCGGCGGGGGTAGGCGCCGCGCTCAGGGGAACACGTCGCGGACGCGGATACTGGCGCCGGGCAACGCCAGCGGCGAGACCGAGGCCTCGGCCCGGAGCACCTCAATCGACCGGTAGCGCCAGCCGAACGACCCGGCCGGATCAGGGCTGGGGTCGCGATACACCTCTAGCGTCCGATCCACGAGATTCACGATCCAGTAGTCGGCGAGGCCGGCGCGGGCGTAGAGGCTACCCTTGTGGTCGCGGTCCAGAGCGAGGCTCGACTCACTGACCTCCACGACGAGCGCTGGGCGCGAAGGGTGCCCGGCCACGTAGTCACGAAAGGTTCCTGGGACGACGGCAACGTCCGGCTCCGGCTCTGACTCTTCGTCGAGCGCCAGGGGCCCTTGCGCGCGTATCTGCCACCCCCGGCCGAACGCGCTCCGCAGGGCTTCCTCCATGGCCTGGACTGCGGCGAAGTGCCGGCTACCTTGCGGCTCCGCTACGATGAGCTGACCCCCGACGAGCTCGACCGGATCGCCAGGCTGGAAGAAGCCGGCTTCGACCAATCGCTCGTACTCGACCCGCCGCCACCGGCGCGTCTTGACGCCCACGTGAGCCATGCGTCGAGCGTAGCGATCCCGGGCAGGCCGGTCAATGTCCTCAGACGGCGACATCTCTGATGGAGCAGTCGCGGCCTCGGCGCTTCGACAGGCGGGTCCTTGACAGCCCTCCCTCGACTTTAGTAATAATTAAGTCCGGTTTCATCATTAAGCAATCGGAGCCCAAGCGCTGCGCATGCTCCTGACGCTCAAGATCAACGGGGAAGAGCGCGACGTCCTCGCGCCGGCGCACAAGACCCTCCTCGAGGTGCTGCGCGAGGAGCTGAACCTCACCGGGACCAAGCACGGCTGCGAGCTGGGCGAGTGCGGCACGTGCACGGTGCTGGTGGACGGCCTCCCGGTGCTCTCCTGCCTGGCGCTGCCCGTCGAGTGCCAGGGGCGCGAGATCAAGACGGTGGAGGGCATGGCGCAGGGCGGCCGGCTCCACCCGCTGCAGCAGGCCTTCGCGGAGCTGGGCGCCGCCCAGTGCGGGTACTGCACGCCCGGCATCCTTCTCACCGCGGAGGCCCTGCTCGAGGACAATCCGACGCCGACGCGCGACGAGGTCAAGGTCGCCCTCGCCGGCAACCTGTGCCGGTGCACGGGGTACACGAAGATCCTCGACGCGGTCGAGCTCGCCGCCCTGCGCATGCGACGGAAGGGCGAGGTGCCGGCATGAAGAAGGACGCCTTCTCGGTCATCGGCCAGTCGCTGCCCAAGATCGACGCCTGGGCCAAGGTGGTCGGGGAGACCAAGTTCGCCGACGACCTGGTGATGTCGCGGATGGCCCACGGCAAGCTGCTGCGCAGCCCCCACCCGCACGCCCTGATCAAGCGGATCGACACGAGCCGGGCCCGCGCGCTGCCCGGCGTCTACGCGGTGATCACCGGGCGGGACCTGCCGCGCGTGAAGTTCGGCATCCTGCCGGTGTCCCAGGACGAGGAAGCGCTCTGCGTGGAGAAGGTGCGGATGGTGGGCGACGCGGTGGCGGCGGTGGCCGCGGTGGACGAGGAGACGGCGGAGCGCGCCACCCTGCTGATCGAGGTCGAGTACGAGCCGCTCCGGCCGCTCATGTCCATCGAGGACTCCCTGGCGCACCCGGAGGTGCGCATCCACGAGTACGGCGACCGGCCGAACGTGCACAAGGCGGTGGCGCTCCAGTTCGGCGACGTGGAGGCCGCGTTCGCTTCGGCGGATCTCGTCCGCGAAGATGTCTTCTACTTCGAGGGCAATACGCACCTGCCGATGGAGCAGCACTCGGCGGTGGCCCAGTGGGGGGCCGACGGCAAGCTCACGCTCTGGTCCTCCACCCAGACGCCCCACTACGTGCACCGCCTGCTCGCCAAGATCCTCGCCGTGCCCCAGGCGCACATCCGCGTGGTGGCGGCGCCGGTGGGCGGCGGCTTCGGCGGCAAGCTCGACCCGTTCGCCCACGAGATCGCCGCGTGCAAGCTCTCCCAGCTCACCGGGCGGCCGGTCAAGTTCACGCTGACGCGGGAGGAGGTCTTCTACGTCCACCGCGGCCGGCACCCGGTGCTGATGTGGGTCAAAACCGGCTTCCGGAAGGACGGCGCCATCACCGGCATGCACTTCCGCTCCTGGCTCGACGGCGGCGCCTACGGCTCCTACGGGGTGGCCTCCACCTTCTATACCGGCGCGCTCCAGACCGTCACCTACAAGATCCCGGTCTACAAGTTCGAGGGCGCGCGCGTGTTCACCAACAAGCCGCCGTGCGGACCCAAGCGCGGGCACGGCACGCCCCAGCCCCGCTTCGCGATGGAATGCCAGATCGACAAGGCGGCGGAGCAGCTCGGGCTCGATCCGGCCGACATGCGGAGGCAGAACCTGGCCGAGCCGTTCGTCAAGACCGCCAACCACCTGACCGTGACCACCATCGGCCTCGGCGAGTGCATCGACCGCGTGGTGGAGGCCTCGGGCTGGCGCGAGAAGCGCGGCCACCTGCCCCCGGGGAAGGGGATCGGCATCGCGTGCTCGTCCTATCTCACCGGCGCGGGCACCGCGATCTACTGGAACGACATGCCGCACTCCGGTGTGGTCGTCCGCGCCGATCGCAGCGGGCTGGTGGCGGTGCTCTGCGGGGCCACCGACATCGGCCAGGGCTCGGATTCGATCCTGGCCTACCTGGTGGCCGAGGTGCTGGGGATCGAGCCCAAGGACATCCGCGTGCATCCGGCCGACACCGATCTCACCCCGGTGGATCTCGGCTCCTACTCCTCGCGCGTGACGCTGATGGCCGGCAACGCGGCGATCCAGGCGGCTGAGCGGCTGCGCGAGAAGATCCTCGCCGCGGTCGCGCGGAAGCTGGAGGTCGCGGCGGACGAGCTGGCGGTCGGGGAGCGCCGGGTCTTCGTGCGCGAGGATCCCGAGTGCGGCGTCTCGTTCCCGGAGGCGGTGGTGCTGGCCGAGAGCATGTGGGGCGTGCTGGCCTTCCCGGGCTCCTACGCCCCGCCCAAGCGCGCGGGCAAGTACAAGGGCGGCGGCGTCGGACCCTCGCCGTGCTACTCCTACTCGGCCTGCGTGGTCGAGGTGAACGTGGATCGCCAGACCGGCCTGGTCACGCCCACCGAGGTGTGGATCGCCCATGACGTGGGACGGGCGCTGAACCCGCTGCTGGTCGAGGGCCAGGTCGAGGGCTCGGTCTACATGGGCCTGGGCGAGGCGCTGATGGAGGAGCAGGTCTTCCGCAAGGGCGTGCACAAGATCCCGTCGCTGCTCGAGTACAAGAGCCCGACCACGCTCGAGACCCCCGAGATCCACACGATCCTCGTCGAGACCGACGACCCCGAGGGGCCGTTCGGCGCGAAGGAGGCCGGGCAGGGGCCGCTCCTGCCGGTGATCCCGGCGGTGGCCAACGCGGTGTACGAGGCGGTCGGCGTCCGGATCGACGAGACGCCGATCACGCCGGAGAAGGTGACCAGGGCCATGGACGCCAAGCGCCAGGGCAAGCCCGCGCGCGTCGGGCCGGAGCGGCTGCCCGTGTTCACGTTCCCGGAGCCCAAGATCGTCGAGTCGGCGTTCGGGCTACCGGCGGAGGCGGTCGCGGTGAGGCCCTTCGCGTCATGATGCGGTTGCCGCCCTTCACGTACCTGGCGCCGGTGTCGGTGGCCGACGCGGTGAAGCTGATGGCCGATCACGGATCGGAGGCGATGCTGGTGGCCGGCGGCACCGACCTCTACCCGAACATGAAGCGGCGGCAGTTCGAGCCCACGGTGCTGGTGGGGCTGCGGGCCGTCCGGGACCTGATCGGCGTGCGGCAGCCGGGCGCGGGCGCGCTGGCCATCGGCGCGGGCACCACGCTCAGCGCGGTCGCGCGTCACCCCGAGGTGCGCGCGCGCTACGCGGCCCTGGCCACCGCGGCGGGCGCGGTGTCCACCCCGCAGCTCCGCAACATGGGCACGCTCGGCGGCAACGTGTGCGTGGACACGCGCTGCAACTACTACAACCAGTCCTACCAGTGGCGGAAGGCGGTCAACTTCTGCATGAAGAAGGACGGCGAGATCTGCCTGGTGGCGCCGGGCAGCCCGCGCTGCTGGGCGGTGTCCTCCTCGGACACCGCGCCCGCGCTGTGGAGTCTGGGCGCGAGCGTGCGCCTGGCCGGCCCCGCCGGCGAGCGCACCATTCCGATCTCGGCGCTCTACCAGGACGACGGCATCCAGTACCTGACCAAACAACCGGGCGAAATCGTGACCGAGATCGTGCTGCCACCCGCGGACGGCGTCCGCTCCGTCTATCTCAAGCTGCGCCGGCGCGGCTCCTTCGACTTCCCGGTGCTGGGCGTCGCGGCCACGGTCCGCATGGACGGCGAGACCGTGCGCCAGGCCCGCATCGTGCTGGGGGCGGTGGCGTCGCTGCCCCGCGAGGCCGCGGAGGCCAGCCGCCTGCTGGTCGGCGAGCGTCTCACCCCCGAGCTGATCGACCGCGTGGCCGATGCCGCGTACCGGCCCGCCAAGCCGCTCGACAATACCGATCTCACGCACCCGTACCGGAAGAAGATGACGCGCGTCTACGTGGCGCGCGCGCTGCGGCGGCTGGCCGGGCTGCCGGAGGATGCTCCGGCATGACCGCCCTCGGGCAGCGCATCAAGGCCTTCCGCGTCGAGCGGGCGCTCCAGCAGCGCCAGCTCGCCGAGAAGGCCGGTCTCAGTCCGAGCATGCTGTCGCAGATCGAGTCGGGGCGCCTGACCCCGTCGCTCCCGACCCTGGGCAAGCTGGCCGCCGCCCTGGGCGTCGCGATCGGCTCGCTCTTCGAGCCGGCCCCGGCCGGCCGGCTCCAGGTGAGCCGGAAGGCCGACTACCCCGTCGTGTCCTTCGACGGCTCGACCGAGAAGTGGCACGTGTTGGGGGCCGGGCTCTTCCAGGGTAAGATCCGGGCGGTGATGTCCACGCTCGGGCCGCGCTCGCGGGGCGTGAAGACGGACAAGGTCGTCATCGAGCCCGGGCAGATGAAGCTCTTCTACGTGATCGAGGGGAAGGTGGCCCTGCAGTACAACGGCGACAGCCACGTGCTCGAGACCGGCGACAGCGCCTATCTCGACGGCGGCACCGCGCACGGCTGGGAGAACGTGGGCGCCCGGACCGCCAAGGTCCTCTGGGTCATCCTGGGATGAGGCCGTGACCATGACCGAGCGCGTGCTGGTGGACTTCCGGACGGATCCGAGCCGGTACAAGCACTGGAGGCTCTCCTTCGAGGGGCCGGTGGCCACGCTGGCCATGGACGTGAAGGAGGACGGCGGCCTCGTGCCCGGGTACGAGCTCAAGCTCAACTCCTACGACCTGGGCGTGGACATCGAGCTCTACGACGCCATCCAGCGGCTGCGCTTCGAGCATCCCGAGATCGGCGCGGTGCTGCTCACCTCCGGCAAGGAGCGCGTCTTCTGCGCCGGGGCCAACATCCGGATGCTGAGCCAGTCCTCCCACGGGTGGAAGGTGAACTTCTGCAAGTTCACCAACGAGACGCGAAGCGCGATCGAGGACGCGACCGCGAGCTCGCGCCAGGTCTGGCTCACCGCGGTGAATGGGCCCTGCGCGGGCGGCGGCTACGAGCTGGCGCTGGCCACCGACTGGATCATCATGGCCGACGACGGCTCCACCACGGTGGCGCTGCCCGAGGTGCCGCTGCTCGCGGTGCTGCCCGGGACCGGCGGCCTCACCCGGCTGGTGGACAAGCGGCGGGTGCGGCGCGACCGGGCCGATTTCTTCTGTACGCTGGAAGAGGGCATCAAGGGGCAGCGCGCGGTCGAGTGGCGCCTGGTGGACGAGGTGGTGCCCCGCTCGCGGCTGGCCGAGGTCACCCGGGCGCGCGCGGCCGAGCGCGCCGCGCGCACCGACCGGCCCGCGGGGGCGCGCGGGATCACGCTCGCGCCGCTCGAGCGGCGCATCGAGGGCGATCGCGTCGCGTACCCCCACGTTGGCTGCGTCGTCGACCGCGGCCGGGGCGTGGCCGAGATCACGGTCGCGGCGCCCGGGACGCCGCCTCCGGCGGACCCGGCGGGCATCCACGCCGCGGGCGCCCGCTTCTGGCCCCTGGCGGTCGCGCGCGAGCTCGACGACCTGATCCTGCACCTGCGCACCAACGAGGACGAGATCGGCCTCTGGGTGCTGCGCACCACCGGCGCCGCGGACCTGGTGGAGGCCCACGACCGGGCGCTCTCGCAGCACGAGGCGGACTGGCTCGTGCGCGAGATCCGGCTCTACTGGAAGCGCACGCTGAAGCGCCTGGACGTCTCCTCGCGGTCCATCTTCGCCCTGATCGAGCCCGGCTCCTGCTTCGCGGGCACGCTGCTCGAGCTGGCCCTCGCCGCCGATCGCACCTTCATGCTGGACGGCGAGCGGCCGGGCGACGCGCGCCCGCCGGCCACCGTGCGGCTGACCGGGATGAACTTCGGCCCGTATCCGACGGTGAACGGGCTCACGCGCCTCGCGAGCCGGTTCCTGGACGAGCCGGGGCGCGTCGACGACCTGAAGGGCCGCATCGGCGAGGACCTGGACGCGGCCGCCGCGTCGGAGGCGGGGCTGGTGACCTTCACGCCGGACGACATCGACTGGGAGGACGAGGTGCGCATCGCCATCGAGGAGCGGGCCGCCTTCTCGCCGGACGCGCTGACCGGCATGGAGGCCTCGCTGCGCTTCGGCGGGCCGGAGACGCTCGAGAGCAAGATCTTCGCGCGGCTGTCGGCCTGGCAGAACTGGATCTTCCAACGGCCCAACGCGGTCGGCCCCAAGGGCGCGCTCAAGGTGTACGGCACCGGTGAGCGGGGCAATTTCGACCGCAGGAGAGTGTGATGGCGCCCATCGACTACATCGAGCGGATCCCCAACAACGTGAGCCTCGCGGAGAACCGCCGGCTGCTGCGGGCGCTGGAAGACTGGCAGCCGAAGTTCCTCGAGTGGTGGCACGACATGGGGCCGGAGGGCTTCCAGTCCCGGGACGTCTACCTGCGCACCGCGGTCAGCGTGGACGCCAAGGGCTGGGCCCAGTTCGGGTACGTGAAGATGCCCGAGTACCGCTGGGGCATCTTCCTCGCCGAGCCGGAGGCCGACCGCCGGATCAACTTCGGCGACCACCAGGGGCAGCCCGCCTGGCAGGAGGTGCCGGGCGAGTACCGCGGGACGCTCCGCCGCCTGATCGTGACCCAGGGCGACACCGAGCCCGCCTCGGTGGAGCAGCAGCGTCACCTGGGCCGCACCTGCCCGTCGCTCTACGACCTCCGCAACCTCTTCCAGGTGAACGTCGAGGAGGGGCGGCACCTCTGGGCGATGGTGTACCTGCTCGACGCCCACTTCGGCCGCGACGGCCGCGAGGAGTCGGAGGCCCTGCTCCAGCGGCGCTCCGGGGACCGCGACAAGCCCCGCATCCTGGGCGCCTTCAACGAGAGGACCCCCCACTGGCTCTCGTTCTTCATGTTCTGCTTCTTCACGGACCGGGACGGCAAGTATCAGCTCGCCAGCCTCGCGGAGAGCGGCTTCGACCCGCTCTCCCGCACGTGCCGCTTCATGCTCACCGAGGAGGCCCACCACATGTTCGTGGGCGAGAGCGGGGTGGGGCGGATCGTGCAGCGGGCCTGCGAGATCATGCGCGAGCACAAGACCGACGACGTGCGGCGGTACGGCGGCATCGACCTGGCGACGATCCAGAAGTACGTCAATTTCCACTGCTCGGTCTCGCTCGACCTCTTCGGCTCCGAGGTGTCGACCAACGCGGCCAACTTCTACACGATGGGACTCAAGGGGCGCTTCGAGGAGACCAAGAAGGACGACGATCACCGGCTGAAGGACGGCACCTACCCGGTGATCGGGCTCGACGGCGAGGAGATCGTCACCCGCCAGGAGCCGGCGCTGGTCTCGCTGAACGAGCGGCTGCGCGACGACTACATCGTGGACTGCCAGCGCGGAGTCAACCGCTGGAACGAGATCATCAAGAGCCACGGGGTGGACTTCACCCTCACGTTGCCCCACCGCGCCTTCCGCCGGGCCATCGGGGCCTTCGCGGAGGTCCGGGTGTCGCCCGACGGCCGGGTCGTCAGCCAGGCCGAGTGGGACGCGCGCCACCGCGACTGGCTGCCGACGGAGGAGGACGAGGCCTACGTGGCGAGCCTCATGCAACCGGTGACCGAGCGCGGCAAGATGGCCAACTGGATCGCCCCGCCCGCCCGCGGCATCAACAGCCAGGCCGAGGACTTCGAGTACGTCCGGCTGACCTGAGGAGGCCTGACCATGCCCACCGTCGTCAAGCCCAAGCGCTTCGGAGCCCCGCTCGGCATGTACTCCCACGGCATGGTGGCGCCGGGAGGCGAGATCGTCGTGGTCGCGGGGCAGGTGGGAATCGGCGAAGGGGGCGCCGTCGCGGTCGGCGACGTGGGCGCCCAGACCAAGCAGGCCCTGGAGAACGTGCGCGCCATCGTCGAGGCGGCGGGCTGTACGATGCAGCACGTCGTGCGGCTGCAGACCTTCCTGACCCACGCCGAGGACATCCCCGGCTTCATGACGGCGCGCGGCGAGGTCTTCCCGCGCTACTTCCCGAACGCCGCCTACCCGCCCAACACGCTCCTCGTGGTGAGCCGCCTCGTGAAGCCCGAGCTGCTGGTCGAGATCGAGGCGATGGCGGTCAGGCCCGCGGCCCGCGGCGCCGTGAAGCGGGCCGCGGCGCGCCCCCGGACGGCCAAGACCGGCCGGCGGAAGGCCTCGCGGAAGCCGCGATGATCGAGGTGCCCGCGCGGTTCAACGCGGCGACTTTCTTCGTCGACCGCCACGTGGCGGAGGGCCGCGGCGACAAGGTGGCGTTCTTCCACGACGGGGGCTCCCTCACCTATGCGGGGCTGCAGGAGCTGGTGAACCGGACGGGCAACGCGCTGCTCGAGCTGGGCGTGCGCCCGGAGCAGCGGGTGCTCTGCCTGCTGCTCGACTCGCCCGAGTTCCTGGCCGCGTTCTGGGGCGCCATCAAGATCGGCGCCGTCCCGATCCCGGTCAACACCATGATGCGCGCCGACGACTACCTCTACTTCCTCGACGACAGCCGCGCGCCGGTGGCGATCGTCTCGGAGCCGCTGCTCGCGGAGGCGGGACCCGCGCTCGCGAAGGCGCGCCATCTCCGGCACGTGATCGTGGCCGGGCGCGCGTCGGGCACGCAGGTGGGCTTCGAGGCCTGGGCGGCCAAGGCCTCGCCCCGGCTCGATCCCTTCGACAGCTCGAAGGACGATCCCGCCTTCTGGCTCTACTCCTCGGGCTCGACGGGCCGGCCGAAGGGTGCGGTGCACCTGCAGCACGACATGGTGGTCTGCTCCGACACCTACGCGCTCGAGGTGCTCGGCATGACCGAGGCCGACCGCACCGTCTCGGCCGCGAAGCTCTTCTTCGCCTACGGTCTCGGCAACAACATGTACTTCCCGCTCCGGGTGGGGGGCCAGGGCGTGCTCTATCCGCATCGCCCGACGCCCGAGGCCATGTTCGAGCTGATCCAGCGCCACCACCCGACGCTCTTCTTCGGCGTGCCCACGCTCTACGCGGCGATGCTGCAGGTGAAGGAGGCGGAGAAGCGCTACGACCTCTCCAGCCTGCGCTTCTGCATCTCGGCGGGTGAGGCGCTGCCCGAGGAGCTCTACCGCCGCTGGCGGGAGCGGTTCGGGGTGGAGATCCTGGACGGCATCGGCACCACCGAGATCCTGCACATCTTCCTGTCGAACCGCCCCGGCCGCGCGCGGCCGGGCTCGACCGGCTTGGCGGTGCCCGGCTACGAGGCGGTCATCGTGGACGACGAGGGCCGCCCGGTGCCCGCCGGGGAGATCGGCAATCTCCGGGTCAAGGGCGACTCGACCATGGCCTACTACTGGAACCAGCACGAGAAGACGAAGGACGCGCTGGTCGGGCACTGGATCCAGACCGGCGACAAGTACTACCAGGATCCCGACGGCTACTTCTGGTACTGCGGGCGCGCCGACGACATGCTGAAGGTGGGCGGGATCTGGGTCTCGCCGGTCGAGGTGGAGAACACGCTGGTGGGCCATCCCGCCATCCTGGAGACCGCGGTGGTGGGGCACGCGGATACCGACGAGCTGATCAAGCCGAAGGCCTTCGTGGTGCTCAAGGAGGGGCACGCGGCCTCTCCGGCCCTCGAGGCCGAGCTGAAGGCCTTCGTGAAGGACAAGATCGCACCCTACAAGTATCCGCGCTGGATCGAGTTCGTGTCCGAGCTGCCGAAGACGGCCACGGGCAAGATCCAGCGCTTCAAGCTGCGGCAGTGAGGGGGCAGTCGAGGCATTTTGCCTTGGCGCCACCTTGGGCGGGTTGCCTGACATCGAGCGGTCACGGCATCGGCTCCAGCCCTCGCCGCGGTCGTTACCATCCGAGTTCATTGGACTCTTCCTCATGAGCTCCACATGGCCTTCGGGTTGCACGCGGCCCCCGGGGCCAGCGGACTGACGGGCATCTGGCGAAGCACACCCGGCCTCAGCGTAGCGTCACGCGAGGGGGATCATGGCCCAGAAGGCGATCGAGCTCATCCTGATGCGTCAACTCGCCAGCTCCCTGGCCATGCCGATCTTCCTGGTGGACCCCTCCGGAAACTTGCTGTTCTACAACGAGCCCGCCGAAGAGCTGCTGGGCAGTCGGTACGATGAGACGGGGGAGATGTCCGTGAGCGAGTGGTCCAGCCTCTTCGCCCCGATCGGGGAGGACGGCTCCCCGGTGCCGGGTGAAGCGCTCCCGCTCAGTATCGCCCTCCAGAAGCATCACGCCGCCCATCTGGCGTTCTGGATCCGGGGGCTCGATGGCGTGTCGAGGAAGATCGGGGCCACCGCATTTCCGCTCGAAGGGCAGGGCGGCCGGCAGCTGGGAGCCGTGGGAATCTTCTGGGAGCAGCCCTGACGTGAGGGTCAAGCTCTGGGGGACTCGCGGGTCGCTTGCCGCCCCAGGGCCCGAGACCATCCGTTACGGGGGCAACACGTCGTGCGTCGAAGTGCGGGGCAAGGAGGATGCGCTCCTGGTCCTGGACGCGGGGACGGGGATCCAGCGGTTGGGGGCGACGGTGCGCGGCGGGGGAGGGCGCATCGACCTGCTGCTGACCCACCTCCACATGGACCATATCCAGGGGCTCGGCTTCTTCGAACCCCTCTACGAGCCCGGCCGCGAGATTCATATCTGGGGTCCCCCGTCGCCCACGCTCGACCTGCGCACGCGCCTGGCCCGGTACCTGTCCCCTCCGCTCTTTCCGGTTGGGCTGCGGGATCTGCCTTGCCGCCTGACCTTGCACAACGTCCCTCCCGAGCGGTTCGAGGTCGGGGGGCTCGAGATCGAGGCCGAGCTCGTCTGTCATCCGGGTTCGACGGTCGGCTACCGGATCTCCGAAGGGACCCGCTCGGTCGCCTATGTGCCGGATCACGAGCCCGCCCTGGGGGTTCGGGCGTTCCCCGCGGAGCCGGAGTGGACGTCGGGGTTCGACCTGGCCGCGGGTGTGGACCTGCTCATCCATGACGCGCAGTACACGACCGAGGAGTACCAGGAGCGGGTGGGATGGGGACACAGCGCGATGCAGGACGCGGTCGCGTTCGCCACGCTGGCCGGGGCCAGGCGATTCGTTCCGTTCCACCACGATCCGACTCACGACGACGCGATGCTCGACCGCATCGACTCGGCGGTACGGGCGTCGGGCGATCTGGCCTTCGGGCTCGTCGCGGGTACGGAAGGCGCGACCTTCGAGGTGTGAGCATGTGTTAGCATTGACGGCGTTTCTGGGCCTTGTTCGAGGCTGTCGGAGCGTGATAGCACGCAGGGAGATCCAGAGATGCGCAAATTGCAGAGAGACTACTCGGTCCGGCTCGTGATCGGGTCCGCGGTCGCCGGTCTTCTCCTCCTGGCTATGCCCGCGTCCGTCCTTGCGCAGCGGGCCGCGCAGAGCGCAGAGCTGAAGCGTGTCGTCGGACGCGTGGAGGTCCTCGCCAAGGGACAGACCCAGTGGATCCCGGCGGTGATCGGAGCCCGACTGGCCGAAGGGGACGATATCCGAGCTTACGCGGGAGCCTCGGCCGAGCTGGCGCTGCCCGACACGAGCACGGTCGTGGTGGCCGAGAACAGCCGGCTCCTTCTCACGAAGATCGAGTACGACCCGCAGAGCCAGAGCCGGCTGATGCTCCTGCATCTGGTCGTGGGGAAGGTGCGGGCGACGGTCGCGCAGGCCGCGGTCACCCTGGCCCGGGTCCGCCAGTCGAACTTTGCCATCTCCACGCCGACGGCCGTGGCGGCGGCGAGGGGAACGATCCTCTGGGTCTTCACGGACGGCCAGAAGAGCATGATGGCCGTCGAGCCCGAGCTCGGCTTCACCGAGGGCAGCTCCCAGGGCGTCTGGAGGCAGTAGCCGGTGCGGCTCCCGCTGGCCGTCGGGCTCCTGCTCCTGCTCGGCTGCGCGACGGCCCCGGGGCCGACTGGCCGGCCGTCAACCCTGTCCGACCTGCTCCTCGCCCTGGACGCCTCCGAGAAGATGGGTGGCGATCCGCGCTGTCGGAATCGCAGCGTGAGCGCCACCGAGGTGCTGATCCCCGTCGAGCTCGCCGCGCAGGGCGTATCCGGCCGCTGGACCGAGCGGTGGACGGTGGATCGCTGCGGGGTGGCGGTGCCCTACGTGGTGAAGTTCGACCGGGCCCCGGACGGAGACCTCGACGTGAGCATGCAGCGCGAGGTGCCCGAGGGCGAGGCCGCGACGGTGCCCGGCGATACCATCGCCGACCGCACCCTCCAGCGCGACACGCTGGCGTTCCTGGCCCAGCGGGACCTGGCCGAGGCCGGCCCGGAGGCGCGCTGTCGGACTCGCAAGGTCGTGGCGACGGAGGTGCTGGCGCCGCTGGAGGGCGGCCAGGTCGAAGGCGACCGGCCCATCGCCGGGCAGTGGGTGGAGCGGTGGACGCTCGACCGGTGCGGGGCGTCCGTCGGCTACGTGATCCGCTTCAACACCACCCGCAAGGGCACCACGTTCATCGCCGAGCCACAGAAGTGAGCCGCGGCGGCGACAGCCGCAACGGGCAGGACATCGCGCTCGAGCCGCGCTGGTACGCCGTGCGCACGCGCTCGCGACACGAGAAGAAGGTGCACGCGCAGCTCGCCGACCGGCCCGGGATCGACGTGTTCCTCCCCCTGCGGGAGCGACGCAGCCGGTGGAAGGATCGGATCAAGCGGATCCAGGAGCCGCTGTTCCCCGGCTACTGCTTCGCCCGCTTCCACCGCCCGGATCGACTGCGAGTTCTCAAGGCCGTCGGCGTGGTCGGGCTGGTCGGCCCGAGCGGGGAGCCCGAGCCGATTCCCGACAGCGAGATCGAGGCGATCCGCACCCTGGCCGGCAGCCGTCTCAGCTACGAGCCCTTCCCGTTTCTCGCCGAGGGGATGATGGTCGAGGTGACCCGCGGGCCGCTGATGGGAGTCCGCGGACGACTGCTCCGGAAGGATCGCGAGGCTCGCATCGTGCTGTCCGTGACCCTGATCCGGCAGTCGGTCTCGGTGGAGATCGACGCGGCCGACGTCGCGCCGCTCTGACGGGAGGCTAGCGCTTCGGGGTCCTGACCGGGACCTCGTTCGGATCGAGCATCAGCGTGCCGATCTCGCGCCCGTAGTGATCGTACTGCCAGCGGATGATGGCCACCCCCAGACGCCGGTCCGTCTTCAGGTGCTGATCGGTCCCGAGATAGCGCTCCTCGACCGTGTTCCGGTTGGCGTCGTACTGCCAGCGAACGATCGCGACGCCGCGGTTCTTGTCCTCCCGCAGCTGGCCGTCCGATCCCAGGTAGCTTTCCTCGACGGTCTTCCCGTTCGACCCGTACTGCCAGCGCACCGCGGCGACCCCACGGAGCCGATCGAGGGTCGGCCGTCCGTCGGCGCCGAAGTAGCTCTCCTCCACGGTGTTGCCGTCCGGATCGTACTGCCAGCGGATGATGGCCACGCCCAGGCGCCGGTCTGCTTTCAGCTGCTCGTTGGCCCCGAAGTGTCGCTCCTCGAGCGGCTGGCCTTGCGGATCGTATCGCCAGCGGAAGATGGCCAGGCCGGAGTCCCGTGCTTCCTTCAGCCGATCGTCGGCCCCCAGGTTCCTCCATTCGACCGGGTTGCCCTTGTCGTCGTACCGGAGCGCGACCGCGTAGGCGCCGTCATGGTTCGCCGTCGGCCTGCCGCTCACGTCGAGGAACACCCGCTTCTCGAACCCGTTGGGATGCTCGATGCGGATCGTGGCGACCCCGGAGGTGGGATCGGGGCTCAGCGCGCCGCCCCGGCGATAGTCCACGCGCACGATGCGACCGCCCTGATAGACGAAGTGATAGCAGTTGCTGTCCCGGAGGGCGGTGGCCGACTCCCGGGACGTGCCCTGGATCGCGTAGCGGGCGTCGAGGTAGATGTGGGGATAGCAGTCGGACTGGGTGGTGGCAGTCGTCGCGCAACCGGCCAGCACGACCGTCCCCAGCCCCAGCGCCGCGACCAGGCCGCAGGAGGTATTCACGTTTGGCATTCGCGATCCTATGATACACGGCGGGCGCCGCGTTCCATAACGGTGAGCGGAGGACTCGGAGGTGGGGTCAGTCCGCGCCGGCGGTCGACGGCGCGCCGGGCGCCAGCTCGACGATCAGGGCCGGCAGGCCTGGATCGCCGCCGACGCCGAGGACGTGGCTGGTCTCGCCCCGCTGCCCCCGCCGCTCGCCGTGCCGGCGCTCGGGCTCGTGAGCGTCCTGGTGCGCGCGCCGCTCGGCCAGCCGCCGATCGACGAGGACCTCGACGTCAGGATTTCCCACGAACTGTCGCTGCAGATCCGCGTACACCTCGGGATGACCGCGGGCCACGATGAACAGATAACGCGGCATCTCTCTGTTCTCCAAGCAACCCGGTCATGATCCAGGGACGAGAACGCTGGAGGCTGGAGGCACTGTAAGAAGGGGGGGGTGTCCTTGTCAAGGACGATCCCGGCGGGGCCGCTAGCGGTGGAAGGCCCCCTCGACCCGGTGGCGCTCTTCGTGGGCCAGGCAGGCTCCGTCTTCGTCCATGCACACTATGATGTGCCGCACGGTATGGCATCCGCCCACCCGCCCCAGCTGCATCGTGCGGCCCTCGGCGGCCGCCCAGCGGCCCTCGGCGCGCGCGACGTCGCCGCCAAGCGATGCGCAGAAGTTCCGGCTCACGTCCCCGCTCCGCGCGAGGACATACAAGGTGTCACCGCTCGTCCGGAGCCGGACGTCCTGCCCGGAGAAACCGGCCGAGCTGCACCCGGTGATCATCGTCAGCAGGGCGAGGAGAAGAGGCAGAAGGAGTCGGGGCATGACGGGTCTCCTTGTGCGGGAGACCCCCTCAATTGCGAGAGTTCACGATACCCTTCCTTCGATAACCCGGCCGTCAGGCTGCTGCGGCCTGACCCGTGGCTTTGCGTCCCCACCTCGCGGTGGGTTTGCCCTTGTCGGGAAGGGGTCTCTTCCGCTGCTATGGCCTCTGAAGGTGGCAACCTTGGTGCCAGATCGGTCTGGAACGTCCGTCAGCCTGGAAACCTCAGGAAACCAGCGACTTAGACTGCAACGTCCTGTGGGCTCGAGCACAGGTCGGCCTCTGGCGCCTCCGGGGCGTCCGCGCTGTGACACCCGGCCGGCCGAAAAGTGGCGGAGCCCCTCGTGAGGGGGTGCCTCGTGGCGGCCCTGCTGCTCGTCCTGGTCGCCTCGTGCAGTATGCCCGCCTGTCGTCCTCTGACCATCGTGGTGGCGCAGAAGGAGGAGCGGGCACGGCTCGAGAGCGTGCCACGTGGCATTCGCACGACGGAGACCGGGCGCCTCGAGGAGGACCGCCGCACCGAGATCGTCCGCGACTACTGGGTACGGGCGCAGGACGGGACGTGGTATCCGGTCTCGATCGACCGGTACAGCGCGGCGGAGGTCGGCCGGCCGCTGGAGCTCTGCCGATAGCCTGACCCAGGGCTTTCTCCCGTGGACGGCTGGCGGCTGGAGCGCTAGAGTGGGGGCCCCTCGGAAGGCCACAAGGGAGAACCACGATGGCGACATCGGCGACGGCCGGGCCGGCCCGCGAGCGCCTGCGGTTTTTGGACGCGGTTCGCGGCTGGGCCCTGATCCTGATGGTGCTCAACCACACGGGCCGCTGGTGGCAGGACGCCGTGATGCGCTGGCCCCGCTACTACCTGATCTACGTCACCCTCACGCTCGCCGCGCCGATGTTCGTCTTCCTGGTCGGCTTCTGCCTGCCGCTCTCGGCGTCCCGCGCCGGCGGCGATGAGCGCGCCGTGCTCGGCCGGTGGGCCGTGCGCGGGGTGCGGATCATTCTGGCCGGTCTGTTGCTCAACGCCCTGGTCTTCCCGGAGGACCCGATCTGGAACAACGGCGTGCTCCAGACGCTCGGTCTGAGCATCCTGGTCGCGGCGCCGGCCGCCCTGCTGCTGCGCTCCCGGGCCGGTCGCTGGGGCCTCTTTGCCGCCGCCGCCGTGATGTACCTGCTCTTCGTCGCCGCCTTCCCCCGGGTCACCGCCTGGGTGGCCGCCCATCCCCGGAGCTCGCGCGTGCTCTTCTTCGAGTTTCCGCCCTGGCCCTGGCTGAGCCTGGTGCTGGTCGGCCTCGTGCTGGGCAGCTGGTGGGTCCGGCGGACCGATGCGCCCGGCCGGGCTCGTTACATGTGGGCGATGGCGGCCGCCGGCGTCCTCTGCCTCGCCTGGTTCTTCGGCTGGGACGCGTGGGCCCACACGGCCAAGCCCTGGATGTTCACGCGCGACTTCAGCCTGAACAATCACTGGACGCCCCGCGGGGCCACGCTGGCCTGGGTGCTCGGCATGATCTTCCTGCAGATTCCCCTGGCCTACTACCTCGTGGAGATCCGGCGTCTACCGTCGCGCTGGCTCGTGATCCTGGGCCAGACGGCGCTCTTCCTCTACTTCACCCATCACCTGATCGTGCTGACCCTGATCAACCAGTGGCTCGGCGCGCGGTTCAACAACTGGTGGACCTACTCGGTGGCCAATGCGCTGCTCGTGCTCCTGCTCGTGGCCATGGGGCGGGGCTGGCAGGAGGCCAAGCGGTGGTACCGCGACCACGGGCCCGCGCTCGGCGTGTTCGGGCGGGCGTGAGGACTTGCGGCGGAGCAGCCGCCGGCACGATCAGGACTGGAGGTGACGGCCATGGCGAGCCCTATCGTCAACGAGCTGCGAGCCGCGACTGACGCTGTTTGGGCCAGGCTCAGCGCTCAGCTCCACGGCATGGAATCCTACATGGAACGGGCGGACGCGCCGGGAGAGTGGACGACGCGGCAGGTGCTCTGTCATCTCCTCTTCGAGCCGGGCTGGAGGCCGGGGTCCGTGCTCTTTTCCTTCGCCACGACAGATCTCCCGGTGATCGAGATCAAGCCGGGCCAGATGCATCTCAACCCCGAGCGCCGGATGATGACCCTCCGGCAGTTCGAGAATGCGCTCGACCGGCACCGCCGGGAAGCGTTGGCATACCTGGAGACGCTGGGCGACGAGGATCTTCAGCGGAGGGCTCGCATTCCGCTGTTCGAGCGGCTTCTGGGCACCGACGAGGTCACGATGCCAACCTGGGTAAGGATTTTCTTTGTGATTCACTGGGACGACCATGCGGACCAGCTGGCCAAGATCCGGAAGGCGGTGGGTCTCCCGGAGGCAACGGCGCTGGTGACGGCTACCTAGCGGTCATCGACCGTTGCTGGGGCTCCTGCTCGTGGCCGTGGGGCGGGGCTGGCAGGAGGCCAAGCGGTGGTACCGCGACCACGGGCCCGCGCTCGGCGTGTTCGGGCGGGCATGACGCAGACCCGGCGCGCTCACGCCGCCCCGGGCATCTGATCGATGACATGGATGCGGCCCGAGGGCGCGAGGATCCGCCGGTAGGCCACCTCGTGCAGCACGCGGGCCCCGGCGGGAGCGCGGTTGACGATGCCGTAGCGGAGCGCCTCGCCTCCGGTGACCCAGGGCACCAGGACGTCCCCATCCGGCGCCCGAGCGGCATGTTCGGGATGCGCGTACTGCAGCCACCCGTTGACCACGTATCCCCCATCGAGCTCGCGCTCTGCGATCCCGGCCCGTCGAGCCCAGCCCACCGCGTCCCACAGGGCGTGGCTGTACTGCAGATGGTCCCAGGTGCCCACGCCGCTGATGACGGCGAGCATCGCCACCCCCGCCAGGGCAAGTCGCGGCCGTCGGATTCCCGCCGTGCCCAGTCGCAGCGCGGTCACGAGCACGACGAGGGGCAGCACGTAACGGTCGTAGAACAGCCACACCGCCGTGGCCAGGACGAAATAGCCCAGCGCGCCCCACGCGAGGCTTCTGGCTTCGCCGGCCGGCCTTCGTCGCACGAGCGGCGCCAGCGCGAGGGCCACCAGGACGGTGGCCACGAGCGTCGCCGCGAGGGGCCACCCGGGCGGCGGGGCGGGCGTCGTCGCCGGCGGAACGAGCGACTCCGTCGCTCCCAGCTCCCGGAGACTCCAGATGAACTCCGGATCGAGCGGGGCCCGGACCCTGTCGCGGAGGAGAAGCTCGGCTGACAGGACCGTGGCGATCGGCAGCGCGCCCGGAAGCGCCGCGCGCACGTTCTCGCGAGAGAGGCTGCCGAGCGCCAGTGGCGCCAGCGCACTACCGAGCGTCCCGACCACGACGGTGAGATTCATGGCGAGCCACTTGGGCAGCTCTTCGAGGCCGACCCTCATGTTCGCCATCCGCCACGGCCACGAGCCTTCGATCCCGGTCAGGTCTGCGCGGTGCGCCGTGAGCTCCTGGCGGGTGAGCATCAGCATTGCCAGGACGACGACGGGCGCCGCCGCCACGGCGAGGCGCTGGATCCGGGGGCCCCATCCGGTCGAGGGGAGCCGGGGCGCCAGGAGGAGGACCCCGGACAGGAAGACTCCCACCGGGCGAATCGCGACCGCGAGGCAGGCGAACAGGAGCGCGGCCGCGAGGGCGCGGGCCGAGTCTCGCTTGATGGCGCGGACGAGGGCGGCGAAGAACCACGTCACCATCGCGACGAACGGGACGTCCGTCATGAAGGAGAAGGACAGGATGAAGTAGACGGGATAGAAGCACACGAGCGCGACGCCCGTGAGCGTGTCGCGGCGGCTCGCGCCCAGCTCGCGGAGCAGGGTGTAGAGGCCGACGAGCGCCAGCAGCGAGGTCACCCAGGTCGAGAGCCGCAGCGCCGTGAACGAGAACCCGAACGGGAGGCAGAAGAGCGCCCCCCAGAGCACCTGCGCCACGTTCAGGCTCACCGACCAATCCAGGATCTTGAGCTGGCCGGTGCGCAGCAGGTGCTCGACCGACCAGGCGTACGTCCAGTCGTCGATGAAGGGCGCGTCTTGCAGCGGCCGCAGCGCGACGAGGGGCACCACCGACATCAGGGTGACCAGCCCCAGGTCCCAGAGCTGCTCCCGGCGCGTCAAGGCTCTCCGTGCAGCCGCATGATGCTCTCGACCGTGCGCGCCACCTCGTCGTCGGACAGCGGCGGCCGGCAGCGGCGCGCGTTCCAGCAGAGCAAGAGATCCAGGACGACCTCGGGGTCGACCCCGTGCCAGAAAAGGTGCCCGGCCAGCGAGGCGACGGAGTTGTTGCGCTCGCCTTCCTGGATCCCCTCTTTGACCAGCCGTCGCCAGTGCGCGAGCGTATGGCCCGGACGATAGCCGCGCTCCTGGACCAGGTGGAGGAGCCACGGCGGCATCGGCGCCGGCAGCGTGTCATCGGCCGGATCGGGCCCGAGCCAGGCGTAGTGGCGCCCCGACGGATGGACCGAGGGCGGTGCCACCACGAAGCCGCCGTCGGCGCGCAGGTCGATCCCGGCCACCAGCCCCACCTTGTTATGCACGAGGCCGCCGGGATGGGCAAAGTACACGTGGACGCCGCCTCCGCCGGTGGTGGCCTTGATGGTGTCCGGCAGCGGCCCATGAGCCTGCTCCAGCGCCTCGAGGCTGTCATCTCCGCCGTGGAGGGGATCCACGTCGACCACCACGAGCGAAGACACCGCGCCCGTCACGATCCCCACGTTGGCGCTCGGCCAGCGGCGAAACCACTGCCGGATCTCGGCCTCCTCCGCGCGGTGGTGCTGATACGGCGCCCACGGGATCAGCGGGCGCTTCTCCCTGGGCCAGAGCGGAATGACCGACCACCCCCTCCGCGCGTACGCGAGCGCGGAGTCCAGTACGTCCGTCACCGGAAGCCGCCCGGGCCTCAGGCCCAGACGCCCGGGATCCTGGTGGCGCAGCCGGGACAGACCCCGCCCGTGGGCGTCAGAAGGTTCTGCCGGATCTGGTAGCCCACGCGCTCGACGAGAAGCGCTTCGCACGAGGGGCACCAGGTACTCTCGAACGGGCCCACCGCCCCCGGGATGTTGCCCGCATAGACATAGCGCAGGCCCTCCGCCCGGCCGAGCTCGGCCGCGCGGAGCAGGGTGCGCACCGAGGTGCTATGGCGGTCCATCATCTTGTAGTCGGGGTGGAAGGCCGTGACGTGCCAGGGGATGTCCGGCGAGATCGAGTGGAGGAACTGCACGATGTCCCGGAGCTCCTCCCGCGAATCGTTGAAGCCCGGGATCAGCAGGGTGACCACCTCGAGCCAGAAGCCCCGCGCATGGATCATCTGGATGGCGTCGAGCACCACCTGCAGCACGCCGCCCAGGCCGCGGTAGCGCCGGTCATCGAAACCCTTGAGGTCCACCTTGTAGAGGTCCACCCAGGGGCGGATGTAATCCAGCACCTCGGCGGTGGCGTTGCCATTGGACACGTAGGCGCCGATCAGCCCCCGCGCCTTGCCGGCCCGGAAGACCTCCACGGCCCACTCGCTGGTGATGAGCGGCTCGTTGTAGGTGGAGGTGAGGATGCGGGCGTGCTCACGCAGGGCGAGGTCCACGATGTCGTCGGCGCTGACCCGCTCGGGAGTCACCCCCGCGCCGGGATCGCGCAGGGCCTGCGAGGTCAGGGCGTTCTGGCAGTTCGCGCAGTGGAAATCACAGCCGAGCATGCCGAAGGAGAGCGCGCGGGCGCCCGGGTAGGCGTGGAAGAAGGGCTTCTTCTCCACCGGATCCAGCTGGAGCGCGGCGACGTACCCCCCGGGCACCATGAGGCGGCCGTCCTCGTTCCAGCGGACCTTGCAGACGCCGCGCTGGCCGGGCGGGATGAGGCAGCGATGGCCGCAGGCATGGCACCGCACCCGGCCCCCGGGGAGTCGCTCGAAGAGCTCCCCCTCGCGGGCCAGCCCCGAGAGGACCTGGTCGAGAGTGGTTGCGCCAGCCATATCCACTATCACTGTACTCCCCACTGCTATCGCTTCGGGTACCCCACCGTCTGGGCCAGGGTGATCTTCTGATCCGGACGAAGCCGCATGGCTCTTGCCAGGGCCGGCCGATCGATCGACGCCCGCACGACCGTGGCCAGTCCCTCGGACGCACAGAACAGGTACACGTTCTGGCTGATGAAACCGCTGTGCGCTGCCGCATACGAGTCCCGGTCCTCAGCGGAGGCCCGCGGCATCTTGGAGAGGTCGGCCACGTAGATCAGGTTGATCGGCGCGTCCGTGACGAACGACTGTCGACCCGTCAGGGCGCGGATGTCATCGGGCAGAACCGGCCTCAGCCGGCTTGCCTTCGCGTCGTACAGGAACAGGCCGTCGGCCATCGCGACATAGATGTCCATCTCCTGTGAATTGCTCGCAGACGGGGCCGTTCTCCCGCCCGATGCCGGGCGGTTCACTCCGAATGCCGCCCACAGCATGTTGGACAGCGTCTGCATCGGCAGGTTCTCCGGGCGGAAGCTCCTCGACGACACCCGGTCCTTCAGAACCCGCATCAATGGCCGGCCGCCGTCCATCTGCGGCTCGAGGAGCTGAATCGCGCTGCGCTCTTGCGCCAGGGTGAACGCGGGGCAGAAAACCAGTGCGGCCAGGACGAGTGAGGCCATGCGATACGCTGAACCGTTCATGATGCTCAGGCCTCCTTGCTTCGCAGCTGTCGGGTGGCCGCGCGAGCCTCGCCGGCGACCTGCGCCTTGGCCTCGATGCGGTCGATCTTCACCAGAGGGACCAGCAACCAGCCTACCGCGGTGAAGGCCGTCGAGATCAGCACGAGGGCGGTGTAGCCCAGCCAGTCGTAGAGGTAGCCGCCCACCACTTGCGAGCTCTGGCTCCCGGCGTTGAAAACCGCCATGAGCAGGGCGAAGAAGGTCGCCTCCACGCGGCGCGGACAGGCCTTGGCGGCCAGGTCGAGAAAGACGAGCTGGGTGATCATGCCCACGCAGCCGAAGACGATGTCGATGACGACGGCCGACCAGGCGTCCCGATAGAGCAGGTAGGCGAGGGTGCCCGCCACCCCCGCGCCGATCGAGACGTTGATGAGGCGCTTGAGCGGCACGCGGCGGGATAGCGGGGCGCAGATGAAGGCGCCGGCCACGGCGGCGAGGGAGCCGAGCGCGCCCAGGTGGCCGATGAACTGCTGGCTGAACTTGAGCACGTCGGTCTGGTAGTAGAGCAGCGCGGGGCCGAAGGACGGGCTGAAGGTCCAGAAGAAGATGAAGCCGGCGACGCTCCACCGATCGCGCTCGCCGAGCGCCTCGCGAGTCGCCGCCATGGTCTGGCGGAAAGCCTTGCGGTCGGCGCGCGCCGGGGGGTCGTGAACCACGAAGAGCGTCATGCAGAACGAGATCAGAGGGAAGAGGGCGGCCAGCACGAACGCGGCGCGGAGGCTCCGGCGCTCGGCGAGCAGGCCGCCCAGCTCGCCGACGAGGACGGCGGCCGTGTAGATGGCGCCCCACTGCACGGCCTGGAAGGCCCCCGTGAGGCCCCGGGGCCTGCCGTTCTCGACCATGAGCGCGTCCACCAGCACATCGGTGAAGGCCAGCCCCAGTCCCATCGCGGTGAACAGTCCCACGAGCCACCAGTAGCTGTGCGGCGCGACGAGCCCCATGGCCAGGCCGGCTCCGGCGGCCAGCGCGGAGGTCAGGAGCAGGTAGCTCCGGCGGCGCTGGCCGAAGAGCGGCACGAAGTCGGACAGGAGCCCGTAGGCCGGCTTGATCAGCCAGGGGATGACGCTGAAGCTGAAGAAGGTCGCGACCTCTCCGGCGGACAGCCCGCGCTCCTTGAGCGTGATGGTCAGGGTCTGGTTCGGCAGGGACCACATGCCCTGGGCGAAGTAGACGACGGCGAAGAGGATGGCGAGGCGCTGGGCGTCGGGGGTCTGAAACGGGTGCAG
>DATHSW010000070.1:0-19316 GCA_035463855.1 Candidatus Deferrimicrobiaceae bacterium | reverse complement strand
CGGGCGCACCTGCTCGGCACCGATCACCTGGGCCGCGACGTGCTCTCGCGGGTGATCTACGGCTCGCAGGTGTCGCTCCTGGTGGGCTTCGCGGCGGTGGTGGTGGGGGGCGTGCTCGGCTCGGCGGCCGGGATCCTGGCCGGCTTCAGCCGCGGGCGCATGGACGCGATCATCATGACGGTCGCGGACGCGCAGCTCGCCTTCCCGTTCATCCTGCTCGCGATCGGCATCATCGCGGTGCTGGGCCCGAGCTTCCCGACCCTGGTCGTGGTGATCGGGCTCTCCGGGTGGGTGTCGTACGCGCGCATCCTGCGCTCGCAGGTGCTGGTGGTGCGCTCGCGCGAGTTCGTGGAGTCCATCCACGCTCTCGGCGGCTCGCTCGGCCGGATCGTCCTCCGCCACGTGCTCCCCAACGTGCTCTCGTCCATCGTGGTCATCGCCACCCTCGAGCTGGCCCGGGCCATCGTGCTGGAGGCCACGCTCTCGTTCCTGGGCCTGGGCATCCAGCCGCCCACGCCCTCCTGGGGCGGCATGGTGCACGAGGGCCGCGAGTACCTCGAGTCCGCGTGGTGGATCTCCACCTTTCCCGGCCTCGTGCTCATGATCACCTCGATCGTGGTCAGCCGCACCGGCGACTGGCTCCGCGACGTGCTGGACCCGACTCTCCGCGGGGAGTAGGGCGAGAGGAGGAGCGAAGATGCCCATCACCGAGCTGATCGAGTACGAGTTCGCCAGCCCCGAGGTGCGCGCGGTCTACGACGACATCATGGCCACCCGCAAGACGGACTGGATCAACAACTTCTGGAAGGCGCTCGCCAACCACCCGCCGACCCTGCGCCGCACCTGGGAGAGCATCAAGCAGGTGATGGGGCCGGGCGCGCTCGATCCGCTCACCAAGGAGATGATCTACCTCGCGGTGAGCGCGGCCAACGGCTGTGACTACTGCATCGCCTCGCATACCGCGGGGGCGCGGAAGGCCGGCATGACCCCCGCCATGCGGGGCGAGCTGCTCGCGGTGGTCGGCATGGCCTGCGAGACCAACTCGCTGGCCAACGCCTATCAGGTCCCGGTGGACGCGCGCTTCCGCGACCCCGAGCCCGACCCGGACTGAGCCGTCGCGGCGCGCCGCTCCAGGCGGAGATCGGCCAGCGTGTGGCCGGCCAGCGCGGCGAGCACGATGGCGCCGCCCACCAGCGAGGGCAGGCCGGGATTCTCGCCGATCGCGAGCCAGACCCAGACCGGGCCCAGCACGCTCTCCAGCACCGCGATGAGGGCCGCCTCCGCGACCGGGATGCGGCGCGCCCCCGCGGTGAACAGGATCATGCCGAACCCGAGCTGGCCGCTGCCGAAGAGGGCCAGCAGCAGGAGGTCGGGCGCGCCGGCCGAGCCCGGCTCCGCCGAGAACGACGCCACCGCACCCGTGAGCGCGGCGGCCAGCGCGGCCGCGGGCAGCATTTCCACGTGACGGTTGCGCCGCAGGAGCACGGTGGCGGCCGCGAAGGCCAGGGCCACCGTGAAGGCGAGGAGATCGCCGCCGAGCGAGCCCGCCGCCGCCTCCGTGTAGAAGTACCGCGAGACCATGATGGCGCTCCCCAGCAGGGCCACGCCCATCGCGGTCCAGGTGCGGCCGGCCACCCGCTCGCCCATCCAGGCCCAGCCGAGCAGTCCGGCCATGAAGGGGCTCAGGCTCTGGATGATCAGCACGTTCGCCACCGAGGTGCGGTGGAGCGCCATGATGAAGCAGGTGGAGGCGGTGGCGAAGCAGGCCGCCATCGCGAGGCCGGTCGCGCCCATGCCGAGGAACACGCCGACCGTGCGGCGGCGCTCGCGCAGCGCGGTCACGCCGACCAGGAACGCCGCACAGAAGAGCCCGCGCCAGAACACGGTGGTCCACGGGTCGGTGTCCACGAGGCGGGCGATGAGGCCGCCGGTGCTCCAGCACACCGCGGCGGCGGCGACCAGGAGGCGGCCGCGCCGCACCGCGTCCCCGCTCATAGCCTAGCGCGCCCTCCTGGATGACGCCGCGGTCCGGCCGGGCCTCTTCGCGCAAGCGCTCATAGCCTAGCGCGCTCTCCTGGAGGACGCCGCGGTGCGGCCGGGCCTCTTCGCGCAAGCGCTCATCGGGCGAGGGCCACGCAGGCGACCCCCGCGAGGACGACGCCGGCGCCGGCGAGCCGGCGGCCGAGGTCGCCTTCCCGGAGCCACACGCTGCCGATGATCGCCGAGAGCACGATGGACATCTCGCGGGCCGCTACCACGTAGCCGGTCTTCCCGAGCTGGAAGGCGAAGAGCACCAGGAGGTAGCCGGTCGGGCTCATCAGCGCGGCGGCCGCGATCGGGCCCCGGTTCACCCGCCACTCGCGGCGCATCGCGTCCCCCCGGGCCAGCGCCACCGGGGTGAGGAGGACGCAGGAGCCCATCTCCATGAGCCAGATGTACGCGAGCGGGTGCAGGCGTGCCACGCCCGCCTTGTCGAGCAGGGAGTAGGAGGCGATCAGCGCGCCGGTCGCGAGCGCCCAGCCGGTGCCCGAGGCGAGGAAGGCGGCCCGGGTCCACGCGCCGCGCCGCCGGTGCAGGAGGAAGATGCCGCTCGCCACCAGCGCCACCCCGAGCGTACCGAGCGGGGAGAGGCGCTCGTCGAAGAGCGCCAGCGCGGCCAGCGGCACCAGCGCGACGCCGAACCCGCGGGCGATCGGATAGACGAGGGAGAAATCGCCAGTGGCGTAGGCGCGCCCGAGGGTGAAGAAGTAGAGCGCGTGGAGCACGATGGTGCCGATCACGAACGGGACGGCCGCGGCGGAGAAGCCGTGCCGGGCCAGCGCCGCCAGCGCGATCGGAGTGTAGAGCGCGCTCGCGACGATGCCCACCCACCAGAGGAATACCACCGGATCGCCGGCGCGCTTGGTGAGCGCGTTCCATCCTGCGTGGAGCACGGCCGCGCCGAGGACGAGGAGAAGGGCCGCCGCGGTCACCCCGACAGGGTAGGGGTTTCCCCTGGCCACGCCAAGCGATTACTATGGATCTCGCGCAATGGCCTACTCGCTCCGGCTCATCGAGGACCGGCTCACGCCGGGTACCCCCGCGCCTCGATCCACCGTCCCCCGCATGCTCTACGCGGTCTCGGGCACGCTCCTGGGTGGCGAGGCGACCGAGCCCGTTCCCGCGGTGGGTCCGGCCGACCGCACCGCGCGCGCCGGCGCCGGGGGCGCGCAGCTCTACCGGGTCGAGCTGGTCCGCCAGCCGCCGCCCGCCGCGGGGGGCCGCGTGCTGCTCGAGCATCCGATCGATCTCGCGGGCGACGCGGCCTGGCTCATGCGCTGCGACCGCGTGGACTTCGCGCCGGGGGGCATCGCGCCGCTGCATCGGCACCGGGGCGGCGGCATCCGCTGCCTGCTCCGCGGCCGTCTCGAGGTGACGGTGGCGGGGGGCGCGCCGCGCACCGTGCATCCGGGCGAGGCCTGGTTCGAGAGCGGGCGCGAGCCGGTGCTCGCGGTCTCCGCGCCCGACACCGAGACCAGCTTCATCCGCTTCTCGATCCAGCCCGCCCAGATCCGCGGGCAGAGCTCCATCCTCTACGTGGATCCTGCCGACGCGGGCCGCGGGCGCCCGCGTCAGTACACCGTGTACGTGGACGAGCCGATCACGCTCTGACCGCCATGCGGATCCTCATCCTGAGCGCCAGCTACGGATCCGGTCACGCGGAGGCCGCGCGCAGCCTGGCCGCCGCGGTCGAGGCGCGGGGGGGCCGGGCGGTGGTGGTGGATCACTTCCGCGAGCTGGTGAACCCGGCCTTCGCGGCCGTGAGCCGCGCGGTCTACTACTGGCTCCTCCGCCGCGCCCCGGGGCTGTGGGCGGTCGCCTACGGCCTGGGCGACCGGCTGGGGCCGGAGTCTCCGCTCGCCTTCGGCCTGACCCGGGTCGGCACCGCGCGGCTGGCCCGCCTGCTCGACACGCTGCGGCCGGACGCGGTGATCACCGTCCACGCGACGCCCGCCGCGGCGATGGCCGCGCTCGCGCAGGGCGGCCGGCGCCTGCCGCCCCACACCACCGCGGTCACCGACTTCGTGGCCCACAGCCAGTGGATGCCGCGGCCGGTGGACCGCTACTGCGTGGCGGCCGAGGAGGTGCGGAACGAGTTCGTGGCGCGCGGGATCCCGCCGGAGCGGGTGGTGGTCACCGGCGTGCCGGTGCGCGAGGAGTTCTCGCGCGCGGTGGACGCCGCCGATGCGCGCCGGAGCCTCGGGCTCGCCCCCGGGCGGGTCACCATCGTGGCGATGGGGGGCACCCAGGGCTCGCTGGGTCGGCTCGGCGAGGTCACCCGCGCGCTGCTCGCCATGGAGCGGCCGATGCAGGCGGTGGTGGTGGCCGGCCGCGACGAGCGCCTGCGTGCCCGCCTCGCGCGCGCGGCCGCGGGGAGCCCGGTGCGCGTGGTGGGCTACGTGGACGACGTGCGGACGCTCCTGGCCGCGGCGGACCTGCTCGTGACCAAGGCGGGCGGCATGACCCTGGCCGAGGCGACCGCGGCGGAGGTGCCGCTCCTGCTCTACGGCTCGCTGCCGGGCCAGGAGCGCGGCAACGAGCGCTTCGCCTCGCGCGCGGGCATCGCGCTGGTGGCGCGCTCGCGCGGCGAGCTGCGCCGGCTGCTGGACCGGGCGGTGGGCGATCCCGCGACGACGGACCGCCTGCAGGCCTCCCTGCGCCGCCTGGGCCGCCCCGACGCGGCCCAGCACATCGTGGACCTCGTCACCGAGCAGATCGCCCAGCGCGGCCGGCCGTGACCACGCAGTTCGCGTTCTGTCTCGAGAGCGCCGAGCGCGCGCTCCGGCAGGGACGGTACCCCGACGCCGAGCAGGCGCTGACCGCCGCGCTCGCCATCGAGCCGCGCAGCGTGAAAGCGCACTTCAAGCTCGGCCTGGTGCTCGAGCGGCAGCGCGAGTGGCCCCGGGCGGAAGCGGCCTTTCGCGGTGCCATCCGGGGCAAGCGCGATCACGCGACTGCGTGGCTCAGGCTCGCGGCGGTGTGCCGGCGGCAGGGCAAGGCGCGCGAGGAGGAGACGGCCGCCCGCGAGGCGGCGCGCCTGGCGCCCGGCAGCGCGGAGGCGCGGCACGGGCTCGCGGTCACGCTGGTTCGGCTGGGTCGGCCGGACGAGGCGGTGCGCGAGTTCGAGGAGACCATCCGGCTCGCCCCGTCGAACGCGGTGGCGCGCTACGGCCTGGGTCTGGCGCGGGCGGCCCAGGGCCGCGACGCGGACGCCGCGGAGGCGCTCGCGGCGGCCGCCCGCCTCGACCCCCGCTCCGTCCGCGCCCACACCCAGCACGCGGAGGCGCTGCGCCGCCTGCGCCGGTGGGGCGAGGCGGTGGTGGCCTACCGCGAGGCAGCGGCCCTTCGCCCGGACGAGGCCGTGCTGCACGGCCGGCTCGGGCTCGCGCTGGAGCGCCTGCGCCGCTACCGGGAGGCGGTCGCCGCGTACTCGCGGGCCGCCCGCCTCGCGCCCACGAGCGGCCGCTGGCGGACGCGCCTCGGGCGGGTCCTGGAGCGGCAGGGGCGCTTCGCGGAGGCGGAGGCCGCGCTGCACGAGGCCCTTCGCCAGGAGCCGGATCTGGTGGACGCCTACGTGGGGCTCGCCGCGATCTATCGCCGCCAGGCGAAGTGGGCCGAGGAGGCGCGCGTCTACGAGCACGCGATCCGGCTCAAGCCGGACGACCCGCACCTGCACGCCGATCTCGGCCTGGCCCTGGAGGCGCAGGGGCTGCTGGGCGCCGCCGAGGGCGAATTCCGGCGCGCGCTGGCGCTGGCGCCCGACAACGCGGACCTGCACGTCGAGCTCGGGATCGCGATGGGCCGGCAGGGGCGCCACGCGGAGGCGGAGGCCGCCCTGCGCGAGGCGGTGCGTCTCAATCCACAGGATGTGGTGGCCCGCTCCAATCTCGCGCTGAGTCTCGGCCGGCAGGGGCGCCACGCCGAGTCGGAGGCGGGCTATCGCCAGGCGCTCACGCTCAAGCCCGACGGCGCGCCGCTGCACCGCGGTCTCGGGATGGCCCTCTACTCGCAGGGCAAGCATGCCGAGGCCGAGGCGGCGTTCCGGGGGGCGGTGGCGCTCAAGTCGGGCTACGCGCGCGCGTGGGGCGATCTGGGCGAGCTGCTGACCGAGACCGGCCGCCATGACGAAGCGGTGGAAGCCTTCCGCGCGGCCGTCCGGGTGAAGCCGCAGCGCATCGCCTCGCACCGGGGCCTGGGCGCGGCGCTGCTGCAGCAGGGCAAGGACGCCCTCGCGGAGGCCGCCTATCGCGACGCGCTGGCCCTTCGGCCCGACGACGCGCAGAGCCACTTCGGCCTGTGGACGGCGCTCGAGCGGCAGGGCAAGGTGGCCGAAGCGGAAGCGGCCTACCGGGCCGCCATCGAGGCGAGCCCGGATCTGGCCGACGCCCACGCGCGGCTCGGGCTCGCGCTGGCCCGCCAGGAGCGGTGGCGGGAGGCGGAGGCCGCCTATCGGGAGGCGGTGCGGCTCGATCCGGGCAACGCGCGCTCCCGCGTCGCCCTCAGGGCCGTGCTCCGGCACCGCTAGGCGTCTGTGCTGGTGACGCGGAGTAGCGTTCTAGACGTCGGCGGGATCGAGGTCGATGTTGGTGATGCGGAGGTAGCTGACCGCGACGCGGTGGTCGTCCTGCTCGAGCAGGACTCCGTCCTCGGCGATCTGGGCCAGGCTGCCGGCGATCGGCTCTGGCGCGTTCTTCACCGAGATCAGCACGCGCCGGCCGAGATGGCGCTGGGCCTCCGCCTGCCACATCGTCTTTTGCACCTCGTCGAAGACGCCCGCGGCGTGCCGCGCCGCCGAGGCCGCCCGGCTGGCCGCGGTGATGGTGCCGAGGCCCGGGACCACCAGACCGCCGGGGCCGGACCACGGCGCGGCCGCCGGCCCGTTGGTGGCCGCCGTCACCGGCCGGCTGGCCCGATCGGCGTCGGATCCGGCCTCCGCGGGCGCCCCGGGGGCCACGGGCTGCTCCTCGATGAAGCGCAGCACCTCGGACAGCCGCCCCATCAAGTTCGAGAAGATGAAGAGGCCCACCAGCGCGCAGCCCAGCGCGACCCCGAGCCCGAGCTGGGCCTGGGTCTGGCCGAGTTGATTCAGCAGATAGAGGGTGTAGGTGAAGAGCAGCAGCGGGATCACCGCGGTCAGCGCGAAGACGATCGACGCCGCGTTGCGCAGCGTATACGTCCGCCCCTTACTCATGGCGCCTCAAATCTAGCGCGATCGGCCGCGCGGCCAAAGTTCTGAGAGAGCCGGTGCCGGGGCCGCCCCCCGGGCCCGCGGCCCGCGTGATAATATCCGACCGCCACCCATGAGTCCGCCAAAGCGTTCCCTGCGCGAGATGCGTGGCCTGGTCTTCGACCTCGACGGCTGTGTCTGGACCGGCGAGGTGCTGATTCCGGGGGCCGCCCAAGTGCTCGCCTTGATCCGCCAGCAGGGCAAGGGGCTGTGCTTTCTCACCAACAACTCGCGCGCCCGCGCCCGCACCGTGCAGGCCAAGCTGGTCCGCCTGGGGGTGGAGGCGAAGGAGGCCGAGGTGCTCACGCCGCTCGAGATCGTGGGCGAGGTCGTCGCCCAGCGCTGGGGTCCATCGCGGGTCCTGGCCATCGGCGGGCCGGAGCTGGCCGAGGTGCTCGTGGAAGCCGGGCACCATCTGGTGCCGGTGGATGCCTACCGCGACGCCACCGTGGTCGTGGTGGGCAACGACTTCGACTTCACCTATGAGCGCCTGACCGCGGCCGCGCGCGCGGTGGCCGCGGGGGCCGCCTTCGTCACGCCGAACATCGATCCGCGCCTGCCGCTCGAGGGCGGGCAGTTCCTGCCGGGCTGCGGCGCCATCGTGGAGGCGGTCGCCACCGCGGCGGGGGTGCGGCCCATCGTGGTGGGCAAGCCCGAGCCGCCGCTCTTCGAGCTGGCGCTCCAGCGCATGGGCACGGGTGTGGACGAGGCGGCGATGGTGGGCGACAGCATCGATTCCGACGTGCGGGGCGCGCGGCGCGTCGGCATGACCGCGGTGCTGTTCGCGCCCAAGGGCGGTCCGGATGGAGTGGCGCACTATATGGTCAAGTCCATGGCGCAGCTCCGTCGGCTTCTCGGCCCGTAGAGGATGCGCCTGTTCCTGCACTCGGGCGGCCCGCTGGGGCCGGTCGGCCGCGCCGCGCTGCCCGACTTCCTCGGGCCCCGGCGCCGGGTCGCCTTCGTCACCGCCGCCAACCTGCACGACGAGACGGCCTACTTCGAGCGCATCCGTGCCGCGCTCGAGCCCGAGCCTCCGGAGGGCGCCGGCCTCGAGCTTCTGCACCTGCGCTGGGATCGCGATCCGCTCGCCCTCCTGCGGGAAGCGGAGGCCCTCTTCATGGGCGGGGGCAACACCTACGCGCTGCTCCAGCGACTGCGCGGTGCGGGGCTGCTCGAGGCGATCCGCGCGCGCGCGGCCGCGGGCATGCCGTACCTCGGCGCCAGCGCCGGCTCCAACGTGGCCGGGCCCACCATCCTCACCACCAACGACTGGAACGTGGTGGGCCTGGATCGCTTCGACGCGCTGGGGCTCGTGGGCTTCAACATCAACCCCCACTACAAGGAAGCCGATCCGGCCATGGCCGCCTTCAGCGAGACGCGGGACGACCGGATCCGCGAGTATCACGTGGTCAACCCGAACCCGGTGCTGGGGCTGGAAGAAGGGGCGTGGGTCATCGTGGACGATGGCGCCGTGACGGTACACGGCACGGCGCGCGTGAAGCTGTTCCGGCCGGCCGCCGACCCGGTGTGGTACCGGGCCGGCGACCGCTTACCGGTGTCCTGACGGGTCAGCCAGAGCACCTCTGCCCCTTGGGGGCTTCGTAGTTGGCGACCTTGAAGGTCCGGACGAACGAATCCTCCCAGACCTCGAGGGCCAGGCGTCCCATGTCCTGGGTCCCGTCGAAGACGTTGAACTTGGCTCGGCGGGTGAACTCGCCCGCGGGGACGCGCTTGGCGAGGAAGCCGAGCGTGGTCTGCTTGTCACTCCAGAGCGCGAGCGTCTCGTTGACGGGCTGCACCGCCCCGCCGGTGCCCGGCTTGAGCCAGGAGAGCACCACCGAGTAGCCCTTCATGTTGGGATCGGTCACCAGCGGCTGCAACTGCGCCATGCGCCGCAGGAGGTCCGTGCCGTAGCGGGAGAACATCGCGGAGGCGCGCCGCTCGGGGGGCAGGGCCGCGAAGCGCGCGTCCTCGTCCTGATCGATGACGATCCAGACCGAGAGATAGCGATCGTCCTCCACCGCGCCCTTGGGCTGGCGGAAGCCGATCCCCGCCTTCTGCACGCCGACCCACGGCATGCAGTGGTAGATCTCGTCACGCATCTGCTTGAGCAGCGGCTCATGCGTAGTGGCGAGGGTGCGGGCCTTGGCCGTCTTGTACTGGTCGACGCTCATGATCACGTCATCAGCGGCCGCCGCCGGGACCGGGATGAAGAGAATGAGGGCGAGCGCCGCGAGCCGGCGCGCGATGAAGCGAAGCATGCTGTGTCGCATCGGGATCCTCCTCTGGCGGAGCATGTTCAGATCCCGACGAGCGCTACCTGAGCGCCCTTCCTTCGGTAGCCCGGCTGTCAGGCTCGGCCTGATCCGTGGCTTTGCGTCCCCGTCTCACGACGGGTTTGCCGTTGTCGGGAAGAGTCTCCGCGGGGGAGGGGAGGAGCAATCGGGATGCCAGCGCCCCGCGGCGCCAATTGGCCGATCCGGTGAGGAGATAGGCCGGCCGGCGGCGGCGCGGTGTCACCCCGGTGACGCCGGTGTTGCGCGGGCGTTCGCGTGCCGGATGTGCTATCCATGCCCTCATGCTCACGAATGCCCCGCCCGCGGTCAGCCTGCTCTTCGTCGCCACCGTGGCGGGGATGCTGGTCCTCGTGCTCTGGGGGGCCGCGCGCGCGGCGCACCGGGTGGGTCCCCGTGCGGTGTCGGGCGTGCGCGTCGCCGGTATCGCCCTGGTGGGCTGGCTGGCGCTCACCGGCCTGCTCGCCGACCGCGGCTTCTTCGACGACTTCCAGTCCATGCCGCCGCGCATGCTGATCGCAATCGGGCTTCCGCTGGTGACGCTGCTGGCGCTGGCCTCCTCCCGGCGGCTCGAGCCGCTCCTGGCCGCGCTGCCTCCCGCCTGGCCGGTGGCCGCGCAGACCTTCCGCATCCCGGTGGAGATCGTGCTGTGGCAGCTCGCGGTGGCGGGGGTCATCCCCGACCTGCTGAGCTTCACCGGCCGCAACTGGGACATCGCGGTCGGCCTTACCGCGCCGGTGGTCACCTACGCGTGCTTCGTCCGCCGTGCGTGGCCCGCGCGGGTGGCGGTCTGGTGGAACTGGGCCGGGATCGTCATCCTGCTGAACGTGGTGGTGCACGCCCAGCTCTCCGCCCCGACGCCGTGGCGGATGTTCGACACCGATCCGCCCACCACCTTCATCGCGGACTGGCCGTTCATCTGGTTGCCCGCGTTCCTGGTGCCGCTGGCCTGGCTGCTCCACGCGGTCTCGCTGCGCCAGCTCCGGTCCCGCCGATGAACGGGAGTGACGCCCGCTTCTACCCGCGCGTGTTCGCGCTCGTCACCGGCGCGATCCTGGCGGGGCTTCTGTTCCTGATCCTGCGCCCGTTCCTCGAAGCCATCCTCTGGTCCATTCTGCTCGCGTTCCTGCTCTTCCCCGCGCAGCGGGCGCTGGGGCGCCGCCTGGGGGGCCGGTACGCCCTCACCGCGCTCGTGCTCGCGGTGGTCAGCACGATCATCCTGGTCGCCCCGCTGCCGCTCCTGGTGGTGGCCTTCGCGAGCCAGGCGAAGGACCTGTTCGGGCGGGTGCAGAAGCTCGTGGCCGAGTCCGGCATCCAGGGCGCGGGGGACGTGCTCGACATCCCGATCGTGAGCCGCGCCATCCGGTGGGCGGAGGCGGTGGCGCCGGTGGACGCCGCGCAGGTCCACGGCTGGCTCGTGAGCGGCGCCCAGGCGCTCTTGCAGGGGCTGGTGGCGGTGAGCGGCTCCTTCGTGGTGGGCGCGCTGAACGCCCTGGTGGGACTCTCCATCACGCTATTCCTGCTCTTCTTCTTCCTGCGCGACGGCGACCAGATGGTGGCGACCGCGGTGCGGCTGATTCCGATGACCCCCGAGCGCCGCGACCAGCTGGTCGAGACCGTCGCCGCGGTCACCCGGGCGGTGGTGTTCGGCTCCCTGCTCACCGCGCTGGCCCAGGGGCTGCTGGTGGGCATCGGCTTCGCGCTGGTGGGGCTGCCGTCCCCGGTGGTGTTCGGCGCGGTGGCCGCGGTCGCCTCGCTGATCCCGTATGTCGGCACCGCGCTGATCTGGGTGCCGGCGGTGGGCGTGCTGTTCCTCCAGGGGCGCTGGGTGGCCGCGCTCGTCCTGGCCGTGTGGAGCGTGGCGGTGGTGTCGAGCGCCGACAACGTGGTGCGTCCGCTCTTCATCTCGGGCCGCGCCCAGATCGCCACGCTGCCGGTGTTCCTGGGCCTGATCGGGGGCATCAGCGCCTTCGGCCCCATCGGGCTCGTGGTGGGGCCGGTGGTGGTGGCCCTCACCCTGGCCCTGCTGCGCTTCGCCGAGGAAGCGCGCGCGGGCACCGGCCCGGCCTAGCGTCGCGTCCGGGGGCCGCCGGGGGGCGGGGGAGGGCCCGCCGACCACGACCCTCTTCGGCCTCGTTTCACGCGGGGAGGAGTTCCCAATCCGGGTTGACGCCGGCGTCGCGACCCGTAACGGGGAACGGGTCGGCGGGCCCTCCCCCGCCCCCCGGCGGCCCCGGCGCGCGACCTTACCGGGCCGCCTGCTTGCGCCGGTAGCGCATGTTGATCAGCTCCACCAGCAGTGAGAACGCCATCGCGAAGTAGATGTAGCCCTTCTCGACGTGCGTGCCCATCCCCTCCGCCACCAGCATCACCCCGATCAGGAGCAGGAAGGCCAGCGCGAGGATCTTGAGGCTCGGGTGGCTGTCGATGAACCCGCTCACCGTGCTCGCGGAGACCAGCATCACCAGCATCGCGATCACCATCGCGGTGACCATGATGGTCAGGTCGTTGGCCATGCCGACCGCGGTGATCACCGAGTCGAGCGAGAAGACGATGTCGAGCAGCAGGATCTGGAAGATCACCCACGCAAAGGCGGCCCGCGCCGCGGCGGCCGCCTGCTCGTGGTGGCCCGCCTCGACCTTGTCGTAGATCTCCCAGGTGGCCTTGAACATCAGGAAGAGGCCGCCGCCCAGCAGGATCAGGTCGCGCCCCGAGACGCCGTGCCCGAGCACGCTGAACAGCGGCGCGGTGAGGCCCATCATCCACGAGATCGCGAACAGCAGGCCGACGCGGATGCCCAGGGCCAGGATCAGCCCGAGCCGGCGCGCGAGCTCGCGCCGGGCCTCGGGCAGGCGGCCGACCAGGATCGCGATGAACACGACGTTGTCGATGCCGAGGACGATCTCCATGGCGGACAGCGTGACCAGCGCGAGGAGACCATCGGCGGTGAGGAGCGCGCCCATCGGATCGGCCGGGGGCCCTACTTGACCTGCGGCAGCACGTGGCGCGCGAACAGCTCGACCGCGGCCAGGTCCTCCATGTCGAGCATCTGGAGAAGGACGCGCTGCACTCCCGCCGCTTCCCACTCCTTGAGGCTCGCGACCACGTCGGAGGGGGCGCCCACCAGGAAGCTCGCCTTGCGCCAGGCCTCCTCGTCCGCGGGCATCTGGGGGAAGGTCGCGCGGGCGGCCGCAATGCGCTGGGCCACGTCGCCCCGGTCGCGCCCGATCGCGAGCGGGATCATCAGCGAGCGCTCGATCGACTCCGGATCGCGCCGGACCGTCGCGCAGTGCTTGGCCAGGACCTCGCGCTTGTGGCGGAAGCCGTCCGGGTCCACCCGGGTGACGTTCCACTCGTCGGCGAACTCCGCCGCGATGCGCAGCGTGCGCTGCTCGCCGCGCCCGCCGATCACGAGCCGCAGGCGGCCGTGGGTGGGCAGGGGATAGTTCTCGGCCTTGCGGAGCGGGTAGTAGGGCTGCTCGAGCGTGACCGGCTCGCCCACGCCGAGGGCGCGGATGTAGCGGGCGGCTGCCTCCAGGCGATCGAGCCGCTC
This sequence comes from Candidatus Deferrimicrobiaceae bacterium, assembly GCA_035463855.1. GTDB lineage: Bacteria > Methylomirabilota > Methylomirabilia > Rokubacteriales > CSP1-6 > CAMLFJ01. The sequence continues at coordinate 6,202 of DATHSW010000070.1, read as the reverse complement.
CTTCATGGGCGGCAGGGGAATGCCGAACATGGCGTGCTCGTGCTCGTTCCAGCCCCCGCCCAGTCCCAGGTCCATCCGCCCGTGCGAGAGGGTGTCGAGCGCCACCGCCATCTTGGCGAGCAGCGCGGGCTGGTAGAAGGTGATCGGGGAGACCAGCGGGCCGAAGCGGATGCGCCGGGTGCGCATCGCCAGCATGGTGAGCGAGGTCCACGTCTCGAGCGACGGGCGTTTGGATTCGCCCCAGAGCCCGGTGAGGTGATCCGAGCGGCAGAGCGACTCGTAGCCCATGTCCTCGGCGGCCTGCACGAGCCGGAGCCAGCGCTCCCAGGTCAGTCCTTCCTGCCCTTCGATCATGATGCCGACACGCATATTCTCTGGCCTCCTCGTGTCTCTCCGGATCCCGGTCGGGGGCCGGGCTCTCATGTATACCGCAAGTGCGGGCCGCGCGCCCCGTGTTAAACTCCGCGAAGCCGCGACCATGGCGTCCCAGCGACTGCTGCTGCTGATCCCCACCACGACCTACCGCACCGAGGACTTCGTCGAGGCGGCCCGGACGCTCGACGTGGATCTCGTGATCGCCTCCGACCGTCCGAACGTGATGGCGGGCGAGTTCCCGGACCACCTGCTCACGCTGCCGTTCGGCGATCCGGCGGCGGCGGCCCGCGAGATGCGGGGCTACGCGGCCCGCCGGCCGCTCGACGCGGTGGTGCCGGTGGACGACGCCACCACCGTGGTGGCCTCCGCGATCGGCGAGGCGCTCGGCCTGCGCGTGAACCCGCTCGCCGCGGCCCAGGCCACGCGCAACAAGCTGGTGATGCGCCGGCGGCTCGCGCAGGCCGGGGTGCCCTCGCCGGCCTTCACGACGGTCTCGGTGGCAGACGACCCGCGGGCCGCCGCCCGGCGGCAGGCCTATCCCTGCGTGCTCAAGCCGCTGGTGCTCTCGGCCAGCCGCGGGGTGATCCGCGCGGACGACGAGACCGGCTTCGTGACCGCCTTCGAGCGGATCCGCGGGATCCTGCGCGCGCCGGACGTGGCGGAGCTGGGCGAGGGGACCGACACCATCCTGGTCGAGGCGTTCGTCCCGGGCGCCGAGGTCGCGCTCGAGGGCCTGCTGGAGGCCGGCGCCTTGCGCACCCTCGCCCTCTTCGACAAGCCGGATCCGCTGGACGGCCCGTTCTTCGAGGAGACCATCTACGTGACCCCGTCCCGCCTGCCCGAGGCCACCCAGGCGGCCGTCGCGGACGTGACCGCGCGGGCGGCCCGGGCCCTCGGGCTCTCCGACGGCGCGGTGCACTGCGAGCTGCGGCTGCGCCCGACCGCCGCGGGACTCGAGCCGGTGGTGCTGGAGATCGCGGCGCGCTCGATCGGCGGGCTCTGCGGCCGCACGCTCCGGTTCGGCACCGGCATGTCGCTCGAGGAGCTGATCCTGCGGCGCGCGCTGGGGCAGGCGGTGCCTTCCTTCGAGCGCGAGCGGGCGGCCGCCGCGGTCATGATGATCCCGATCCCGCGCGGCGGGGTGCTCGAGGAGGTGCGGGGGCTCGACGAGGCCCGCGCGGTCCCGCACATCGAGGACGTGACGATCTCGATCCCCAAGGGGCAGGAGGTCGTGCCCCTGACGGAGGGCTCGCGCTATCTCGGCTTCATCTTTTCGCGCGCGGCCGCGCCCGCGGAGGCGGAAGCGGCCCTGCGGGAAGCCCACCGCCACCTGCGGTTCGTGTTCCGCTAGCCCCGGGCCGCCGACCGGCCGCGCCGTGAGGAGCATCGCGCCATGAGCATCGTGCGGGAGTTCGAGCGGGCCTTCAACCGGCAGGACGTGCCGGCCTTGGTGGCCTGCTTCACGCCGGACGGCAGCTACCACGACACGTTCTTCGGCGAGCACGCCGGCGCCGACCAGCTCCGCGCCATGTTCGAGCGGATGTTCCGCGAGGGCCGCGACTACGCCTGGACCATGGAGACGGTGGTGGAGACGGCCGAGCGGGCGGCCGCCGAGTGGAGCTTCGGCTACGTCGTGACCGAGGCGATCCCGCGGAGCGCGGGCCGCCGGGTGCGCTTCCGCGGCATGAGCATCTTCGAGAAGCGCGGGGGCCGCATCGCGGCCTATCGCGAGTCTTTCGACCTGGGCGCGGCGCTGCTCCAGCTCGGCTTCAGCCCGGAGGCGATGGCCAGGACCATCCGCCGCCATCGCTTGTGACGTGACGACCTACGTCCTGCGGCGGTTCCTGCTGTTCATCCCCACGCTTTTCGGCGCCTCGGTCCTCATCTTCGTGCTCATGCGCCTGGTGCCCGGGGACATTGCGGAGATCCTGGTCTACCAGACCGGCTCCGAGGCGAGCGCGGTGCAGCAGAAGCAGATTCAGCAGATCCGCCGCGAGCTGGGGCTCGACCGCCCTGTCGTGGCCCAGTACCTCGACTGGATCGCCGGCGCGGTCCGCGGCGACTTCGGCCAGTCCTACGTCCAGCGCCGGCCGGTGATGGACATTCTCAAGGAGCGCTTCCCGCGCTCGATGGAGCTGGCGGTGCTCACGCTGCTGATCGCCATCGTGTGGGCGGTCCCCCTCGGGGTGGTCTCGGCGGTCCGGCAGAACGGCCCGCTCGACTACCTGGCGCGCCTGGTGAGCCTGAGCGGACTCAGCCTGCCCCTGTTCTTCACCGGCGCGCTCATCCTCTACGGCCTCGTGCGCTTCTTCCGCTGGCTGCCGCCGCTCGAGTTCGTGTCCTTCACCGAGAACCCGCTGGAGAACCTCAAGCAGCTCATCTGGCCGGCGCTGGCCCAGGCCTACTACATCAGCGCGCCGATCACGCGGCTCACCCGCTCGCAGATGCTCGAGGTGATCCGCCAGGACTACGTGCGCACCGCGCGGGCCAAGGGCCTGGCCGAGCGGGCGGTGGTCTACCGCCACGCGCTGCGCAACTCCCTGCTGCCGGTGGTCACCTTCATCGGCTGGTGGGGCGGGCGCCTGCTCGGCGGGCTCGTGATCATGGAGATCATCTTCGTGGTGCCGGGCATGGGCAGCGCGCTGATCCAGGCGGTGAGCCAGCGCGACTACCCCACGGTGCAGGCGATGATCTTCGTGATGGCGCTCGTCTTCCTCATCGTGAACCTGGCGGTGGATCTCCTCTACGCCTGGCTCGATCCGCGGATCCGGTACGCATGAGAGCCGCGCTCGCCCGCTTCGTGATCGGCCAGCCCCTGGGCGCGGCGGGGGCGCTGGTGGTACTGGCCCTCATCGCGGTGGCCCTGTTCGCACCGGTGCTGGCCCCGCACGGGCCCAAGGACGCGGCCTTCGCCCCGTACGTGGCGCCCGGGCGGGAATTCCCGATGGGCACCGACCAGCTCGGCCGCGATCTCCTGAGCCGCGTGATCTGGGGCGCCCGGCTCTCGCTCTACGTGGGCGTGGTCTCGGTGATGTTCGGCATCACCCTGGGCGCGGTATGGGGCGCGGTCACCGGGTACCTGGGCGGCGCCGCCGACACGGGGAGCCAGCGGGTGGTGGACAGCCTGATGGCCCTGCCCCCGATCATCCTGGCGCTCTCGCTCATGGCCGCGCTCGGCCAGTCGGTCGACAACGTGATCCTGGCCCTCGTGATCCTGCTCACGCCCACCGCGGCCCGGACGATCCGCTCGGTCGCGCTCGGGGTGGCGGCCACCCCGTTCATCGAGGCCGCGCAGGCGGCGGGCGCCTCGCGCACGCGCGTCATCTTCCGGCACCTGATCCCGAACTGCATGGCGAGCTACATCGTGCTCGTGACCACCAACATCTCCTACGCCATCGTGGTGGAGGCCTCGCTCAGCTTCATCGGCGCCGGCGCCCCGCCCGACGAGCCGTCGTGGGGCGGCATGCTCACGGCGGGCATCCAGGCGCTCGAAACCGCGCCCTGGATGGTATTCTTCCCGGGACTGGCCATCAGCCTGGCCGTGTTCGGTCTCAACCTACTCGGCGACTCGATCCGCGATTTGACGGATCCGCGCCTCCGCGGGGGCCTCGGCTAGCCCGCGGAATCGCAAAGGAGCGATAGCAATGACCATGAGCCTCTCGCGACTCTCTCGCCTCGCGGCCCTCGCCGTCGCGGTGCTCTTCACGCTCGGGGCCCTGATGGCTCCCCCCGCGGCCGCCCAGGAGAAGCCGCGGCCCGGCGGGATCCTGAACTGGTTCGACTACGGCGACCCCGGTCGCCTCGACGTGCACGCGGAGTCGCCGCTGGTGGTCCAGCAGGCGATCGCGGGCATCTACAGCGGGCTGCTCCAGTACGATCCGGACGAGCCGAGCAAGGTGGTGAGCGACCTCGCCGAGCGCTGGACCGTCTCGCCGGATGGCAAGACCTACACGTTCCACCTCCGGAAAGGCGTGAAGTGGCACGACGGCCAGCCGTTCACCTCGGCCGACGTGAAGGCCACGTTCGACCGCGTGCTCAATCCCGACTTCAAGAGCCCCAAGTGCGGCGCCTCCCTCAAGCCGATGGTGGCGAGCGTGGAGGCGGTGGATGCCCACACCGTCGAGTTCAAGCTCAAGTTCGCGGCGGCGCCGTTCATCCCCTCGATCGCGTCGGCGTGGTGCCGGGTGGCGGCCAAGCACATCCTCGCCAAGTACGGGGACCTGAACTCGGCCGAGGCCCAGGTCGGGACGGGGCCCTTCAAGCTCAAGAAGTACGAGCGGGGCAGCGTCGTCGAGTGGGAGAAGAACCCCAACTACTTCATTCCGGGCCTGCCCTATCTCGACGGCGTCAAGCAGTTCATCCTGGTCGGCGGGCCGACGCAGCTGGCGGCCGCGAAGGCCTCGAAGATCATGCTGTGGGACACGTGGCCGCCGATGCGCAAGACGCAGGCCGATGAGCTGGCCCGCGCCCGCACCGACGTGGAGGTCTACCAGGCGTCGATCAACACGCTGTTCCTCGTCTTCCTGAACTCGAAGAAGCCGCCCTTCGACAACGCGGACCTGCGGCGCGCGGTCAACCTGGCCATCGACCGCCAGGAGCTGGTGGCCAAGGCCCTCGAGGGCGCGGGTGTGGCCTGCGCGATCCTGGACCCGAAGCTGGCCGGCGACTTCGCGCTGCCGCTCGACGAGGTGGCCAAGGCGCCCGGCTGCCGGCCCAAGGAGCAGGACATCGCGGAGGCCAAGAAGCTGGTGGAGAAGCATCACCCGAACGGCCTCGACGTCGAGGTGGCGGTGCGCCAGGTCGGCAACTACGTGGACCGCGCGCAGCTCCTCGTGTCCCAGCTCCGCAAGATCGGCATCCGAGGCACGCTCAAGACCCACGAGAGCGCGGCCGGCTACGCGGCCTTCGGCAAGGGTGATTTCACGATCATCGCCACCCAGGACCGCGCCATGGACATCACCGACCCCTCCGCCGTCTTCCACATCGCCTACACCACCCAGGCCGGCAGTAACTACGGCCACTACTCCGATCCCAAGGTGGACGACCTCGCCGACCGCGCGCTGCGGGAGTCCAATCGGGACAAGCGCAAGCAGCTCTACTGGGAGCTGCAGCGGTATCTGCTGGCCAAGGGCGACCACGCTTCCATCGCGGTGGGCTGGGTGGAGGGCTGGTTCTTCAAGGACAAGAAGCTCCGCAACTACAAGCCCGGCCTGACCGTCTACGACAACAACACCTTCATGAAGGTGTGGATCGCCCAGTAAGCTCGCACCTCCTCTCCCTCTCCCCCCACCCAGGGGGGAGAGGGCAGGGGGAGGGGGAGTCCGCAAAAGGAGGACCCGAGGCGCCCATGACCTTCGACGACCCACGCATCCAGCAGTATCTCGCCACCAAGGACATCGTCGTCCTCGGCACCATCAACCCGGACGGCTCGCCGCTGGTCACGGCCATGTGGTTTCTCCACGACCTGTCGGCGCTCACGCTGATCAGCGTGGATGACCTCCAGAAGGTCCGCAACCTCCGGCGCGATCCGCGGCTGCACATCGTCGCCGAGAGCGGCGCGCGCGGCGCCGACATCAAGGGCGTCGCGGTCCGCGGGCGCGCCGAGTTTCTCGGCGACTCGCCCGAGCGGCGCGCCCTCGCCACCCGGATCCTCGACAAGTACCACCCGCACCTCGAGACCTACTGGGGCGGGCGCGTGATGCCCGCGAATCGCGTGATGTTCCGCGTGGTGCCCCAGCAGGTGCGCCCCTGGGGGTTCGAGTGACTGGCGCGCAGCCGCGGCGGCTCGAGCCAGGCCCATCGCGCGCGGAGGAGCGGACCCAGTAAG
>DATHSW010000069.1:0-11636 GCA_035463855.1 Candidatus Deferrimicrobiaceae bacterium | reverse complement strand
GGCCAGGTCATCGCGATGCCGTTCTGCACGATGCTGCTCGCCGACCTCGGCGCGCGGGTGATCAAGATCGAGTCGCCGGAGCGCGGGCGCGAGCGCGTGTCGCTCGGCGTGAAGCGGCGCCGCGACGGCGTCGAGGAGCGGGTGCCGGCCGCGCAGTACCGCGATCGCAACAAGCTCGGCGTCACCCTGGATCTCAAGACGCCGGCCGGCGTCGAGCTCTTCCGCGAGCTGGTGAAGCGCGCCGACGTGGTGAGCGAGAATTTCAGCGTGGGCACGATGGAGCGCCTCGGCCTCGGCTACGAGGATCTCTGTCGCGTCAACCCCGGCATCGTCTACGCGTCGATCACCGCGTTTGGGCAGACCGGACCCTACGCGCCCCAGCGCGGCTACGACATGCTCGCGCAGGCGATCAGCGGGTACATGAGCATCACCGGCTATCCCGACGGGCCGCCCACCCGCTCCGGCCAGTCCATCTCGGACTACTACGCGGGCATGCTCTGCGCCTTCAGCATCGTCTCCGCGCTGCACTACCGGCAGCGCACCGGCCGGGGGCAGCGCATCGACCTGGCCCTGCTCGACAGCCTGGTGGTGGCCCTCGACAACCTCGGGGAGCGCTACACGGTGGGCGGCGAGATCCTCACGCGCGCCGGCAACGTCTCGTTCGCCGGCTCCGCCACCGGGATCTACCCGGCCGCCGACGGCCACGTGGCCGTCGCCGCCGCCGCGAGCAACGCGGTGTGGGCGCGCTTCTGCGCGGTCATCGGCCGCGACGAGCTGACGCGCGATCCCGGCTTCGCCACCGCGGCGGCCCGGCGCGACCGCCGCGACGAGATCGCGGCCATCATCCAGGCCTGGACCGCCCCGCGCCCCAAGGCGGAGGTGGTGCGCCGGCTGGCGACCGCCGGCGTCCCCGCCGCGCCGGTCAACAACGTGGCGGAGATGGTCGCGGACCCCCAGGTGCGGGCCCGCGAGATGTTCGTGGAGCGCGACCATCCGATCTACGGCCCGCTGATGACCACGGGCACGCCGCTGAAGCTCTCGGAGACCCCCGGGCGGGTCCGCTGGCTGGCCCCCATGCCGGGCGAGCACAATGAAGAGGTTTTCATCGGCGTTCTCGGGCACTCGCGCGACGACCTCGCGCGCTGGCGCGCCGCGGGCGTCATCTGATCCGCCGCGACCGGGCCCTCGGTCCTCGCTCGCGCGGTAGACGACGCCCCGCGGGTCCGCTTCAGGCGGGAACGCGCGGCACGCGGTGCGAGATGGCGCTGACGATCTCGTAGTTGATCGTGCCGAGCTTGGCGGCCAGCTCGTCGGCCGTCACTTCCTCGTCGCCCTGCCGGCCGATCAGCACCACCTCGTCGCCCAGCGCGACGCGGCCCCGCAGCGCCGTCACGTCCACGAGGCTCATGTCCATCGTGATGTTCCCCACCTGGGGACAGCGCACGCCCCGCACCAGCACGTCCATGCCGTTCGACAGGCTCCGGCGCAGGCCGTCGGCGTACCCGGCCGGCACGGTGGCGACCAGGGAGGGCCGCCGGGTGCGAAACGCGTGGCCATAGCTCAGCCCGACGCCGGCGGGCACCTCCTTGAGAAAGATGATGCACGTCTTCCACTCCAGCACCGGCTCGAGATCCCGTGCGCGCGGATGCGCGATCGCGGCGGAGGGGCGCAGCCCGTACATGGCGATCCCCGGACGCACGGCGTCGAGATGCGACTCGGGCAGGTCGAACACCGCGGCGCTGTTGGCCATGTGGCGCACTTCGATCGGGTAGCCCCGCGTCACCTCGACGACGCGGCGGAACTCCTCGATCTGCCGCCGCGAGAAGCTCTTGTCCGCCTCTTCGGCGCGCGGGAAGTGGCTCATGAGCCCGCGCACCCGCAGCGCGGGGAGCTCACGGCAGCCGTCGAGGAATGCCGGAACCTGATCCGGGCGGATGCCGATCCGCCCCATGCCGGTATCCACCTTCAGGTGCACGGAGACGCGCCGGCCCGCGCGCGCCGCGGCGCGCGCCAGCGATTCGACCATCTCCAGCGTGCACACCACCGGCTCGCACCCGTAGGCGACCAGCGCCTCGCTGTGCTCCGGCAACGCCGCCGACAGCACGACGATCGTCGCCTCGACGCCCGCGTCGACCAGGGCCACCGCCTCCTCGAGATCGGCCACGCCGACGGTGCGGTAGCCGCTGGCGGCCAGGTGACGGGCGACGATCCGGGCGCCGTGTCCGTAGGCGTCGGCCTTGATGATCGGCCACACCGCCCGGTCGCCCACCAGCTCCTGGAGCAGCCGCAGATTGCGGGCCAGCCGATCGAGGTGGACGACCACCCGCGTCAGGCGGCTCGCGCGGGGGTCCACGTGCCTCACGGGCGCGGGCGTCGGACCCCCGTCTTCGATCACTCCTCTCCTCGAGAGGGCGCGGCCACGGGAGCCCCGCCCCGCGCCGGGCGCTTCCCCACGTGGGCCGACGTCATCGCCGCGAGCAGGGCGCGGTAGTTCACCGAGAAGGCCAGGTCGTCGCCCACGCGCAGGCGCGCCGCCCCCGCGGTGACGTCCACGACCAGGTAGCCGCTCGAGCCGCCGAGGATCCGCATGCGCGAATCGGCGGGCGCGATCCCGGCGATGTCCACGTCCTCGCGCCCCACGTTCAGGAGCGCGCGCACGATCTCGCCGCGGTCCTCGAAGGCCGGCCGCTCGCCGAACGCGTCCTCGCCCCGCTCACCGATCGGCACCGACGGCTTGCGCTTGAGCTCCAGCACCTCGGCGTGCAGGAGGAACGCGTCCTGGAACGTGCCCGGCCAGGGCCGGCGGTGGGTCGTCTCCCGGCCCAGGAGGATGGCCTCGCCGATGCGCGCATGATTCACGCGCTTCGGCATGCGCCCCGACGCGATCAGCTCGAGCCCGCTCGAGTTGGCGCCCGAGATCCAGTCCAGCCGCAGGTCGAACGCGCGCTCGACCTCGCCGGCGAGCGCCACCAGGCGGCCCATGTTCTCGGCGGAGGGCACGATCCCGCCGAAGCACGAGAGGTTGGTGCCCAGACCCCGGATGCGGAGGCCCGGCAACGCGAGCGCCCGGCGCACGAAGGCAAGCAGATCGTCGGGCCAGACGCCCTCGCGCAGGTCGCCGAGGTCCACCATGACGACGACCTCGTGCGCCACGCCGCGCCGACGGGCCGCCGCGGACAGGGCCTCCAGGACCACCAGCTCCGAGTCGAGGCTCACGTCGGTCCACTCCGCGACCTCGGCCGCCGCGGACAGGGACGGGATGCGCAGCAGCACGAAGGACGTGGCGACGCCCGCCTCCCTCAGGCGCCGGATGCTCTCCACCCGCGAGTCGCCGATCGACGCGACGCCGCCACGCAGCATGGCGGCCGCGACCTCCGGGTCGCCGCACGTGCCCTTGGTGACTCCGGTCACCGCGATGCCGTGTCGCGCGCACAGGCCCACGATCGTGCGTGCGTTGTGCTCGACCTTGTCGAGGTCGACCGTGAGGTAGGGAGACCGCATCACGCCCTCGCCCGCCAGGCGCGAACCAGAAAGCTCGCCACGTCGCGGCCGCGGGCCCCCCGGCCGAACCCGGCGTCCATCCCGCACGCCCGCGCCCCCGCGTCCGTGATCTGCGTCCCCCCGGCCACCAGGAGCAGGTCCCCCCGCACGCCACGCTCCTCGGCGAGCCGGTGCAGGCGGCGCATGTGCGTTTCGTGGACGTTCGCGTGCGTCACGATGGTCGAGATCAGCACGACGCGCGCGCCGGTCTCCCGCGCCGCGTCCACGACCCGCTCGATCGGCACCGAGGTGCCGAGATCGTGGCAATGGAACCCGTACTTCTCGATGCCCCCGTGCTTGAGGTCGAGGATCTCGTGCAGGCCCACCGAGTGCTCGTCCTCCCCGACGGTCGCGGCGACGACGTGGATCCCGCGCGGCCGCACCCAGGCCTCGATCTCCTCGTCCGGCAGCGGCGCCTCACCGGGCGGAAGCCGCAGGTCCGCGATCCGGATCGCGACGTCGAGCACCCCCCTGATCTCGAAGACGCTGCCCTCCGCCGGGTGCAGGAGTCGTCGGCTGATGACCTCGGGCTTCTCGAGCCCCATGCGCCTGGCCATCTCCAGCGCGGCCGCCTCGGCCACGCGGGGGGTCGCGGGCACGAACACGGTCACGCACACGACGCCGTCCCCATGCTTTTCGACCTCGGGACGGAGCACGCCGGCGGCGCGCTCGGCCAGCGGCCCCACCAGGCGCCGGTCGACGGTGTCCTCGGGATCGATCTCGTCGATGTACTGGATCTTCGACCGGTCGCACAGCGTGCACCCGCCGTAGTCGTCGCACGGCTTCCCGTGCCCCCGCGCGTACACGTTGGCGCCGAAGTGACCGCAGACGGGCGCGCCGTAGTCGGGCGCGCGGGCGATCACGCTGCCCGCGCCGTCGCCCCCCTGGGGATCGCGGACGATGCCGTCCCCCACGCGCCCCGGGAAGTAGCCCGAGTCCACGAACTGCCCGCCCGCGACCGCGGCGTAGTAGCCGCCCCCGTCCAGGATCTCCTCCAGGAACAGCACCGCGCGCTCCTGGAGCTCGCGGACCTGCTCGCGCAGGGGCCCCTCCCGCCTGAGCTCGATGAGCCCCATGAGGCCGTCGGCGCCCATCAAGGTCTGGCGCGCCGTGTTCACGCCGGCGACGTTGTTGTAGTGCCACGGGCAGTTGCGGCCCTCGTCGGGCGTGATCGTGCTCTGGACGTCCGCGCCGGCGAGGCGCGAGATCAGCGTGTCCAGCACGTGCGTGACGGTGGCCCCCAGCATGTCGGCCTCCACGTAGCGCGTGTTCTGCTGGGCGCGGAACCGATAGCCGCGGAACATGTCGCGGAGCGCGACCGCGTAGGGCAGGTCGAGCCGCAGCTTCGGCGCCGGGGGCGCGGTCGGCGGGACGGTGGAGAGGCCGATCAGTCCGGCGGGGACGCCGGCCGCCCGGGAGTAGGCGGTGTTGATGGCGTGCTGCACGAAGAGCTCGGGCGTGATCTTCCAGGCCTCCTTGGCGGTAGCGTTGGCGTTGTGCGCGCCGTCGAGCTGCAGCATGCCCGCGTCGGCCATGATCCGCTTCGCCTCCGCGGCATCCACGAAGGAGCGGTGCATGTTGATCCCGCGGTAGAGCACGTTGTACTGGGGATCCTGGTGCGCGCCGTTGACGCCTTCCTCCGCGAACAGCACCGCGATCTCCGGGCCGGCGACCCCGCTCACGTACGAGTGGAAATTGATCGGCCGCCCGACCTCGTCCTCGATGGCGTCGAGCGCCTTGCGCGTCGCCCGCACCTGCTTGCGCGTGATCGGGATGCCGCCGACACCCTCGGGGGTGCCCTCGATCAGCCCGTCGATGTGCGACTGGCCGGTGGTGCGGATGACCATGATGTGGTCCGCGCCGTGCCAGGCCGCCATGCGCATGCGGCGCAGATCGTCCTCGAAGCGCCCGGAGGCGACCTCGGTGGTGATGATGGCGTCGCACTGGGGATCGATGTCCCCGAAGGCGTGCGCGGTCGGCAGCGGCACCGACCGCGCGAGGGACTCCGAGGTGTCGGCGAACACGAAGGGACCGATCCGCTGGTTGTCGATCCGCCGGCGCCACACCCAGCCCTTGCGCCGCGGTCGGTAGCGGTCGAGATCCGCGAGGACCTCCCGGAGATTCAGCGGCTCATTCGCCGACAGCTTCATCGGCCCAGCTCCTCCCAGCCCCGCCCCTCCAGCAGCGCGGCGCCCGCGTCGCGGACCGAGGTGCCCCGGCGCTTGGCCAGCTCGAGAACGAGCCGGCCGGCGCCGTGCCCGAGCAGCCGCCGCTCCTGGAGGCGCTTCACGAGCGCGCCCGCCTCGACGCTCGAGAACCCCATGCGCAGCAGCACCGAGCGCTCGATGGACGGCGTCGTGTGGGTGCGGGCCTCGTCGATCAGGGGCGCCACGATCCGCTCCGCGAGCGTCCAGAAGTGGGCGCGCAGCTCGTCGTCCGTCATCGCCGCCAGTCGCGCGCGGCGCGACGCGAAGTCATCCGGCCTTTCCACCGAGCTCATGGAGGGTCTCCTCTACGTAGGTTCGGGTACTGCGGGTGTCGGCGGCGAGGAACTCGAGATCGACGTCGCTCGGCTTCGCCCCCGCGGGCAGCGCTTCGACGGCGTGCTGCAAGTACAGGCGGCGCAGACGCGGCAGATCGACGTCCACGACCGCGATCTGGGCCGGATGCTCCGGGATCACGATCCGCCGGCCGGGCTCGCCGTCGCGCGGATCGCCGCGCCGCACCTCGATGCCCAGGCGCTTGGCGAGGTTCAGCTGGGCGATCGGATGCTTGCCCGCGCCGGTGTACTCGGTCTCCTGCACGACCACGATCTGCTCGTCCTCGAGCTCCCGGGCGATGGCGACCGCGGCGGCCAGCGACGTGTTGCCGGCCGGCCCGCGCTCGAGCCCCTCCAGCTCGGCGAGCACCTGGGTCGCGTAGAACACCTCGCCCTGGGTGACGGTGACGAAGCGATCCATGTAGCGCAGGGGCCGCGCGGCGCTGCGCGGCACGTCGGCGCGGTCGGGCCAGACCGTGAAGGGCACCGAGAAGCCGGTGTGCCCGGTGGTGAAGGACTTGCGGTTGAAGTCGCGATCCGACGCCATGTGCAGCCCCGCGAGATCGACGCTCGCCGCCACCAGCACGGTGCCGGCGGCGCCGGCCTTTCGCAGGCCCCGGGCGGTGCCCGTCACGTTGCCGCCGCCGGCGTGCGTGGCGATGACGACGTCGGGGTCCCGCCCCGTCTGCTCCCGCGCCTGGAGCGCGAGCTCGCGGCCGAGCGTCTCGATCCCCAGGACCGAGTACGGCGTGTAGAGCGAGGCGTTGAAGTAGCCCGAGTCCTTGAGCGTGCGCAGGAAGACGTAGAAGAGCTCCGGGCCGACCGACAGCCGCATGACCTCCGCGCCGTACGCCTCGCACGCGCGCGTCTTCTCGGCGATCTCCGGCTGGGCCACGCCGCGGCTGTCGAAGGCTTCCTGCACCACGATGCACCGCAGCCCCGCCCGGGCCGCCTGGGAGGCCACCGCGGCGCCGTAGTTGCCGCTCGTCGCCGCGACGACGCCGGCGTATCCCCGCTGCTTCGCCTCGTGCACGGAGAGGGAGGCCCGCCGGTCCTTGAACGATCCGGACGGGTTCGCCGCCTCGTCCTTGACGAAGATCCGCGCGCCCCGGCCCGGGCTCGCGATGCTCCGGACCAGGGCCGTGATGTTGTGCAGCTCGACCAGCGGGGTGTTGCCGACCGCGGTCCGGCATTGCACCGCCCGCACGGTGTCGACGTCGTAGCCGGTATCGGCCAGGAGTCGCTCGTAGTCGAAGGCCAGCGCCCCCGTCACGTAGCGCTCGTAGTCGAGCCCGAGCGACTCCCGCATGATCTGGCCCCGCTGCGCCATGATCGCCTCGTAGCTCCCACCCGTCATGGCGCCCCTCGCGGCCCGGCCAGGAGGTCGCGCACCTCCCGCCCGATGGTCGAGAGCTCCGGGATGGGCGGACCGAAGCCGTGCGTGTAGGCGGGGTTCGCTTCGGTGAGGGTCCCGCGCAGGCGGCGTCCGGCCGGCGTGACGATCTCGGCCTCCTCGCCCGGCGCGGCGGCATCGGCGAGGAAGCCCTTCACGCGCATCTCGAGGGGGACCTCGCGGGTGTCCGCCGGGACGCTCGGCGCCCGCTCGCCGGGGCGCAGCACGACGCGGTGAATCTCGACCCAGGTTCCAGCCGCGATCCGCTCAGCCACGGGAGTCGGACTCCCGCGGTCCGGAATGAGCGAGCCGCCGCGCGTCACCGAGGATGGCGGCCGGCACGGGCAGGTCCGCCATCGAGTGCAGCCCGGGCGGGGCGCTCAGCACGCGTGGGATCATGTTCACCGCCAGGGCGATGGTGGCGAGACCGCCAGGGATCTCGGGGCTTCCGGCCAGGCGCACGTTGGGCGTTCCGGTGATCTCGATCGTGTCGCCCGTCTCGACCCCTTCGAGGTGCGGGTGAACCTGCTGCGGATGGATCAGCGTGATCACCGGTTCGCCCGCGCGGTACGCCACCGCGGTGTGCCGGCATCCGGCGACGTGCCCCGGCTCGACGGTCACGAAGGGCGTCTCGCGCCGAACCTTCGAGACGATGGCCTCGCGCCGCTCCTCGATCCGCGCGATCTCCCAACCGACGGTGTCGGCGATCATGCGGAGCGACTGCGGGAACCCGACGTGGCCGACGACGCGCCCGTCTTCCCGCGCCGTGCGAAACGCCTCCGGGGTGAGCCCCACGCCCTGGGCCGCGAGGACCGACGGGCCGTAGGGCGACAGATCATTGACGCGCGTGGCGGCGATCGACCGGACGTCGGCGCAGACCCCGGTCAGCGCGATGACCAGCAGATCGAGCACGAACCCGGGGTTGACCCCGGTGCCGAGCACCGCCACCCGGTGCTCGGTCGCGAGCCGATGCAGCTCCGTGGCGACCGCCGGGGAGGTGGCGGCGGGGTACGCCATCTCCTCCGCGATCGAGAGGACGTGGACGCCATGTCGGATCAGGATCGCGATCTCGGTCCGCGCGTCCGCGAGGCGCGAGCAGGTCGTCTGGATGGCGACGTGCGGCCGGCTCCGTCCGACCTCCGCCCCGAGATCGGCGGCGAGCGCGATGCCCAGGTCCCGGCCGAGCCCGATCGCGCGGCCGAGATCGGTGCCGGCGCGTTCCCTCCTGCGCCCGTACGCTCCCACCAGCTCGAGGCCCCGCTTCTCGAGCGTGAGGCGGGCGATTCCGGCCCCCATCTGGCCGGTTCCAACAAGCAGCACCCGGATGGCATCGCGCATACGCTAGACGCGCTCTCCGTCCATGAATCCGGGGCGAGGCGATGGCGGTTGGGACGGACGAGTCGGGCTCACCGAGCCTCCTGACTGCGACACGGGACTCCGGCGAGAGAGTCTAGCAAAGGTGCCGCGCGGGCAACAGGCCCGCATGCCGCTGGGTCTGGAACCGCAGGGATCGCTCCGAGCGCGAGACGACACAATAGGCGAGAATAGGCAGATGGGGCGGCACCAGGCGCATTCCAGGCGAAGGTGGTGCGCATCCTCATCCTCGCCACCGCCGGCGTCCCGGCCGCGCGCTGGCGCGCCGAGGGCGTGAGCTGAGCGGGAGCCCGCGACCGGCCATGGCCCCGAGCGGCGTCGTGATCGTGGGCGGCGGCATCGTGGGGATGGCGGCCGCCTACTACCTGGCGAAGGCGGGCATCCCCGCCATCGTGGTCGAGCGCGACGCCATCGGCAGCCACGCCTCGGGCTTCGCCTACGGCGGGCTGAGCCCGCTCACCGGCGCCGGCATCCCCGGGCCCCTGGCCCAGGTCGCCCAGGAGGGGATGCGGCTGCATCGTGAGCTGGCCGAGAGCGTCGTCGAGGAGACCGGGATCGGCATCGACTTCCGGATGCGCCCGTCGTTGGCCCTGGCGTTCACCGAGACGGAGGCGCGACGGCTCCAGGCCGCCCTGGCCTGGCAGCAGCAGCAGCCCGGCTACACGGTGGGGTGGCTGGACGCCACGGCGGCCCGGCGCGTGGAGCCGCGGATCTCGGACGAGGCCCTCGGCGCGCTCTCGATCGAGGGCACCGCCGACGTCGAGCCCTATCGTCTCGTGCTGGCCCTGACCCGCGCCGCCGAGCGCCTGGGGGTGAGCCTCCGCCACGGGCGGGTCACCGGCCTGAGGCGGCGCGGCGGAGCGGTCACTCACGTGGTCCTCGAGCGTGACGAGATCGCCTGCGACACGGTGGTGCTGGCCCTCGGTCCCTGGAGCGCGGAGGCCGCGCCCTGGCTCGACCTGCCGATCGCGGTGCGGCCCCTCAAGGGCCAGATCCTGCGCCTGCAGGCGCCCGGGCCGCCGGTCGCCTGCTCGGTCGGCTGGGGCCACAACTACGCCACCACCAAGCCCGACGGCCTCCTGTGGGCGGGCACGACCGAGGAGGAGGCCGGCTTCGACGAGGAGACGACGCGCGAGGCGCGCGACGAGGTCGGCGCCGCGCTGGTGACGATGCTACCCGCGATGGCGGACGCCCAGGTCGTCCACCAGACGGCCTGCCTGCGTCCGGTGGCCGCCGACGGCCTCCTGCTGCTCGGCCGCGTGCCGGGCCTCGACCGCGTCTACGTGGCGACCGGCGCGGGCCGCAAGGGCATCCTGCTCGGCCCCGCCATGGCCCGCGCGGTGGCCGATCTCATCCACACCGGCAAGACCACGCTCGCCCTCGACGCCTTCGCGCCCGGGCGCTTCGCGCGGCCACTGCGCTGAGCCTGGTCGCTCACCGCGCGCGGCTCACGGGCGCCGCGCGCCGACCCCTTCCACTTGCGAAGGCGGGTGCGTTCACCTAGCCTGTCGTCGGTTGCTGTACCGTCAGGGACAAGGAGAGGCCGATGCGTCGCCGTGCCGCCCCCGCTAAAGCGAAGGTCGAAGACCGGCGGGCGCCCGCCCGGAAATCGAAGAACTCCGAATCTCGGAGTCGTCGTGATCTGGAGAGGCGTCTTGCCGAGAGCCTCGAGCGAGAGAAGGCGACGGGCGAGATCCTCGGCGTCATCTCCCGGTCTCCGACCGAGGTCGGGCCGGTGTTCGACGCGGTCGTCGCGAGCGCCGCCCGCCTCTGCGAGGCGAACGACGTCGCGATGCTGCTCGTCGACGGCGGCGACGTGCGAATCGCCGCCGGTGTCGGCCCTCTGTACATGTCAACCCCGTCTGATTTCACGATTCACCTGACCCGAGGTTCGGCCGCGACGCGTGCCGTGGTCGACCGGACCACCATCCACATCCACGATTTCGCCGCCGAGCCGGAAGAGGAATATCCGGTCGGCCGGGAGCTCGCGCGGCGCTTCGGGCACCGGACCATGCTTGCCGTGCCCTTGCTGCGCGAGGGGATGCCAATCGGGGTCATCTGCGCGTTCCGGCTGGAAGTGCGCCCGTTCCCCGAGCAGCAGATCGCGCTGCTCCGGACCTTCGCCGACCAGGCGGTCATCGCGATCGAGAACGTGCGGTTGTTCACCGAGCTGCAGCAGAAGAACCGGGCAGTCACCGAGACCCTCGAGCAGCAAACCGCGACGGGTGAGATCCTGCGCACCATCGCGCACGCGCAGACGGACGCGCAGCCGGTGTTCGACACGATCGTACGGAGCGCGGCGAGGCTCTGCCAGGCGGCCACCGCGGCGGTCTTCCTGAGTGACGGCCGCGCGCTGTACCACCCGGCAAACTACGGAGGCTCACCCGAAGCGCTCGCCGCCGCCCGCGCCCGGTACCCGCGACCCCTCGACATGGAGAGCGTGCCCGGCATGGTGGTCCTCACCCGCTCGGTCGTGCACGTGCCGGACGTCGAGGACGTGCCGGTGACCGAGCTCGTACGTCAGGTGGGACGCACACTCGCCTTCCGGAGCATCGTCGCGGTGCCGATGATGCGCGAGGGCGAGGCCTTCGGCGCCATCCTCGTGACCCGCCGGGAGCCCGGCCGGTTCGCGGACGGGGAGGTGGAGCTGCTGAAGACCTTCGCCGATCAGGCCGTCATCGCCATCGAGAACACGCGCCTCTTCAAGGAGCTGGAGGCGCGGACGGCGGATCTGACGCGCTCGGTCGAGCAGCTCACCGCCCTCGGGGAGGTCGGTCGCGCGGTCAGCTC
>DATHSW010000068.1:0-8763 GCA_035463855.1 Candidatus Deferrimicrobiaceae bacterium | reverse complement strand
TCGTAGCTCGCGTTGTCGGGGATCGCGCCGCCCGAGGTGAGCGCGGCCAGGCGCGCCCCGCGCCGGGCCTTGAGCCGTCGCGCCACGCCGTCGCGGTGCAGCCGTGCCGCGTAGCGGCCCCGCCGCGTCGCGATGCCCTCGGCCAGCATGTCCACGACCTCGTCGAAGTCCTCGCGGCCGAGCGCCGCGTACGGCGCCGCGCGGCGGCAGAGGTCGAAGAGCCGATCCTCGTCCTGCTCCTCGCCGGCGCAGATCGCCACGATCTGCTGGGCGAGGACGTCGAGCGGCGCCTGCCGCAGGGCGAGCCGGTCGATCTCGCCGCGGCGGGCGGCGCGCACGAGCGCCGCGCACTCGACGAGCTGGTCACGGGTGAGCGGGAAGAGGCGGCCCTTGGGCGTCGCGATCAGCGCGTGGCCCGAGCGGCCCACCCGCTGGAGCGCGGTGGCGATCGAGCGGGGCGAGCCGATCAGGCAGGTGAGGTCCACCGTGCCCACGTCGATGCCGAGCTCGAGCGAGGCGGTGGCCACCACCAGCGAGAGCTGCCCCGCCTTGAGCCGCTGCTCGGCGTCGAAGCGCCGCTGCCGGCTCAGGCTGCTGTGGTGCGCGGCCACACGCTCGGCCCCGAGTCGGTCGGCGAGGTGGCGGGTCACCCGCTCGACCAGGCGCCGCGTGTTGACGAACACGAGCGTGGAGCGGTGCGCGCGCGCCAGCGCGGCCACCCGGTCGTAGATCTCCTCCCACTGCTCGTTGGTGCACACCGCGCCCAGCTCGTCGCCCAGGACCTCGATCGCCAGGTCCATGTCGCGGCGCTGGCCCACGTTGACGATCTCGGGCAGCGGGCGCTCGGCGCCGACCAGGAGGCGCGCCGCGGTCTGGATCGGGCGGACGGTGGCCGAGAGGCCGATGCGCTGCAGATCGCCGCCGCGCGCGGCCACCAGCTCGGCGAGCCGCTCGAGCGACAGGGCCAGGTGCGCGCCGCGCTTGTCCCCCGCCACCGCGTGGATCTCGTCCACGATCACGGTGCGCACGTCGCCGAGCCAGCGGCGGCTCGACTCCGCGGTGAGCAGGATGAAGAGCGATTCGGGCGTGGTCACCATCACGTGCGGCGGGCGGCGCCCGATCAGCCGCCGCTCGTGCGCGGGGGTATCGCCGGTGCGCACCGCGGTGCGGATCGCGGGCGCGGGGAGCCCCGCCGCCACCGCGGCCGCGGCCAGCTCGGCGAGCGGCTCGTCCAGGTTGCGCCGCACGTCGTTCGAGAGCGCCTTGAGCGGCGAGACGTAGAGGATCGCGGTCCGGTCCTCGAGGCGGCCCGCCACCGCCTCCCGGAAGAGCCGGTCGAGGCAGGCGAGGAAGGCCGCGAGCGTCTTGCCGGAGCCGGTGGGCGCGGTGAGCAGCACGTCCTGGCCCGCCGCGATCAGGGGCCAGGCGCCGGCCTGGACCGGAGTGGGCTCGGGGTAGCGGGCGCGGAACCACGCGTCGACGACGGGATGGAACATCGCAACAGTATAGCCAGATTGACCAGGGCTTCGCGCCTCCGTAGCCTTGTCGCGTCATGGCGCGCCGGGTCGAGACGGTGATCGCGGGCGCCGGGCACGGGGGGCCGAGCGCCGCGGCGCGATCGCGGAAGCCGCCGCGTGCGGCTCGCCGGCCCCGTCTACTCGCCGGGCGCGGCTAGGAGCGGCTCAGCGCTGCGCCGCGACGAAGTCGCGGATGAGATCGCGCGCCGCCGGGCCGCTCCAGTCCCGGGCGCCGACCATGCGGCCGACCAGACGCCCCTCGCGGTCCACCAGATAGGCGGTGGGCGGCCCGAAGACGCCGTAGGCGCGGCCGGTGACGTCGCCCGAGGCGTCGAGCAGCACCGGCGCGGTGTAGCCGCGCTCGGCCGCGGTGCGCTTCACCAGCTCCGCGCTCTCGCGGAAGCTGATCAGCAGCACCTGGAAGCCCTGTCCCTTGAATTCCTCGTAGAGCCGGTTGACGGAAGGCAACTCCTCCCGGCAGGTCGGTCACCAGGTGGCCCAGAAGAACAGCAGCAGCGCCTTGCCCTTCTGATCCTCCAGCCGCACGGTGCGGCCGTCGAGCGCGGGCAGGGCAAAGGCGGGGGCGGGCCTGGGCGGCTCGTAGGCCTGCACCTCCAGCGTCTTCCAGGCCGGCGGGGCGGCGGCGGGCTGCGCCGCCGCCCCGCCCGTCCAGAGCGCCGCCGCCACCAGGCTCAGGGCGGCGAGCCGGCGCGCGCTCACGCGCCGGAATCCTTGAGCGCCTTCAGCACCTCGGCTGGATCCAGCAGGTCCAGGGCGTTGTCCTGGATCTTCATGTAGCGGACCACGCCGTTCTTGTCGATGACGTAGTAGGCGCGCTTGGCATAGCGGAAGATCGGGCTCTTCTCGTCGGTGACGAGCGCGTCGTAGGCCGGGAGCATCGCGCGGCGGAAGTCGGACAGCAGGGGATAGCTGATCTTGTTCTGCTTGGTGAACCCCTCCAGGGTTGCGACGTGATCGGCGCTCACCCCCACGACCTGGGCGCCGGCGGCCTGGAACCGGGACAGCGTCTCCTCGAAGCCGAGGAGCTCCTTCGTTCAGGGGCCGGTGAACGCCTGGATGAAAGTGAAGAGGACGACGGGACCCTTGGCGGTGAGATCGGACAGCTTGACCGGCTTGCCACCGGGAGCCGGCAGGGTGAACTCGGGCGCCTTCTGGCCGACTTCGAGGGCGCCGACCGGGCCCACCCAGACCAGGCCGGTCAGCAGCAGGGCGGCGACCAGCAGCGGAGCGACTCGACGCATGGCGGTCTCCTTTCCGGGGTAAGAGGTGACTTCCACACAACGGCCGGTGGGCTCCCGAAGTTTCCGGGCTATGCGCATAATGCCTCCATGCGCCGCCTCCTCCCGGCCGAGCCCTTCGTCACCCGCGGCATGGCCTGGAGGGTCCATCGGGAGCGGGTGCTCCTGGCCGGCTGGGCACGGGCCATCCTGCTCCAGATCGCCCACCCCAAGGTCGCGCGCGGGGTGGCCGAGCACAGCGGGTTCACGACCGAGCCCTGGGGGCGGCTGCGGCGCCTGCACCGGACGCTCGCCGCCATGCTCGCCCTGACCTTCGGGTCCGAGGGGGAGGCGGCGGCCGCCGCCGCCCGGATCAACGCCATCCACGACCGGGTCCATGGGCGGCTCGATGCCGCAGCGGGTGGCAGGGCCGCCGGCGACTCCTACAGTGCCCACGATCCGGAGCTCCTGACCTGGGTGCACGCCACGCTGCTCGAGTCCTTCCTGCTGACCTATCGGCTCTTCGTGGCGCCGATCACGGCCGCCCAGGCCGACCGGTACTGCGCGGAGGCGAGCGGCATCGAGCCCGCGCTGGGGATCCCGCCGGGCCGGCTGCCGCGGACGGAGAACGGGCTCCGCGAGTACCTGGACGCGATGCTGGGCTCCGGCGCGATCGAGGTGACCGACACCGCCCGCCGCCTCGCGCGCGAGATCATCAGCCCGCCCGCCCCGGTCCTCGTCCGGCCCGCGCTCCGGCTGGCCGCGCTGCCCGCGGTGGGTCTGCTGCCGCCCGCGATTCGCGCGGCCTACGGTCTGCCCTGGGACGGCCGCCACGCGCGCGCGCTCCGCGTCGTGGCCGCCACGACGCGCGGGCTGCTGCCCCTGGTGCCGCCGGTCCTCCGCTACTGGGCGGTGGCCCGCCGCGCGGAGCGACGGGTGCAGCGGTGACCGACGTCACGCTCGGGATCGAGTCGCCCCGCCAGGCCGACGTGGAGCGCCTGCTCGAGGCGCTCGACGCCTACCAGAGCGGGCTCTACCCACCCGAGAGCAACCACTTCCTCGACGTCGAAGCGCTCGCCGCGCCCGGTATCCGCTTCTTCGTGGCGAGGCGGAACGGGCAGGCGGTCGGCTGCGGGGCGCTCCGGATCGACGCGTCGGGCTACGGCGAGCTGAAGCGGATGTTCGTGTCCCCGGAAGCCCGGGGGCTCAGGCTGGGGCGGCGCATCCTGGACCGCATCGAGGAGGAAGCGCGCCGCGAGAGCCTGGCGTGCCTGCGCCTCGAGACCGGCATTCATCAGCCGGAGGCGCTCGGGCTCTACCGGTCGGCGGGCTACGTGGAGCGGGACGCCTTCGGCGAGTACCAGCCGGACCCGCTCAGCGTCTTCATGGAGAAGAGCCTCTGACGGCCCCACCACATGCCGCCCAGCACCGCGGCGGTGCCGCCCACGCCGAGGACGCCCAGGACCACGGTGCGATGGATCGCCTCCCAGCCGCGGCTCACCCGGACCAGCACGTGCGCGGGAATGGCGTCGAGATCGGCCCGGATCCGCCACCGCGCGAACGCGAGCGGATCCGCGGGGTGCCAGAAGCTGCCCCGGTCGTCCGCGATGCAGAGGTGCAGCTCGCAGCTCTGCGGGTCGGCGCACCGCTCGGCGCGCCAGCCGAGCCCGCGGCCGCGCATCCCGATGCTCTGCAGGGCCAGGTTGTCCATGTCTCGTTCCCTCTCTCGATGCGACCGCTTGGACCCGATGGCGGAGGCGGGCTCCTCGCTCAGAACCGGTGTGTGGCGAGGACTCCGCACTTGTACAACCCGCGCTCCGCCTCGGGCGTTCCAGGAGAGAGCAAGAGCCGCGCCACCGCAGATTCCGGGGCAAATGCCGCTTCCCCGGTGCTTCTCCGCGGCTTCGCTGCTCCGCGTTAAGAACGCGAGGGCAAGGAGTGTGGAAGGAATTTCCCTGAGATAGGCAGGGAGGTGGCGATGGGCGCCCCACCAAATCAGTGTGTTAGAGTACGCCCATGCCTGCGGTGCTGATCACGGTCGAGGGCGTCGAGGGATCCGGCAAATCCACCCAGTGCGCGCGGCTGGCGCAGTACCTGAGCGGGCTCGGCCACGAGGTCGTGCGGACCAGCGAGCCGGACGGCACCCCGCTCGGCCTGCGGGTGCGCGCGCTGTTTGAAGGTGACGGACCCGCCCCGACGCCGCTCACCCAGACCTTCCTCTTCATGGCCGCGCGCCGCGAGCACGTGACGCGGGTGGTGGCCCCGGCGCTGGCCCGGGGCGCGGTGGTGATCTCCGACCGCTACGCGGATGCCACGGTCGCCTACCAGGGCTACGGTCAGGGCATGGACGTGCAGACCATCCGAGAGCTGAACATGCTCGCGACGGGGGGGATCCTGCCCGATCTCACCCTGGTGCTGGATCTCGATCCGGTCGCGGGCATGCGGCGCATCCGCGGGCGCGCGCTGGACGCCTTCGAGAAGATGGACCTCGACTTCCACCGCCGCGTGCGCGAGGGCTATCTCGAGATCGCGCGCGGGGACAAGAATCGCGTGGTCGTGCTCGACGCCGACCGCGATCCGGACGCGCTGCACGCCGACGTCGTCCGCGTGGTGGCCGAGCTGCTGGCGCGGCGGGGAGACGCCGGTGCCGCTTGACGCGATCCGCGATCAGGACGAGGCGGTGACGCTGCTGCGCCGCGCGCTCCACGCCGAGCGCGTGGCGCACGCCTACGCCTTCGTGGGCCCCGAGGCCTCGGGCCGCAAGGCCACCGCGCTGGCCTTCGCGTCAGCCCTCGTCGCGCCGCGCGGTGGCTCCGCCGCCGCGCGCGCCGCGCGCGGCAGCCATCCCGACGTGCACCTGCTGGGGCCGACGCCCCCGCCCAGCAATCCCAGAGGCGCCCCGGCCCTGCGCATCGAGACGATCCGGGAGCTGGAGCGTCGGGCGTCGCTCAAGCCCGCGGAGGCCGCCTGGAAGGTCTTCATCGTGGACGAGGCGGAGAAGATGACGGCCTCGACGCCGCAGGCTCTCCTGAAGACGCTGGAGGAGCCGCCGGCGCAGACCGTGATCATCCTGATCCTCTCGCAGGTTCGCGCCCTGCCCGCCACCGTGCTGTCCCGCTGCCAGGTGGTGCGCTTCCGGCCCCGGCTCGTCGAGGGCGTGCCCGCTCTGCTCCCCGATGTCCGCGGCGAGACGTACACCCGCGCCCTGCGGCTCCTGGCCGAGGCGCGGGAGCAGGGCGTCGAGGCCATCCTCCGGCTCGGCGACCAGGTCGGCCGGGACCGGCAGGCCGCGGAGGCCTTCGTGGAGGCGTGCTGGCTCTGGCACCGCGATCTCCTCTGCGGGCTGGCCGGCGGCGCCCCGCGCCTGACCCTCTTCGGCGAGGCGACCGCGAAGGCCGGCGGCGCCCGGTCGCTCGATCAGGTGCTGGGCGCGCTGCGCGACTGCCGCGAGACCTGGTTCGCGCTGCAGGGCAGTGTCTCGCCCCGGCTCAGCGTGGAAGTGCTGCTGGGCCGTCTCACCGGGAAGGCCGCCTGACCATGAGCGAGCCGCTCGAGCCCGCCGCGACCGCCGCCGCGGTGGCCGAGGAGACGCCCCAGTACCTCGTCGGGGTGCGGCTGCGCGAGCCGCTCCTGGCCGAGGACCACCTGACCACCGACACCGACCTCCACGTCGGCGACCTCGTGATGGTGGACACGGGCGGCGGCACCACGGTGGGCGAGGTGCGGCGCCCCAAGCGCCCGCTGCCCTCGTTCAAGCGCGACCGCGTCTATCGCCGGGTCGTCCGGCGCGCCACCACCGCGGAGGGGGCGGAGTGGCGCGACCGCCGGGCGCGGGAGGTCCGGGGCGTGGAGACCTGCCAGCGGATGGCGCGCGGGCGCGGGCTCAACATGAAGATCGTGGACGTGGAGATCGAGGGCTCGCGCCGCCGCGTCACCGTGTTCTTCAACTCGGAGGAGCGGGTGGACTTCCGCGACCTCGTGCGCGATCTGGCCCGCGAGTTCCACGCCCGCATCGAGATGCGCCAGATCGGAGCGCGCGACACCAGCAAGCTGCTCGACGGCATCGGCCCCTGCGGCCGGCAGCTCTGCTGCTCGTCGCACCTGCGCAAGTTCGATCCGATCTCGGTGAAGATGGCGAAGGCCCAGGACATGCCGCTGACCGACAGCCGCCTCCTCGGCAACTGCGGGCGGCTCAAGTGCTGCCTGCTGTACGAGTTCTCGACCTACGAGGAGCTCCGCTCGCGGCTGCCGCGGGTGAACACCCCGTGCTCGGCCTCCTGCGGCGGGAGCGGGTGCATGACCGGCAAGGTGCGGGCGATCCGCGTGCTCCGGCAGGTGGTGGTGGTCGGCTTCCCGGACGGCACCGAGGCGGAGGTCCCCCTCGACCAGCTCACCTGGGAAGGGCGCGACCACATCAAGCCGGCCTGACCGCCGGGACCGATGAGCACCTTCTACCTCACCACCCCGATCTACTACGTCAACGCGCGCCCGCACCTCGGGCACGCGTGCACCACCATCATGGCCGACGCGATGTGCCGCTACCGCCGGCTGGCCGGCGACCGCGTCTACTTCCTCACCGGCACCGACGAGCACGGGGAGCGGATCGCCCAGGTGGCGGCCCAGGCGGGGAAGTCCCCGCAGGCCTACGCCGACGAGATCGCGGCGGTCTTCCGGGAGACCTGGCGGCGCCTCGGCATCACCAACGACGATTTCATCCGCACCACCGAGCCGCGACACCGGAAGGTCGTGCAGGAGGTGCTGCAGCGCCTCTACGACGCGGGCGAGATCTACTTCGGGGAGTACGGGGGCTGGTACTGCTACGGCTGCGAGCGCTTCTACACCGAGAAGGAGATCGTGGACGGCAAGTGCCCCGATCACCAGACCGCGCTCACCTTCATCAAGGAGAAGAACTACTTCTTCAAGATGTCGAAGTACCAGGCGTGGCTGATCAAGCACCTCGAGGACAATCCCGGCTTCATCCAGCCGGACCGGTACCGCAACGAGGTGCTGGGCTTCCTCCGCGAGCCGCTTCAGGATCTGTCGATCAGCCGGCCCACCTCGCGCCTCGAGTGGGGCATCCCGCTGCCCTTCGACGACAAGTACGTGACCTACGTCTGGTTCGACGCGCTGCTCAACTACTACTCGGCGGTCTCGGACGAGGCCAATCCGAAGACGCGTGGGCTCTGGGAGCACGTCGAGCACCTGATCGGCAAGGACATCCTGAAGCCGCACGGCGTGTACTGGCCGACGATGCTCAAGGCGGCGGGCATCCCGCTCTACCGGCGGCTCAACGTCCACGGGTACTGGTCGCTCGGCGGCAGCAAGATGTCCAAGTCGGTCGGCAACGTGGTGGAGGCGTTCCAGCTCACCGACAAGTACGGCCACGACGCCTTCCGCTACTTCCTCCTCCGCGAGATGAACTTCGGCCTCGACGCCAGCTTCAGCGAGGAGGCGCTGGTGGATCGGCTCAACGCCGACCTGGCCAACGACCTCGGCAACCTCGTGAGCCGGGCCACCACGCTGATCGCCGCCTCGGGACCGGTCGCGCAGGTGACCGCGCCGATCGAGGCCGCCGACCGCGACCTCGCGACCGCCGCGGCGGAGGCGCGCGCCGCGGTCGAGCAGGCCATGCAGGAGTTCGCGTTCCAGAAGGCGCTCGCCGGAATCTGGGCCTTCATCGGGACGGTCAACCGCTACGTGGACGCGAGCGCGCCGTGGGCGCTCGCCAAGGATCCCGCCAAGCGGCCCCGGCTCGAGCGCGTGCTGTGCACGCTCGCCGACGCGCTGGGGTTCCTCGGCATCGTGCTGGATCCGTTCCTGCCGGACGCGGCGCGGAAGATCCGGGAGGCGATCGGCCAGAGCGCGACGCCCACGCTCGAGGCCGCGGTGGTGGGGCGGCTCGCGTCGGTGCCGCGGGTGAGCAAGCTCTCCGGCTTGTTTCCTCGGATCGACACCAGGACCGCCCCTCACCCCGACCCTCTCCCCAAAGGGGAGAGGGAGTCGAACAC
>DATHSW010000067.1:0-53721 GCA_035463855.1 Candidatus Deferrimicrobiaceae bacterium | reverse complement strand
GGCCGGGCGGCCGGGTGCTCGATGAGGACGTGCGGGCCGCCGCCGCGGGCTCGCGCCCGGCCCCCGCCCCGACAACGGGCCCCGCCCAGCCGGTCGCGCCCGCCGGCCCGGCCAAGCCGCTGGCGAGCGGCGGCCTCGAGGTGCCGCCCTTGCCGCGCTTCGAGCAGTGGGGCCCGGTGGAGCGCGCGCCGCTCTCGCACCTGCGCCGCGCCATCGCCCTGCGCATGACGCTCTCGGCCACCCTGATCCCGCACGTCACCCACTTCGACCGCGCCGACATCACCGACCTGGACGCCGTCATCACGCGCAACCTGGAGGCTGCCCGGTCCAAGGGGGTGACCCTCACGCTGACCGCCTTCCTCCTGAAGGCGGCGGCGCTCGCGTTGCTGCGCCATCCCGCGTTCAACGCGAGTCTCGACCCGGCCGCGGGCGAGGTGATCCTCAAGCGCTACTACCACCTGGGCGTGGCGGTGGCGACCGAGCGCGGGCTCATCGTGCCGGTGCTCCGGGAGGTCGACCGCAAGCCGGTGCTGGAGATCGCGCGGGAGCTGGGCGCGCTCGCCCAGCGGGTGCGCGAGGGCAAGGCCAGCCTGGAAGACCTGCGCGGGGGCACGTTCACGATCACCAATATGGGCGCGCTCGGCGGCACCGCCGCGCTCCCGATCATCAACTACCCGGAGGTCGCGATCCTGGGCGTAGCCCGCGGGCGGCTCGAGCCGGTCGTGCGCCAGGGCCAGATCGTGCCGCGCCTCATGCTGCCGCTCACGCTCACGTTCGACCACCGCGTGGCCGACGGCGCCGACGGCGCCCGCTTCGCCACCGAGATCGTGCAGCTGCTCGAGGCCCCCGAGCGGCTCCTCTGGGAGTGGTGAGCCGTGGTCATGGGCGATCTGGTGGACGAGGTGGACGTGGCGGTGCTGGGCGGCGGGCCGGGCGGCTACTCGGCCGCCTTCCGCTGCGCGGATCTGGGGCTCGAGACCGTGGTGGTGGACGCGGCCCAGCGTCTGGGCGGCGCCTGCCTCTTCGAGGGCTGCATCCCGAGCAAGGCGCTCCTCCACGTGGCCGCGGTGCTGACCGAGGCGGAGCGGGCGAAGGAGTTCGGCGTGGACTTCGGCGAGCCGCGCATCTCGCTCGATCCCCTGCGCAAGTGGAAGCAGGAGCGGGTCGTGGGCAAGCTGGCGCGCGGCCTGGTCTCGGTCGCGAAGGCCAAGGGCGTCGAGGTCATCGGCGGGCGGGGCGTCTTCGAGGACTCGAGCACGCTCCGCATCGAGACCGCCGAGACGCTCCGGAAGGTTCGCTTCAAGCACGCGATCGTGGCCACCGGCTCGCGGCCGAGCGGGCTGCCCGGAATCGCCTTCCAGAATGACCGGGTGATGGACTCGACCGCCGCCCTCGAGCTGCCCGACATCCCCGAGCGCCTGCTGGTGATCGGCGGAGGCTACATCGGCCTCGAGATGGGCACCGTCTACGCGACGCTGGGCAGCCACGTGACCCTGGTCGAGATGACCGACGGTCTGCTGCCCGGCGTGGACCGCGACCTGGTGCAGCCGCTGCGGCGCCGCGTGGACAAGCTCTTCGCGGCCATCCACCTCGAGACCAAGGTGACCGCCCTCCGCGAGGTCGGCGCCGGCATCGAGGCCGATCTCGAAGGCCAGGGCGCCCAGCGCTTCGACCGGGTGCTGGTGGCGGTGGGCCGGCGCGCCCAGAGCGACGGCCTCGGCCTCGAGGCCACGCGGGCGCGCCTGACCGAGCGCGGCCGTTTCGTTCAGGTGAACGATCGCTGCCGCACCGATGATGCGCGGATCTACGCGGTCGGCGACGTCACCGGCGAGCCCATGCTCGCGCATCGGGCCATGCGACAGGGCAAGGTCGCCGCCGAGGCGCTGGCCGGTCGCCCGGCCGCCTTCGACAACGTGGCGATCCCGGCCGTGGTCTTCACCGATCCGGAGATCGCCTGGTGCGGCCTCAGCGAGGCGCAGGCCAAGGATCAGGGACGGACCGTCAAGGTCTCGACATTCCAGTGGGCCGGCATGGGACGCGCCGCCACCATCGGTCGCTCGGACGGCCTCACCAAGCTGGTCGCCGAGGCGGGGTCCGGACGCGTGCTCGGCGTGGGCATCGTGGGACCCGGAGCGGGCGAGCTGATCGCCGAGGCAACGCTGGCCGTCGAGACCGCCGCGCTCGTCGAGGACGTGGCCGCGACCATCCACGCCCACCCGACCCTCTCGGAGAGCTTGATGGAGGCGGCCGAGCGCCTCCTCGGCTAGCGCGGCCCTGCCCGAGTCGGTCCGCGTCGCCGTCGCCTCCGGCACCGTGACCGCCCTCGTGTATCCGCCCCCCGAGCCGGCACGGCCCCTCGCCACCTTGATCCTGGCTCACGGGGCGGGCGCGTCCCAGTCGAGCGCGTTCATGGTGGACTTCGCCCAGGGCCTCGCCCGGCGCGGCTGCCACACCGTGACGTTCAACTTCCCGTACATGGAACAAGGCCGCCGCCTGCCCGACCGCGCGGCCACGCTCGAGGCGTGCTTCCGTGACGTCATCGCCACGATCCGCGCCCGGGCCGATCTGGCGGCCGGGTCGCTCGTGATCGGCGGCAAGTCCATGGGCGGGCGCATCGCCTCGCACCTGGGCTCCCAGGGGGTCGCGCAGCTGGCCGGAGTGGTCGCCCTGGGGTATCCGCTCCATCCGCCGGGCCGGCCGGACCGGCCTCGCGCCGCGCACCTGGCGCGGATCCGGCAGCCCATCCTGGTCGTGCAGGGCTCGCGCGATGCGTTCGGCACGCCCGAGGAGCTGCGGTCCACGCTGGAGCCGCTCGGCGCCGCCGCGACGCTCCACATCGTGGAAGGCGGCGACCACTCGTTCAAGGTTCCGAAGCGCGGGCCGATCGGACAGCAGGAGGTGTTCGAGCAGGTGCAGGACGAGATCGCCCGCTGGATCGGGCGGCTATCCGGTTAGAGACGCTTGAGCAGCCATTCGGGCGTCAGGCTGATGGCCCAGGAGTTCAGCAGCACGTAGTAGTTGGTCGCGACCAGGATGCCCACGATCACCAGCAGCACCCCCGCCGCGCGCTCCACCATCGGAATGAACGGGCGGTAGCGCTTGAAGAACCGGAGGAAGGCGCCGAGGGCCAGCGAGGAGAGCAGGAACGGCAGCCCGAGCCCGGCGGAATAGGACAGGAGCAGCGTCACCCCCTGCCCCACCGTCTTGTCGTTGCTGGCCAGGGTGAGGATCGACCCCAGGATGGGGCCGACGCACGGCGTCCAGCCGATCGCGAACGTGAGGCCGACCAGGAAGGAGCCGAGCAGGCCGGCCGGCTTGCTCTGGATCTGCAGCTGCTGGGTGCGGCCGAAGAAGCCGATCCGCAGCACGCCCGCGATGTAGAGGCCGAAGACGATGATGAGCACGCCCCCGCCGATCCGGATCCAGTCGCGGTAGTCCAGGAGGAACTGGCCGGCCGCGCTGAAGGAAGCGCCGAGGCTCACGAAGACCACGCTGAACCCCAGGATGAAGGCGAGCGAGTGCAGGAGCACGCGGGTGCGGGCGCCCGCGGTGACCTCGTGGGTGAGCCGGTCCACCGACATGCCGGTGATGAACGAGAGGTACGAGGGGAAGAGCGGCAGCACGCACGGCGACAGGAACGAGAAGAGCCCCGCCGAGAAGGCCACCAGGACGCCGAGCGACTCGCTCATCGGAGCAGCGAGTCGAAGAGGGCGTGGGCGGCCTTGCTGTCCCAGTCGCGCGCTCCGTTCGCGAACAGCACCCGCTTGCCCTTGCGGTCGATGATGATGGTCGAGGGCAGCGCCCAGACCTGGTAGGCCCCGGTGGCCACCGCCATCTTCGGATCGAGCCCCACCTCGAACGTGATCTTGAACTGCTTGACGAACGGCTTGACCACGCTCGCCCCCTGGGTGTCGGTCGAGATCGCCAGCACCACGAGCCCGCGGGCCTTGTAGGCGCGGTGCAGGCGCTCCATGCTCGGCATCTCCTCCCGGCACGGGTCGCACCACGTGGCCCAGAAGTTCAGGAACACGACCTTGCCCTTGAAATCAGACAGGCGGAGCTGGCGGTCGTCGGGCGTGCGTACCTGGAAGTCCGGGGCGTCCTTGGCCGGCTTGGGGCGGATCAGCTGCAGGGCCGCCACCGGATCCTCGGCCCAGCCGCGGCCCGGCAGCAGCGCCGCGGCAAGGGCGAGAAGCACCAACAGCACGCGGCGTTTCACGAGCGCAGTATACCCCGCGTTCTATGGTAGGGTGTCAGGCACTCATGGGGGCCACGGCATCCACGATGGTCTCGATCATCGCCGATGACCTGACCGGCGCCTGCGACACGGGCTGCCTCTTCGCCGGCCCCGGGCCGGTCGGGGTCGTGGCGGAGCCCGCCCTGCCGTGCTCGGACCGCGCCGTCATCACGGTGGACACCGAGAGCCGGCCGCTGGCTCTCGACGAAGCCGCGCGCGTGGTCCGGGCTCTCGCCGCGCGGCTCGAGCGCCGGCTCGCCGGCGGCGTGACGTTCAAGAAGGTCGACTCGACGATGCGCGGCGCGGTCGGGGCCGAGCTGGCCGCGCTGCTCGATGGCGGGCTCTTCACGGGCGCGCTGGTGTGCCCCGCCTTTCCCGCGCAGCGTCGCGTCGTCCGTCACGGTCGCCTCCTGGTGCACTCGGTCCCCGTTCACGAATGTCCGGTCGCGGGCGATCCCGACTTCCGCGCGGCGACGTCCGAGATGGCCGCGCTCCTGGGCGCCACCGGAGTACCGGTCGTCACCCTGGCTCTCGACGAGGTCCGCGCCGGCCGCGAGAAGATCGCCCACGTGCTCGAGCAGAACCCGGGGACCATCGTCTCGGCCGACGCGGAGACCGACGCCGACCTGACGGCGCTCGCGGAGGCCCTCGCCGCCGCGCCCGGCACGCTCGCCGCCGGCTCGGCGGGCCTCGGGCGCGCGCTGAGCCGCGTGCTGGGGACCATCGCGCCGGCTCCCGCCCTGCCGCCCGGCGCGGCGCGGCTCGTCGTGGTGGGCAGCCGCCACCCGGCCAGCCGCGCTCAGCTCGCGGCCCTCGCACGCGCCGGCGTGCCCTGCGTCGAGGCCGACGCCACCGGCCACGGCGACCCCGCCCCCGCCATCGCCGCGCTCGCGACCGGCCGACCGGCCTGCGTGGCGAGCGTGACGGCCCCCGCCGCGGCCCCGGACGCGATAGCCCGGCACGTGGCGCAGGCGGCCGGCCGCGTCCTCGAGCGCGCGCGCCCGGACCTCACCATCGTCACGGGCGGCGAGACCGCCTACGCGCTGATCCAGGCCCTGCGCCCCGAGCGCCTCGACCTCCACGGGGCCCCCGCGGACGGCCTCGCCCTCGGCGACCTCACGATGCCAGGCGGGCGACGCATTGCCCTGCTCACCAAAGCGGGGGGCTTCGACGCCGTTACGCTGTTCTCCGCGATCCTGGAAGGAACCTCGTGACCGTCTCCCGCGTTCCCGTGCTGGGCATCACGATGGGCGACCCCGCCGGCGTCGGGCCCGAGATCACGGCCAAGGCCTTGGCCAGACCCGAGGTGGCCGCCGCGTGCCGTCCGGTCGTCATCGGTGATCGCTCGGTGATGGCCGCGACCCTCGAGCTGCTGCGCTCGCCGCTCACGCTCCACGCCGTGAAGTCGGTGGACGACTGCACGTTCGCGCCGGGCCGGCTCGAGTGCCTGGACCTCGCCAACGTGGACGCCCGTACCCTGCTCCGGGCGGCGGTGAGCGCGGAGGCGGGCCGCGCGGCCTACGCCTACATCGAGACCGGGGTGCGCCTGTGCCAGACGGGGAAGATCGACGCCATCGTGACCGCGCCCGTGAACAAGGAGGCGCTGGCCGCGGCGGGCGTGCAGCACTCCGGTCACACCGAGATCCTGGCCCGGCTCACGGGCACGAAGGACTTCGCGATGCTCCTGCTGGGCAAGGAGCTGCGCGTCATCCACGTGACCACCCACGTGGCGCTCCGGCGCGTGCCGGACCTGGTGACGCGCGAGCGCGTGGGCCGGGTGATCCGGCTCGCCCAGCAGACCATGGAGGGGCTCGGCCGCCCGCGGGCCCGCATCGCGGTCTGCGGGCTGAACCCGCACGCGGGCGAGGACGGCCTCTTCGGCGACGAGGAGAAGACCCAGATCATCCCGGCCATCGAGGACGCCCGCCGCGACGGCCTCGACGTCCACGGCCCCCTGCCCGCCGACACCCTCTTCTCGCGCGCGCGGGGCGGCGAGTTCGATATCGTGGTCGCCATGTACCACGACCAGGGGCACGTGCCGGTCAAGACGCTGGGCTTCAACTACGACGAGAAGAGCGGCACCTGGACCGGACTCTCGGGCGTCAACGTCACCGTCGGCCTGCCCTTCCTCCGCGTCTCGGTGGACCACGGCACCGCCTTCGACCGCGCCTGGAAAGGCATCGCCAACCCCGAGAGCATGATCGAGGCAATCGAGGTCGCGGTGCGCATGCTGGCCGCGCCCCGCGGCAACGGTCTCAACCCCTAACTGTTGATCGAGGAACCCCCATGGACGAGCATTTTTTGACCGAGTTGATCGGCCACGTGAAGGCGGGCCGGCTGAGCCGCCGTGCGTTCGTCACCACCATGATCGGCCTCGGGCTGACCGCGCCCCTCGCCGCCCAGATGCTGGCCGCGGCCGGCGTGGCCCAGGCCCAGCCCAAGGCCTCGGCCTTCACGCCGACCCGGCGCGGAGGCGGCGGGCTGCTGAAGACCCTGTGGTGGCAGGCGCCCACGCTCCTGAATCCCCACTTCGCCACCGGCACCAAGGACCAGGACGCCTCGCGCATCTTCTACGAGCCCCTGGCCGGCTTCGATCCCGACGGCAACGTGGTCCCGATCCTGGCCGCGGAGACGCCGACCGTCCAGAACGGCGGACTCGCCCGTGATCTCACGTCGGTCACCTGGCGACTCAAGAAGGGCGTGGCCTGGCACGACGGCAAGCCCTTCACCGCCGACGACGTGGTCTTCAACTACGAGTTCGTCTCCGACCCCGCCACCGCCGCCGTGACCAGCGGCTCGTACCGGGAGATCTCGAAGATCGACAAGCTCGACAGCCACACCGTCAAGCTCACGTTCAACAAGCCGCAGCCGTTCTGGGCCGACCCGTTCTGCGGCAACCGCGGCATGATCGTCCCCAAGCACGTCTTCGAGTCGTTCCGGGGAGCGAAGAGCCGGGAGGCGCCCGCCAACCTCAAGCCGGTCGGGACCGGCGCCTACCGCATCGTCGACTTCAAGCCCGGCGACGTCGTGCGCGGGGAGGCGAACCCGGGCTACCACGTACCCAACCGCCCGTTCTTCGACACCATCGAGATGAAGGGTGGTGGTGACGCGGCCTCGGCGGCGCGGGCGGTGCTGCAGACCGGCGAGTACGACTACGCGTGGAACATGCAGGTGGAGGACGACATCCTCCGCCGCCTCGAGCAGGGCGGCAAGGGGCGCGTCAACATCTGGCCCACCGGCAACCCCGAGCACATCCAGTGCAACTTCACCGATCCGTGGACCGAGGTGGACGGCGAGCGGTCGAGCATCAAGACGACGCACCCGACGCTGTCGGACCCGGCGGTGCGACAGGCCCTGAACTTGCTCGTCGACCGGTCCGCGGTGCACGAGCAGATCTACGGGCGCGGCGGCCAGACCAGCGCCAACTTCCTGAACGCCCCCTCGCGGTTCTACTCGAAGAACACGCGCTGGGAGTTCAACGTGGACAAGGCGAACCAGATCCTGGACGCGGCCGGCTGGAAGCGCGGGGCCGACGGGATCCGCGCCAAGGACGGTCGTCGGCTCAAGTTCCTCTACCAGACCTCGATCAACGCGCCCCGGCAGAAGAACCAGGCGATCGTCAAGCAGGCGGCGGCCAAGGCGGGGATCGAGATGGAGATCAAGTCGGTGGTGGCCTCGGTGTTCTTCTCCTCCGATGCCGCCAACCCCGACACCTACCCGCACTTCTACGCCGACATCCAGATGTACAACACGACCATGACCGCGCCCGATCCGCAGTTCTTCATGAACCAGTTCTGCTCCTGGGAGGCCGCCCAGAAGGCCAACAAGTGGCAGGGCCGCAACATCACCCGCTTCCGCAACGACGAGTACGACCGGACCTTCCGGGCCGCGGACAGCGAGACCGACCCGGTCAAGCGCGCGGCGCTCCTCATCAAGATGAACGACATCGTGATCGCCAACGTGGTGGTGATCCCGGTGCTCTGGCGCAACGGGGTGTCGGCCTCGTCGAACACGCTCCACGGCATGGACCTGACCGGCTGGGACTCCACCTTCTGGCGGCTGCCCTACTGGTACAAGCAGGGATAGCCGGAACCTGGCGGCTCACTTGACAATTTCGCCACCGAGGACTTATAAGAGGCCATCCAACCGGTCGGCGCCGACCCACCTCGAGGAGGACCATTCGATGGAAGAACGTCAACTGCGGCACATGATCGGCCAGGTCAAGGCGGGAATCCTGGGCCGGCGCGAATTCGTCCAGGCCATGATCGCGCTCGGCCTGACCGCCCCCATGGCGGCCCAGATGCTGGCCTCGGCCGGGGTGGCACAGGCGCAGAGCCGGGTGCAGTACAAGCCCACCAAGCGGGGCGGCGGCGGCGCGCTCAAGACCCTGTGGTGGCAGGGGGCGACCCTGCTCAACCCCCACTTCGCGGTCGGCACCAAGGATCAGGACGGCTCGCGCATCTTCTACGAGCCGCTCGCCTCGTGGGATCCGGATGGCAACCTGAGCCCCGTGCTGGCGGCGGAGATCCCGACCGTCCAGAACGGCGGCTTGGCCCGGGACGGCCGGTCGGTGACCTGGCGGATCAAGAAGGGCGTGACCTGGCACGACGGCAAGCCCCTCACCGCCGACGACTGCGTGTTCACCTGGGAGTTCGCCGCCGACCCGGCCACCGCCTCGGTGAGCATCGGCACCTACAAGGACGTCAAGGTCGAGAAGGTGGACAGCCATACGATCCGGGTGGTCTTCCAGAAGCCGACCCCGTTCTGGGCCGACGCCTTCTGCGGCGTGCGCGGCATGGTCATCCCCAAGCACCTCTTCGAGGCCTTCAAGGGAGCCAAGTCCCGGGAGGCGCCGAACAACCTCAAGCCCGTCGGGACCGGCCCGTACCGGTTCGTGGACTTCAAGCCCGGTGACGTCGTCCGGGGCGAGCTGAATCCCGGCTACCACATGCCGAACCGCCCCTTCTTCGACACCATCGAGATGAAGGGCGGCGGCGACGCAGTGTCGGCGGCCCGCGCGGTCATCCAGACCGGCGAGTTCGACTACGCCTGGAACATGCAGGTCGAGGACGAGATCCTGAAGCGCCTCGAGCAGGGCGGCCGGGGCAAGGCCGACATCGTGCTCGGCGGCAACATCGAGCACATCCAGCTCAACAACACCGACCCGTGGAAGGAAGTCGACGGCGAGCGCTCGAGCGTCAAAACCAAGCACCCGTTCCTCACCGACCCGGCCGTCCGGCAGGCGTTCAACCTGCTCGTCGACCGCGCCTCGGTCCAGGAACAGATCTACGGGCGCACCGGCATCGCCACCGCCAACTTCCTCAACGCGCCGGACCGGTTCAACTCGAAGAACACCCGGTTCGAGTTCAACGTGGACAAGGCCAACCAGATCCTCGAGGCGGCCGGCTGGAAGAAGGGCGGCGACGGCATCCGGGCCAAGGACGGGGTGCGTCTCAAGGTGGTCTACCAGACCTCCATCAACGCCCCCCGCCAGAAGAACCAGGCCATCGTCAAGCAGGCGGCGGCCAAGGCCGGCATCGACGTCGAGATCAAGGCGGTCACCGCGTCGGTCTACTTCTCGTCCGACGCCGCCAATCCGGACACCTACACCCACTTCTACACCGACATCCAGATGTACACCACGACCATGACGCAGCCGGATCCCGAGCTGTTCATGAACCAGTTCACGTCGTGGGAAGTCGCCTCCAAGGACAACAAGTGGCAGGGCCGCAACATCACGCGCTGGCGCAGCGAGGAGTACGACAAGACCTACCGGGCGGCCGAGGGCGAGATGGATCCGGTGAAGCGCGCCGCGCTCTTCATCAAGATGAACGACCTGGTCATCCAGAACCAGGTCGTGATCCCGGTGGTGCTGCGCCCGCGGGTGGCCGCGGTCAGCAGCCGGCTGCGCGCCGAGCAGAGCGGCTGGGACTCCGACTTCTGGGCGCTGCAGAACTGGTACCGCGAGGGGTAGGCGGCCGGCGGGTGGGCCGGGCCTCCACGGCGCGGCCCACCCGCCCCGCGGTCGATGTCCAAGTATCTCGTCCGGCGACTCCTGATCTCGATCCCGGTCCTGGCCGGGATCAGCCTGATCCTGTTCATCGTCCTCGCGATGGCCCCGGGCGATCCGTTCGAGGAGCTGGCGACGAATCCGAACGTCCCACCCGAGGTACGCGCCAATCTCCGCCACCAGTTCGGCCTCGACGATCCGATCCCGGTCCGGTACCTCCGCTGGTTCACGTCGATGATGAAGGGGGACTGGGGCTTCTCCTTCGTGAGCCGCGTGGACGTGGGCACCCTCATCATGCAGCGGCTGCCGACCACTCTCTGGGTGCTGGGCCTCGCCCAGCTCCTGGGGCTGCTGGTGGCGCTCCCCATCGGCATCTACTCCGCCATGCGGCCCTACTCGTTCTTCGACCAGCTCACGACCACCCTGGCCTTCATCGGGTTCTCGCTGCCGACGTTCTTCACCGGCATCCTCTTCATCCTGTTCTTCAGCATCTATCTCGACTGGCTGCCGTTCATCTACCGGGCCGACATCAGCGCCACCGGCTGGCGCTGGTACTGGGAGAACCTGCGGCAGGCCATCATGCCGGTGGCGGTGCTCGGGCTCTTCCAGGGGGCCTCGATGACCCGCTTCGTCCGATCGGCGGTGCTCGAGGTGATCCGACTCGACTACATCAACACCGCGCGGGCCAAGGGCCTCTCCGAGAGGGTCACGATCCTGAAGCACGTCGTCCGCAACGCTCTCATCCCGGTGGTGACCCTGGTCGCGCTGCAGATTCCCGGCATCTTCACCGGCGCGGTGATCACCGAGCAGATCTTCCGCATCCCCGGCGTCGGCTCGCTCCTGATCTCCTCCATCCTGGCCAACGACACCCCGGTGATCATGGCGATCACGTTCGTGTTCGCCTGCCTCGTGGTCGTCTTCAACCTGCTCGCCGACCTGCTCTACGGCTGGCTCGATCCGCGCATCTCCTACCGCTAGTTGGCGATGAGCGCACCTCCTCCGAACGGCGCGGCGACCCAGACGGTCACGCGGACGGTCACCCTGGTCGGCCGGCGCCCATCGGACACGCTCTGGAGCGAGACGTGGCGGCGCTTCCGGAAGCATCGCCTCGCCGCCCTCGGGGCGGCGGTGTTGCTCGTGATGGTGGTCGCGGTCGTGGCGGGGCCCTTCGTCTACCGGGTCCCCATCGACGAGATCGACTTCAAGGCCAAGCTCCAGGGCCCCTCGTGGGCGCACCCGCTCGGCACCGACGACCTGGGGCAGGACCTGCTCGCCCGCATGCTCTACGGCGGGCGCATCTCGCTGGCGGTGGGGGTCGCGGCCATGCTGATCGCGATCATCGCCGGCACCCTGGTCGGCGCCCTGGCCGGCCAGATGGGCGGTACCACCGACCACGCGCTGATGCGCCTCACCGATCTCTTCCTGTCGCTGCCCACGCTCCCGCTGCTCCTGCTGCTGGTCTACCTCTTCCGCGACTCGCTGAAGAAGGCGCTGGGCCCCGAGATGGGGGTGTTCATCCTCGTGGTGGTCGTGATCGGCGGGCTGCGCTGGATGCCGGTGGCCCGGCTCGTCCGCGCGCAGTTCCTCTCGCTCCGCGAGAAGGAGTTCGTGGAGGCGGCCCGCGGCCTGGGGGCGGCGCCCCTGCGGCAGGTCGTCCGGCACGTCCTTCCAAACGCGGTCGGGCCGGTCATCGTGGCCGGCACCATCGACGTGGCCGCCGCGATCATCGCGGAGTCGTCGCTGTCCTTTCTGGGCCTGGGCTTCCCGCCCGACATTCCGACCTGGGGCCGCATCCTGTTCGACGCCAAGGACAACCTCGACTTCGCCCCGCACTGGGCCCTCTTCCCGGGCACCGCCATCTTCCTCACGGTGCTCAGCATCAACTACATCGGAGACGGCCTGCGGGACGCCCTCGATCCTCGCAAAGTCCTGTCCTCCGCTTCGACGGGCCAAGACGCTGGCCCGGTCGCGGCGGCCGACTCGTAAACCCCTCACCGCCGAGGAGACGCCCCTTGCCGGACCGTGACCTGTGCTATGTCCCCGCCACGCAGCTCCACCGTCTCTACCGCGCGCGCAAGGTGTCCCCGCTCGAGGTCATGCAGGCGGTGCTCGCCCGCATCGACGCGGTCAACCCGCGCGTCAACGCCTACGTCACCGTCGCCCGGGAGTCCGCGCTCGCGGCCGCGAGGAAGGCGACCGCGGCGCTCGGCCGCCGGGGTACGCTGGGCCCCCTCCACGGCGTTCCGGTCTCGATCAAGGATCTGACGCCCACCAAGGGCATCCGCACGACCTGGGGCTCCAAGATCTTCGAGCACCACGTGCCGCAGGAGGACGCGCTCTACGTCGAGCGGCTCAAGCGGGCCGGTGCCATCGTGGTCGGCAAGACCAACACGCCCGAGTTCGGGGCCGGCGGCAACACCTTCAACGCGGTCTTCGGCGCCACCCGCAATCCGTGGAACACCGCGCTCACCTGCGGGGGCTCGAGCGGCGGCGCCGCGGTGGCCCTGGCGACCGGCATGGGCCCGCTCGCGCAGGGCTCGGATCTGGGAGGTTCGCTGCGGACACCGGCGGCCTTCTGCGGCGTGGTCGGCTTCCGAACCTCCCCGGGTCTCATCCCGGTCTACCCGTCGGATCTGGCGTGGGACTCGCTGAGCGTCACCGGCCCCATGGCCCGCACCGTCGGGGACGTCGCCCTCATGCTGGCCGCGATGGCGGGCCCCGACGACCGCGCCCCGCTCTCCTACGAGGTCGACACCCGGCCGTTCACCGCGGCGGTGAAGCGGCCCTCGATCAAGGGCTGGCGGGTGGCGTGGACGCCCGACCTCAACGGGCTGATCCCGGTGGACCACGAGGTGGCCGCGGTCGCCGAGCGGGCGACCCACGTGTTCCGCGCCCTCGGGGCGAAGGTCGAGCGGGCGTGCCCCGATTTCGGCGAGGTCAACGACATCGTGCTGGCCACCCGCGGGCTCGCCATGGTCGCGCGTCACGCCGACAAGCTCGCGCGCTGGGAGCCGGTGATGCAGAAGGGGCTGGTGTGGAACATCAAGCAGGGGCTCTCGCTGACCCCCGAGCAGATCGGCAACGGCGAGAAGCTCCGCACGCGCCTCTGGCAGCGGGTGCGCGCCTTCATGGAGACGCGGGAGCTGCTGATCCTGCCCACCGTCGCGATGCCGCCGTTCCCGGTGGAGCAGCCCTATCCCACCGAGATCAACGGGCGGGCGCTGGACAACTATACCCAGTGGTTCTTCCTGACCTACGGCATCACGGTGACCGCCCTGCCCGTGATCTCGGTACCGTGCGGCTTCACGAAGAGCGGGCTGCCGGTTGGCTTGCAGATCGTGGGTCGCCGCCGCCAGGAGGCCGCCGTCCTCCGGGCCGCCGCCGCCTTCGAAGCGGCCGCGCCCTGGGCGCACCGGCTCCCCCCGGTGGTCGCCGAGGTATCGTCCAGCTCGCCGCGGTGACGCGCTACTGGATGCCGATGCCCACCGCCCAGAGCTGCATGAGGAAGCCCAGGTTGCGGTTGGCGGGCATCGCCTTCGCGAGCTTCGCCTCCTCGTAGCGCTCCTCGCGCCCCTGCTCGTCCCAGGCCCGGGTGACGATCTGGCGCTGGCGCACGTCGATCTGGGCCCGCTTCCGGCCGCGCTCGTCCCACAGGACGAGGGTGCCGTTGTCGGGGCGGGTCTCGCCGGTCATGCTCGGCTGCCCGCCCTCGTACCAGGCGCGGACGGCGCCGCGCGGCGTGCCGTCCACGAAGCTGAGCTCGAAGCTGTGGCGGCCGTTGGGATGAAAGCCCACCATCGGCCCCTGCCGGATCGTCCCCCCGGGCGCGGCCTGCTCGCACCACTGGAACTTCCCCGCCTCGCTCTCGCTGCCCCCGCGCTGGCTGCCCGGCGGGCACGTGATGGACTGGGCGCCCGCCGGGACCGCCGCGACGAGCAGCGCCAGCACCGACACCGCGAAGGCGAGGCGGCTCACGCCGGCCTCAGCGCGCCAGGCGGCGCAGCGGGGCCCCGGTGAGCCGCGTGAGGATCCACTGGCGCCGCAGCTTCGCGCCCAGCCGCTTGTAGAAGCCGATCGCGGGCCGGTTCCAGTCCAGCACCGCCCACTCGAGGCGCCCGCACCCGCGCCGGACCGCGATCCGCGCCAGCGCCCGGAGCAGGGCCCTGCCCGCCCCGTTGCCGCGCTCCTCGGGCCGCACGAAGAGGTCCTCGAGATAGAGCGTCGGTCGGGCGAGGAACGTGGAGTAGGTGAAGAAGTAGAGCGCGAAGCCCACCGGCTCGCCGCCGCGGCGGCAGATCAGCGTCTCGAAGTAGCGCCGGCGGCCGAAGCCGTGGGCCCGCACCCGGGCCGCGGTGGCCTCCACTTCGTGCGCGAGGCGCTCGTACTCGGCCAGGCCCCGGATCAGGCTCAGGATGGTGGGCGCGTCCCGCTTCGTGCCGCGGCGGATCACCAGCGGCGGGCGCGCCATCACGCGGCCGCCAGGTCCAGCAGCATCTCGGTGTGGCAGCGCGCGCCTTCCCGCAGGTTCTCCAGCGAGATCCGCTCGTCGTTGCCGTGGACGCGCCGCCACTCCTCGTCGCCCAGGATGAAGGGGCTGAAGCCGTAGCCGTGCAGCCCGCAATTCCGGAACACCCAGTTGTCGGTGAATCCCACCAGGATGTCGGGGGCCACCACCACGCCCGGGGCCCGCCGGCCGAGGGCGAGCCCCAGCGCCTTGTAGAGCGGGGTATCGGGCGGCGAGGAGTTCGGGATCTTGGGGGACGGGTTGATCAGGCTCACCTCGACGCGCTCGTCCGCGATCACCCCGCGCACCCAGCTCACGATCTCCCCGGGATCGTCGCCGCGCAGCAGTCGGCAGTCGATGTCGGCCACCGCCTCCGGCGGGATCACGTTGCGCTTCTCGCTGCCCTTGAGCACGGTGACCGCGAACGTCGTTCGCAGCATCGCGGCCTGCTGGCGCTTGGCGAGGAAGGCGCGGCGGAAGCCCGCCTCGCCGAGCGAGTGCTCGAGGTCGTCGTAGCCCCGTCCCGCCTCGCCCGGCAGCACCGACCCCAGCTTGGCGAAGTACTCCTGGACCTCGGGCAGCACCCGCAGCGGGCGCTCGGCCTCCAGCAGCCGGGCCAGCGCCCGGATGAGCCGATTGGGCGCGGTGTCCGGCCAGGGCATCGAGCCGTGCCCCGGCTCGCTCCGCGCGGTCAGGCGGAGCGGCAGCCCGGTCTTCTCCGACGTCACGATGCTCCCGAACGGCGCCGTCGAGCCGGACGCCGGGTAGATGCCGCCCAGCTCCGACAGCGCGTATTCCGCCCCGGCGAGCCAGTCGCGATGCCGATCGGCCACGAACTGGGCGCCGAACTGGCTCCCCGCCTCCTCGTCGGCGGTGGCGAGCAGGATCAGGTCGCGCTTGAGCGGGACCTTCGCCCGCTTGATCGCGAGCATCCCCGCGAGATGCAGGATACCGGTGGACTTCATGTCCAGCGCGCCCCGGCCGTAGAGGAAGCCGTCGCGGATCAGGCCGCCGAAGGGATCCACCGTCCAGTAGCGGCGGTCGGCGTAGACCACGTCGATGTGGTGGTGCAGGACGATGCCACCCTCCGAGCCGTCCCCCCGGAGCCGCGCGACCAGGTTGCCGCGGCCGGGCGCCGACTCCACCGTCTCGCTCGCGATGCCGTCGCGCGCGAGCACCTCCTCGAGGAAGCGCGCGCCCACCGTCTCGTTGCCGGGCGGATTGGTGGTGTCGAGCATCAGGTACTGCCGGAGCAGATCGATCGTCTCCCGGCCGAGCGCGTCCCAGTTCACGACGCTTGCACGGAGCACGTCGGTCATCGTAGCAGATGACGCGCCAGGAACGCGAGGGCGCGGCGCTCCGCCCACGAGGAGCGGCCGAGCGGCCCCTCGAGAAAGCCCACGTGCCCGCCTTCCGCGACGAAGGCCGCCTCGAGCCAGCGCGAGCGCTCCACCGCCGCAGTGGGGAGGCACGACCCCGGCATGAACGGGTCGTTGACCGCGTTGATCAGGAGCGTCGGGCGGCGGATCCGGTCGAGGTACGGGCCGCTGCTCGCCCGGGTCCAGTAGTCGCGCTCGTCGGCGAACCCGTTGATCGGCGCGGTGAAGAACCGGTCGTACTCCGCGAAGGTGCGCGCCCGCAGCACGGCGGTCACGTCCAGACGGCCGTCGTAGAGGTGCGCCTTCGCGCGGATCTTGGCCCGCATGGTGCGCAGGAAGCTCTCGGTGTAGATGGCGCGGTTGACCCCGCGGTCCAGCACGCGGGCGCAGGCGGCCAGATCGAACGGGGTCGAGATCGCCGCCGCCGCCGCGACTTCCGACGGTGCCCCGTCGCCCTGCTCGCCGAGCCACTTCAGCGCGACGTTGCCGCCGAGCGAGATGCCCACCAGGCCGATGCGCGGCGCGTCGTCCCGCTTGGCGAGCTCTCCGACGACCCACTCGAGATCCGACGTCTCGCCCGAGTGGTAGAGCTTCGGAAGCCGGTTGACCTCGCCGCTGCACGAGCGGAAGTGCATGACGGCGGCCCGCCAGCCGAGGGCCCCCGCGCCCCGCAGCAGGCCGCGCGCGTAGTGGGACCGGGCCGAACCCTCGAGACCGTGGAGGATGAGGAGCAGCGGGCCCCGCGCGGGCGCGGCGGCGAGCCAGTCCAGGTCGACGAAGTCGCCGTCCGGGGTGTGCAGGCGCTCTCGACGCAGCGGGGGCCGCCGCCAGTTGCGGAAGAGCGGCCCCCACAGCGTCTGGAGGTGCCGACCGCGGTACCAGAACGGGGGGTGGTAGTTGGGGTCCGCGGACATTCGTCTAGTTCTTCAAGGCTCTTCAGCTGCGGGGGCCCCGACATGGCCCCCGCACTCCCCCAGATGGCGGACGACCGTTTGCGGCTTCGCGGCGCCGCGCTCTCTTACGGCTGGCCTTCTTGGCCTTTCAATAGCAGTCGGACGACTTCGGGCGCGATCGCGCGGGCGCGGGCGTCGAGGTCGGCCTCGCTCAGGTTCGCGATGGGGTGCGGCAGGGCCAGGAAGCGATACTCCGGCACGCCCCAGGACTGGGCCATGGCGTGGCCGGTGGCTTGGAACACATCGGTGACGATGGACGCGGCCGGGATGCCGACCTTCTCGAACACGATTCCGTCGAGCACACTGCCCGACGAGCAGGAGCCTCAGTCGCCGATGCCGGCGACGACGACGTCGACGGTGCGCTTGGCCTCCTCGATGATCTCGGCGTGGGCGGGCACCCCGGCGTTGTGCTTGCGCCACATCCGGGTCTCGGCGGCTCCGTACTCCTGCTTCAGGATGTCGCCGATCCTCCCCAGCAGCTTGTCGGAGTTGTACTTGGTGTTCTCCACCAGGCCGATGCGCTTGCCCTTGAGCGAATCCGGCCGCGGCACGTACGTCAGCGGCTGGCGCCGGGGCTCGACCGTCGGGTCCAGGATCTCGAAGCCTGCCATCACGCTCTCCTCTCTTTGATCACCGTGGTCACCGCCTGCGACGAGGTGCGGCTCGCCCAGCCCGGGATGTAGCACGAGAACGAGCCGGCGCGGCCGCCCGCCGCCACCACCAGGATATCGTCCGGGGTCAGCACGAGGGGCCGGGTCGCGGTCTCATCCTCGGGCTTGACCGCGCCGGGAAGCCGGGCCGTCCGCTTGAGATGGGCGATCGTGCTGGTGGTGTGCTCGAAGACGTACTTGCGGATGTCGGCCTTGGACCAGCCGTCGGCCGCGATGGTCCGCATGTGCTCGCCCGCCAGCACCACGCAGTAGT
Organism: Candidatus Deferrimicrobiaceae bacterium; assembly: GCA_035463855.1. GTDB lineage: Bacteria > Methylomirabilota > Methylomirabilia > Rokubacteriales > CSP1-6 > CAMLFJ01. The sequence goes on along the minus strand of DATHSW010000067.1, from coordinate 35,714 downwards.
TGGGCTGGCCCACCATGCCGGGGTTCCGCATCGTGTCGCACATGGTCCCCAAGATACCCTCGGCGGTGCTCGAGAGCTGGTTGTAGAACTGGTGCGGGCCGAGCGCGGCCATCACCGTCACCGCGCTGTCCTCCGGCCGGCAGCCCCGCTCGACGTGGAGCGGCGTCCACGGGCTCTCCGCCTCGTTCTCCGCGATCACGTAGGTGTACTTGCCGGGATGGCCGACCGTGCCGCGATCGAGACGCCCCGGCAAGGTCCCGATCACGTTGCGCATCACCAGGCGCACCGCGCGACCGGCGGTGGCGTTGGAGCGCCAGCCCGGCCCGAACAGGTTGTCGCCGCAGTTGAAGTCGAGCCGGCGCGCGATCGGGCCGTTGACGATCATCAGCACGCCCGCGCCCCCGGTGGAGGTGGCCGGCCCGTGATAGCCCCAGCGCGGATCGGCGATGCCCTCGACCGCGGCCAGCACCACCGGCATGTGCTCGGGCCGGCAGCCCGCCATCACCGCGTTGATCGCGACCTTCTCGGCGCTGATCGCCACCTGGCGGTTCGTGATGAAGGCCACCTGCGCGTCGGGCTCGAGCCCGGCCGCCTCCAGCATGGCGCGCACGGCCGTCTCGGTCGGCGGCACCACCGGCAGGCCGTCGGTCCATCCCCGGCTGTAGCAGAGCTCGAGCGCCTGCTCGAAGTCCTCGACCGCGTACCGCTGGGAGCTGATGCGCGTGGTCATGGGGGCCACCCTAGGGCCAACGCCGAATCCTGTCAAGAGTTGACACCCTCCGGCGCGGCTTCGAAGATGGCGTCGTGAGCGCCCCGGACCGGCGTCCGCACGTGGTCATCGTCGGCGGCGGGTTCGGCGGCCTCTACGCCGCGCGGGCGCTCACCGGCCGGCCGGTGAGCGTGACCCTCCTCGACCGCCGCAACCACCACCTCTTCCAGCCGCTCCTCTACCAGGTGGCCACCGCGGCGCTCAATCCATCCGACATCGCGACCCCGCTCCGCTCCATCCTGCGGCGCGCCGCCAACGTCACCGTGTTCCTCGCCGAGGTCGTCTCGGTGGACCTGGCCGGGCATCGCGTGATCCTCGACGAGGGCGAGCTGGCCTACGACGCGCTGGTGCTGGCCGCCGGCGCGGGCAACTCCTACTTCGGCCACGACGAGTGGGAGCCGCTCGCCCCGAGCCTCAAGAGCCTGGAGGACGCGCTCGAGATCCGGCGCCGCGTGCTCCTGGCCTACGAGGACGCGGAGCGCGAGCGGGACGGCGCCGAGCAGCGGGCGCTCCTGACCTCGGTGGTCATCGGGGGCGGGCCGACCGGGGTGGAGCTGGCCGGCGCGCTCGCGGAGATCTCGCGCGAGAGCATCGCGCGTGACTTCCGGCTCATCGATCCGACCAAGGCGCGGGTCGTCCTCGTCGAGGCCGGGCCGCGGATCCTGGCGAGCTTCCCCGCGTCGCTGGCCGCCCGCGCCGCCGCCGCCCTCGCCCGCATCGGGGTGGAGGTCCGCACCGGCACGCCGGTCACGCGGGTGACCCCGGACGCGGTGTGGCTCGGCGGCGAGCAGATCCGCGCCCGCACCGTGCTGTGGGCCGCCGGCGTGGCCGCGTCGCCCCTCGCCCGCGCGCTCGGCGTCCCGCTCGATCGCGCCGGGCGCGTGATCGTGGAGCCGGATCTCTCGCTGCCCGGGCACGATCTCGTCTTCGCCATCGGCGACATGGCCGCCTTCCGCGGACCGGACGGGCAGGCGCTGCCGGGCCTGGCGCCGGTCGCGATCCAGCAGGGCCAGGCCGTGGCCCGGACCATCCTCCGCCGCCTCGCCGGCGAGCCGGCACGCCCCTTCCAGTACCGCGACAAGGGCAGCATGGCCACCATCGGCCGCGCCGCCGCGGTCGCGGTGATCGGCCGCCTCCAGCTCTCCGGCCTGCCCGCGTGGCTCGCGTGGCTCTTCGTGCACATCATGTTCCTCATCGGCTTCCGCAACCGCTTCCTGGTCCTCTTCGAGTGGGCCTGGGCCTATCTGAGCTGGCAGCGCGGGGCGAGGCTGATCACCGGGCAGTGGCGACCGAGGCGTTAGCTCGACTTCACGCGAGGGGGTGGGGCCGGAGGGGGCGCCCCCTCCGGCCCCACCCCGGTGTATGCTCGCAAACGTGAGTGTCTCGCGTTGAGCGCCCCGACCCGCCCCCCGCTGGTCGCGTATTTCTCGATGGAGTACGGCCTGCACGAGGAGTTCCACTCCTACGCGGGCGGACTCGGCATCCTCGCGGGCGACTTCATGAAGTCCGCGGGCGATCTCGGCCTGCCCGTGGTCGGGATCGGCCTCCGCTGGGGTCAGGGCTACACCTCCCAGCACATCGGCGCCGACGGCTATCCCTACGACGAGTGGAAGGACCAGAAGCCCGAGGCGCTCACCGACACCGGCGCGCGGGTGCGGGTCCGGGTCGCGGCCCGGGAAGTGGAGTGCCGCGTCTGGCGCGTGGGCCGCTACGCCATCGCCCCGCTCTATCTCCTCGAGCCCACCGATCCGCGCGATCTGTGGATCACGCGGCGCCTCTACGATCCCCGCCCCGACTGCCGCGTGGCCCAGGAGATGCTCCTCGGCATCGGCGGCGTGCGGGCGCTGCGCGCGCTCCAGATGCCGGTCGAGCGCTACCACTTCAACGAGGGACACGCCGTCTTCGCGGGCATCGAGATGATCGCCGACCGCATGGAGGCGGGCCAGGGCTTCCACGACGCGTGGCGGGCCGCGCGCGGGCGCATCGTCTTCACCACCCACACCCCGGTCCCGGCGGGCAACGAGATGCACCCGATCGCGGAGCTGCGGCGGCTCGGCGCCGGCTGCGAGCTGGTCCCGAGCGAGCTCGCCGAGATCGGAGGCGACCCGTTCAACATGACGGTGGCGGGCCTGCGGCTGGCGCATCTCGCCAACGCGGTCGCCCAGCTCCACGGCGAGACCGCGCGCGCCATGTGGGCGCACGTCGAGGACGCGGCGCCGATCATCGCGATCACCAACGGCGTGCACGCCGGCACCTGGCAGGACGCCCGGATCCCCGCCGCCCACACGAGCGACGACCGGCTGCGGGCGGCCAAGCGCGCCCTCAAGGGCGAGCTGCTCGCCGAGGTCCGCGCCCGCACCGGGGTGCGGTTCGACCCGGACGCCCCGACCATCGGCTTCGCCCGCCGCTCCGCCACCTACAAGCGGCCGGACCTGCTGCTGCGCGACCCGGAGCGCTTCGCGGCGCTGGTCAAGCGCCATCGGGTCCAGGTCCTCTTCGCGGGCAAGGCGCATCCCGCCGATCACGAGGGCAAAGCGGTGATCGCCCGGCTGGTCGCGGCGCTGCGCCGGTGGCCGGAGAGCGTGGTGTACCTCGAGGACTACGACATGGCGCTCGGCCGCCTGCTCACCCGCGGCGCCGACGTCTGGCTGAACACCCCGCGCCGGCCGATGGAGGCGAGCGGCACCTCCGGGATGAAGGCGGCGATGAACGGCACGCTCAACCTCTCGGTGCTGGACGGCTGGTGGCCGGAGGGCTGCGAGCACGGCGTCACCGGCTGGGCCATCGGCGACGAGACCGTCCTGGCCGATCCCGATGCCCGCGACCTGCGCGCGCTCTACGACACGCTCGAGCGAGACGTCCTGCCCGCGTTCGCGGATCCCGCGCGGTGGACCGCGATGATGCGGGCCTCGATCCGGATGGCGGTGGAGCGCTTCAGCTCGGACCGGATGGTGAAGGAATACTTCGCCCGGCTCTACGCGCCTACTTCCCCTTCGCGATAGCTTCGGCGAGCTCGGCCGCCATCCCGGGGTCCAGCGGCTTCAGGCGCTCGAGCACGCGACGCGCGTCGTCGAGGCGGCCCATCCTCACGTAGGCCTCCCCCAGGTACTCGAGCGCCTCCGGGTAGTCGGGCCGGAGGCGCAGCGCCTCGTCGTAGGCCCGGAGGGCCTCCGGGTAGCGGCCCTGGTTGCGCAGCGCGTAGCCGAGCCCGTTCCAGGCCTCGGCGTAGCCCGGCCTCATCTCGATCGCCTTGGTGAACGCGGCCGCAGCCACGCTCCATTCCTTCGCCCGGGTGGCCGCGAGCCCGCGATCGTACTCCTGCGCGGCAGAGGGGGCGGGCGGCATGCGGCTCCGGGGTGGCGCGGGCGTCATGTCGGCCGCGACCGGGCCCGCGAGCACCAGGAGCGCGAGCAGCATCAGCGCCGCGCGCACCGGCTCAGCCCTCGATGCGCCGGGTAACCGAGCGGGTCGCGCCGAAGGTGGGGATCAGCACCGAGTGCTTGCCCGCGCCGCCCGCCACCACGACCATGATGTCGGCCCACACCCGCGCCAGCGGCGCCAGCGCCTCGGGCGGCCGGTCCTTGAAGCCGGCGGGATGGATCACCGCGAAGCGCTCCAGGTTGGAGGGATCGAAGCGCGAGAGCGGCACTTGCGCCCGCTCCCAGAGCGCGCGCTTGAAGTCGGCCTTGCTCCAGCCCCCGGCCGCCACCGTGGCCGCGTGCTCCGGCCCCAGCATCACGAGCGGCTCGCCGCCGAGGTAGACGTTGTTGGAGCCGACGGTGGCGGCGGTGCCCGCCACCGTGGTGAGGATGCCCTCGGGCGTGGCGGAGCCGTGGTCGTTGATGTTGTGCGGGGCCTCGGAGGCGCACACCGTCACCGTGCTGACCTCCGGCGGGAACCCGCGCTCCACCGACAGCGGCTCCCACGGCGAGGCGGCTTCGTTCTCGGCCACGCAGTAGCTGTACTTGCCCGGATGGCCCTGGGTGGCGCGGTCCTCGCGGCCCGGCCGCGCGCCACCCGTGTTCTGCAGCACCAGGCGCAGCGCACGCCCGATCACCGCGTTGGCGCGGTGGCCCTGGCCGAGGGCGTTGCCGCCGCCGTTGATCCCGAGCCGCGCGGCGATCGGGCCGTTGACGATGATCAGCGGCGAGCACGGGTGCGTGGTGGTCTGGACGGCCTGCAGGTTGAAGGCGGGCTCGGCCACCGCCTCCACCGCGGCCAGGATCACCGGGAGATGCTCGGGCAGCGCGCCGGCCAGCACCGCGTTGACCGCCACGCGCTCCACCGTCGCGCGGCCGAGCCGCGGGGGCAGGGTCGCCACCAGGTCGCCCGCCGGCCGGCCGGTTCCCGCGAGCATCGCGGCGACACGCTCGGGCGTGGCCGGGATCATCGGCAGCCCGTCGCCCCATCCCCGCTCCATCACGAATCCCTGGAAGGCGAGCAGGTCATCGGGGGCCTGATGGCGGGAGACCGCGCCGTCGCGGCCGGTCCCGGCGGTGCCCGCGGCCGGGCCGCGCGTCAAGGCGGCCAGCACCGCGTCGACCGCGTTCAGCGCCTTGCCCGCGACGATCTCCTCGGCGACGCCGCCGATGGGATGCGGCACCGTGACGATGCCGAGATCGGGCAGGCCCTTGGCGCGGGCCTCGGCGAGCGCGAGCGGGCGGAACTCATGCGTGCCCAGGACGACGGTCGCGATGCCCCGCCCTTCCAGCTCCGTGGCGTCGTGGATACTCCACGACGTGCACGACCCTCAGTCGGCCGATGCGGTCAGGACGGCGCCGCACTGCGCGGCGATCTCGTCGAGCACGGCGGCGGTGGCGCCGATGGAGGCGCCGGGCTTCCGCCACACCCGGACGTCGCGGGCGCCCATCTTCCGCGCGAGCGCGCGGGCCACCCCTTCCAGCAGCACGCGGGCGTTCGGCTTCGAGTTGTCGAGCACCCCGATGACCCCGCCCTCGAGCGAGCCGGGGCGCGGGCTGAGGGTGCGGGACGCCGCCGAGGTCGAGCCGACCGGGTCGAGGATGTCCATGGGCCGAGACATCATACCGCGGCCCGCCCGCCGGTTTCCCGGGCAAACGCGGCGATGCCCAGGGCCACCGCCTCGAAGACGGCGCAGGCCGTGAAGGCGGCGGAAAAGCTCCCGGTCAGGTCGAGGGCATAGCCGAGCGCCACCGGCACCAGCAGGCCGCCCACGAAGCAGAAGGCGTTGACCACCCCCGAGGCGGTCCCCATCAGCCGGGGCGGCACCAGCTCGGTCACCATCACGAACGGGGTGATCAGCCCGCCCAGCATGAGCCCGGTGAAGACGGCGACCGCCGCCGCCCCCCCGAACCCGGTGCCGGGGACCAGGAAGGCGAAGGCCAGACAGACCACCACGCTCAGGGCCTGGCTCACGAGGAAGATCGGCTTGCGGCGCCCGAGGCGATCCGAGAGGAATCCGGCGAGCGGCCAGGAGACGATGGTGCCGCCGGTGATGAGGGCGGTCACGAAGCCCGCTCCGGCCTGGCTCAAGCCCTCCGACTCGACCAGGAAGGTCGGCAGCCAGGTGAGCAGCGCGAAGTAGCCGCCGTAGGAGAAGACCACGTAGAGGTTGAAGGGCCAGAGCGCCCGCATCGTCAGCACCTCGTGCATGGCCACGAGAAACTCCCCCGGCCCTCCCGCGACCGCGTGGGCAAGGCGGGCGGCCGGCTCGGGGCGGACGAGGACCCACACCGCGGCCAGGGTGATCAGGACCGGCACCGCGAGCAGCGCGTAGCCCACGCGCCAGCCGAGACGGTCGGCCAGGATCGGCAGCAGCAGCAGCGCGGTGGTGCCGCCGACGCCCCCGCCCGCCGAGAAGAGCCCGGTGGCGAGGCCCCGCTCCCGCGGCTCGAACCACTCCTGGATCAGCCGCAGACCGGGCAGCCAGGTGGCCGCCGCCCCCATGCCGAGCAGGCAGCGCGCGAGCAGGCTCTGGCCGTAGGTGTGGCTCAGCGCGAAGGCGACGGCGCCCACCGCCATCACCCCCATGCACCCGAGCATCACCCGGCGCGGGCCCAGCCGGTCGGTGAGCACGCCGACCGGGACCTGCATCACCGCGTAGGTCCAGAAGTACGCGGCCATGATCGTGCCGGCCGCCGCGTAGGTGAGACCCAGGTCCGCGATGAAGGTCGGGATCAGCGGGGCGAAGCCGACGCGATGCACGTGGGTCTGCATGAAGCCCAGCACGCAGACCGCGAGAATCGCCCACCGGTACGGCGATCCGGCCCGGGTCATCGACGCTTGACGCCGCGCGGGCCACCCGGCCGCACCGGAAACAGCGCCAGCCCCGCCGCGAGCGCGCACACCGCACCCGCGGCGAGGAACGTGGCGTGGAAGGCGGCGAGGAAGCCGTCGCGGGGCAGCCGCGCGTCGAACAGCGCGGCGGCCGCCTGCACGCCCGCGGCGCTCCCCAGCGTGCGGGCGAGGAAGGCGAGCCCGCCCGCCGCGCCCTGCTGCGCCGGCGGGAAGGCCGCCATCATCAACGCCAGGTTGGGGACCTGGAAGAGACCGGCCCCGAAGCCGACCAGGGCCAGGCTCGCGCCCACGAGCGCCAGCGGCGTGGCCTCCGTGACGCCGCCGATCGCGAGCAGGCCGACCGCCTGCAGCGCGAGGCCGCCGCGGAGCGGCCAGCGCGGCCCGACGCGATCGGTAAGGGCGCCCCCGAGCGGGGCCGCGAGCGCGGTCGCGAGCGGGGTCAGCACGAAGATCGCGCCCCCCAGGCTCGGCGACAGGCCGCGCGTGTCCACCAGGAAGAACGGGATGAGCAGCCAGACCGCGAACTGGGCGTACTGCGACAGGAACGCGAGCAGCGCCGCCCGGAGCACCGGCAGCCGCAGCAGGTCCGGGATCGCGAGCCGCCGCGGCGCCGGCGCCGCACCCTCGACACGGCCGAACCGCGTGAGGGCGAGCAGACCGAGCGCCACGAAGAGGGGCGCCCGGAACACGAAGACGGCGGGCCACCCGGACCCGTCCACCAGGAAGCCGCCCAGGACCGGGCCCACCCCCAGGCCGAAACCGATGCCCAGGCTCATCGCGCCGAGCCCGCGGCCATGTCGCGCCGGCGGCAGCGCGAGCGTCACCAGGGCCGGCGCGGTCCCGTAGACCATGCCGCTGCCGACCCCCTGCACGACCCGCAGCAGCAGCACCGCGCCGTAGGAGTGGGCCAGCGCGTAGCCCACGAAGGCGGCCGCGCAGAGCCACAAGCCGGCGGTGAAGACGGGACGGGGCCCGAGGCGATCCGCGAGCAGGCCCGCCGCGAACGCGGTGAGCGCGTAGGTCAGGACGTAGCAGATGATGACCCAGCGGATCGCGGCGGCCGGCACCCCGAAGGCGCTGGCCATGGCGGGGAGCGCGATGTTGATCGCGGAGTCGAGCGAGACGAGCAGCGCGCCGAGGGCGGCCAGGAGCACGGGCACCGGGCAAGTATACGTGGCGCGCGGTGAGGCTCGTCATCTTCGGCGGCGCGCCCCCGGCGGTCCCGAGCCGTTGACCTGGCCCGGCAATCGAGGTAGAAGAAGACACCCCATGCCGCTCGAGCTGATGGCGATCCAGGCGACCTTGAACGGCCCGAGGAGGAGCGGGATCCCATGGCGATACGCGTGAACATGGACGTCAGTGGCAAGGAGTACGCCCCGTTCGTGGTTACGGTGGAGCGCGGCAAGATCAAGGAGTTCGCCCGTGCGATCGGCGATCTCTCCCCCTTCTACCTCGACGACGCGGTCGGCCGCGCCTCCGAGTGGGGCGACATCATCGCGCCGCCCACTTTCCCCACCACCTTCCGGGACGAGCACGCGGATACGAGCGCGATGCTGAAGGACCTGGGGGTGGACATCTCGCGCATCCTGCACGGCGAGCAGGAGTTCGAGCACCACAAGCCGATCCGGCCCGGCGAGACCTACCTCTGCCAGTCGCGGATCACCGACATCTACGAGAAGACGGGGCGGTCGGGGCCGATGGCCTTCGTGGTGCGGGAGATGGCGGTGGTCGACGGCGACAACGAGATCGTGTGCCTGGTGCGCCACATCACGGTGGTGAGGCTCTGATGCGCTACGCCAAGGTCCACGCCGAGGACGTGCAGCCGGGGGACCCGATGCCGCCGCTGGTGAAGCCGCCCATCCAGCAGATCCAGCTCACCCGCTACGCGGGGGCCTCGGGCGACTTCAACCCGATCCACCAGGACGACGCCTTCGCGCGGGCCGCCGGCATGGGCGGGGTCTTCGCGCACGGCATGCTCTCCATGGGCTTCGTGGCCCAGTCGGTGACCGACTGGGTGGGCGTCGGCCGGATCCGCAAGATCTCGGTCCGCTTCGCGGCCCTGGTGCGGCTGGGCGACGTCATCACGTGCCGCGGCAAGGTGCTCGAGAAGCGGCCGGCCAAGAGCGGCCACGACCACGACGTGGACCTCGAGGTATGGGCCGAGAATCAGAAGGGGGAGAAGGTGGTCACCGGACGGGCGACCGTGACACTGCCGTCACGTGGGTAGCGCGTCGCCGCGCGCGTGACCCGGTCAGTCGCGGAAGGCCCGGCGCGCCAGGAAGTCGCGCATCGCGGCCACCGTGGACGGGAAGGCCAGCTCGTCCCACGGGATCTCCGCGGGCGTCACCCACTCGAGGCGGTCGTTCTCATGACAGGGCGTCAAGATGCCGCCGGTCACCGCCGCCTCGTAGACCACGATGACCACCGGCGACGTCGGGTAGGAGTAGACCCCGATCAGGCCGCCCAGCTCCACCGTGAGACCGGTCTCTTCCCAGGTCTCCCGGAGCGCGCCCGCGTCCACCGTCTCACCCCAGTCCACGTAGCCGCCCGGAAAGGTCCACTTGCCGTGGGCCGGATGGATCGCCCGGCGGGTGAGCAGGAGCCGGCCGTCCCGCCACGGGATCGTGCCCGCGACCACCTTCTGGCTCACGTAGTAGATGAACTCGCAACCGGAGCACACCATCTCCGGACGCGGCTCGGGCCCGACCAGCCGCCGCATCAGGGCCGCGCCGCAGAGGGGGCAGAAGCGGATCGTCTCCGGCGTGAGGTGGCGGTGGGGCGGATGCGCCGGCTCGGCGGTCATGACGCCGGTCAGTCTAGCACGCGAGCCCGCGGCGCCTTGACACCCGCCGGCGCCGCGGGAGAGGCTCCCGGCGGGGGGGAGGCGACGCGTCCATGAAGTGGGTCGCGCCCAGGAGCGGCTTCGACGAGGTCTTCGACGCGCGCGGCCAGGCGCGCGCCCACTACGCCCCCCTCATCTCGATCCTCGAATCCTTCACCAAGGAGGACGTGGAGCGGCGCGAGCGGCTGCAGCAGCTCACCCTGCGCAGCCAGGGCATCACCTTCACGGTCTACGGGGAGAAGGACGGGCTCGAGCGCATCTTCCCGTTCGACTTCGTCCCCCGCATCATCCCCGCCCCGGAATGGAAGAGCCTCCAGGACGGCCTCGTCCAGCGCATCACCACGCTGAACCTCTTCCTGGCCGACATCTACCAGGACCAGAAGTGCATCAAGGACGGGATCGTGCCCGCGGAGCTCATCCTCTCGCGCAAGGAGTACAAGCGGGAGCTGCTGGGGTTGATCCCGGCCCGGAAGATCTTCACCCACGTGGTCGGCACCGACATCATCCGCAACGACCGGGGCGAGTACCTGGTCCTCGAGGACAACTGCCGGGTGCCGAGCGGGGTCTCCTACGTGCTGGAGAACCGGAATCTATTGAGCCGCGTCTTCCCCGAATTCTTCGGCTCCTATCCGGTGCGCCCGATCAAGGACTATCCGACCCTGCTCCTCGAGACGCTGCGCTTCGTGGCGCCCCGGCGCGGCCAGAACCCGGTGGTGGTCGTCCTGAGCCCGGGGATCCACAACTCCGCCTACTTCGAGCACTCTTTCCTGGCCCGCGAGATGGGCGTGCCGCTCGTGGAGGGCCGCGACCTGCTGGTGGAAGGCAACCACCTCTTCATGCGCCGCACCCACGGCAAGCGCCAGGTCGACGTCATCTATCGAAGAATCGACGACGACTTCCTCGATCCCCTCGCCTTCCGGCGCGACAGCATGCTGGGCGTGCCCGGCCTGCTCAACGTCTACCGCGAGGGCAACGTCGCGCTCGCCAACGCGCCCGGCGCGGGGGTGGCCGACGACAAGTCGGTCTACGCCTTCATGCCGAGCCTCATCAAGTACTACCTGGGCGAGGACCCGCTCCTGCCGCAGGTCCCGACCTATCTCGGATTCCGAAAGGACGATTTCAGGTACATCAGCGAGCACCTCGATCAGCTCGTGGTGAAGACGACCGGGGACGCGGGCGGCTACGGGATGCTCATGGGGCCGTTCGCGGCCGCCAAGGACCGCGAGAGCTACCTGGCCGCGATGAAGAAGAACCCGGGCAACTACATCGCCCAGCCCCTCGTCGAGCTCTCCACGCATCCCACCCACATCCGCGGCAAGTTCGAGCCGCGCCGCGTGGACCTGCGGCCCTTCATCCTCTACGGCGATCGGATCCGGGTCCTGCCCGGCGGGCTCACCCGGGTGGCGCTGCGCGCCGGCTCCTACGTGGTCAACTCCTCCCAGGGCGGCGGCAGCAAGGACACCTGGGTGCTCGCGCCGCGCGACGCATGATCCTCTCCCGCGTCGCGGACGGTCTCTACTGGATGGGGCGCTATCTCGAGCGCGCCGAGAACACCACGCGCCTCCTCCTGGTGACCGAGGAGCTGTCCACCGAGGTCCTCGGCCTCGACGAGAACCTCGCCCGCTGCGAGTGGGACGACCTGCGCGCGATCTTCCCGGGCTTCCCGGGCCGCGAGCCGGCCGCCCGGCACCTCGCGGGCCTCGCCGCCGCGACCCTCCTCGGGCTCTCGATCGACCCCGACAACCGGTACTCGGTCTTCCACTCGCTCAAGAAGGCCCGGGACAACGCGCGCTCGGTGCGGGAGGCCCTGACCCTCGAGGTCTTCATCAACCTCAACGAGACCTACCGGGAGCTGGAAGGCTACACCCGCCGCCGCCTCGCCGACCCCGCCACGTTCCGCGGCGCGATGCAGTCGACCCACCGGGGGATCCTGAGCACGGTGGGCGCGATCGAGCACACCCTGACCCGCGACGCGGGCTGGCTGTTCCTCAAGCTCGGCGAATCGCTCGAGCGCGTGTTCCGCACCACCGTGATCCTGCGCACCAAGCTGCCGGCCCTGGTCGCCGCGGAGCCCAAGATCGACCTGCCGCTCTTCTACAGCCAGTGGCGGAGCCTGCTGCGCGGGCTCTCCTCTCTCGAGAACTACCGGAAGGTCTTCGGGGCCCGGCTCGAGCCCATCGACGTGCTCCAGTTCCTGCTCTTCGATCCCCAGACGCCGCGGTCGGTGCGCTACGGGGTGACCGCGGTGAAGGAGCACCTCGACCGGATCTCGAGCGCGAGCGAGCTGAGCCCGTCCGTGCGCATCGTGGGCAAGCTGGCCGCCGAGCTCTCCTACCAGGGGCACGACCTGATCCGCGAGGGCCAGAGCCTCTCCTTCCTCGACCACGTCCTCGGCGAGCTGGGGCGCGCGCACGACGCGCTGTCCGCCGAATACTTCGGGACCTGAGCGCTCCGTGTTCATCGAGATCGAGCACACGCTCTCCCTCACCTACGACGCCTTCATCCGCGAGTCGTTCCTCGAGCTGCGCATGCAGCCCAAGACCACCGCGGACCAGACGCTGCAATCCTTCGTGCTCGCGGTGGGCCCGCCCACCAAGATCTCCCGCTACCGGGACTGGAACGGCAACGTGGTCCACCACTTCACGATCGTGCACTTCCACGACCGGATCGAGGTGGTCGCGCGCTCGGCGGTGAGCACCCACCCGGCCGCGCCCGCGCTGGCCGACATCGCCGACACCCGGCCCTATCCGGAGCCGCCCTACCCCCTGCTGGACTTCCTGGCCTTCGACGGGCCGGTGCGGGCCGGCGCGGCGCTGCGGCGCTTCGCCCAGGGGGTCACGGTGCCGGCGACCGCCCCGCTCGGCGAGCAGGTCCGCGCCTGCGGGCGGCACGTCCGCGAGCACTTCACCTACAAGAAGAACGTGACCCGCTACGACTCCACCACCGACGACTTCCTCGCCGCGGGCGCGGGCGTCTGCCAGGACTTCACCCATCTCATGCTCGGCCTGCTGCGCCTGCGCCGGATCCCCTGCCGCTACGTGAGCGGCTACCTGCACGTGCCGCCGCGGGACGGCCTGGCGGCCCAGAGCCACGCGTGGGTCGAGTTCTACTCGCCGGCGGCGGGCTGGGTCCCCTTCGACCCGACCCACAATCGCGAGATCGACGGCCACTACGTGGTGGTGGGCCACGGCCGGCACTACGACGACGTGCCGCCCAACAAGGGGATCTACCGGGGCAACGCCGATGAGACCCTGCGCACCGAGGTGCGCACCCAGGAGTCCGTCCCCAAGGACATCTCGGCGCTCCACGAGGAGATGGAGCAGATCGACGTGCCGGTGTACCAGGAGATCCCGGAGCGGCGGCGCGACCGCCTCAAGCTGGCCGCCGAGGAGATCGCGGCCCAGCAGCAGCAAGACCAATAGCCGATGAAACCCCACCTGCGGTACACTCCCGGAGCATCGGGTTGCCGCGCAGCGCCCGTCCCAATCGCAGTCCCCCGGATCAACGAGAGGAGAGCAGGCATGAGGCACGTGAAGTGGGCGGTGGTGGTTGGTCTCGTCGCGCTGGCCGTCGGCGCCGTCGGCGCTCTGCAGGCGCAGCAGCTCAGCGGCGAATACAAGATCGGGGTCCTGGAGCCGCTGACCGGCAACCTCGCCGCCGAAGGCAAGCGGCACCTCGAGGGGTACGAGATCGTACGCGACCTCATCAACGAGCGCGGCGGCGTGATGGGAAAGAAGCTGGTGTTCGCGGTCGGGGACGCGGTCGATCCGACCGTCGCCGCCTCCGAAGCGACCCGGCTGGCCACCCGGGAAGGGGTCAAGATCATCACCGGCACCTTCTCCTCCACCCTCTGCGGCGCGGCCAGCGAGGCGGCGTCACGGCAGAACGTCATCTACTGGGAGACGTCCTGCGTCGATCCGCGGTTCGCCAAGCGCGGATTGAAGAACGTGTTCCGCACCGAGATCGACGCCACCGGCTTCGGCTGGTACAACGTCGAGTTCATCGCCAAGCACCTGGCCCACCGCCTCGGCAAGAAGCAAAACGAGCTCCGCGTCGCGTACCTCTCGGAGGACTCCTCGTACGGCCAGGGCGTCACCGAGGCGGCGCGTCAGCGGGCCAAGCAGGAGTTCGGGATGCAGGAGGTGGCGGTGGAGTACTACACCTTCACCACCAACGACCTCACCCCGGTCATCCTCAAGCTCAAGAACGCGAACCCGGACGTCGTGCACCACGTCGCGCGCAACCAGGACGCCATCCTCTTCTGGCGGCAGGCGCGCGAGCAGAACTTCCAGTTCAAGGCGCTGGTCCACGCGGGAGCCACCGGGTACGGCTCGCCCGACTTCGGGAAGGCGTTCGGTAACGACGCCAACGGCCCCTTCGCCCTGCTCGAGCCCGGCCCCGGCTTCATCATCGAGAAGATGCGCCCGGAGGGCCAGCAGATCGAGCGCGCGTTCCGCCAGGCGGTGAAGACCCGGACCGGCTCGGACGTTCCCACCGGCGGGCACCAGCTCGCGGGCGGCGGCCTGTGGCTGCTCAAGCTCGTGCTCGACGCGGCCAAGAGCGACGATCTGGACAAGGTCCGGGCCGCGGTCATGGCGATGGACCTGCCGGTCGGGTCCGCGATCAACGGCTGGGGCGTGAAGTTCGACGAAGCCGGCCAGAACTCCAACCCGCGCGTGCAGCACTACATGCTCCAATGGCAGGGCGGGCAGCTCGTCACGGTGTGGCCGGAGGAGTTCACCACCAACCGCGCCAAGTGGATCCCGCTCGGCGCGTGGGACCAGCGCAAGTAGCGCTCGCCGCCGGCCCGCCGATCGTCGCGCGCACGCCCCGGGGGCGATCCCCGGGGCGTCGCGCTGCCGGCCGACTCCGATCATGCACGCGATTCCCCAGCTCATCGCCTCCACCTTCCTCCTGGGCGGCGTCTATGCGCTCATCGCGGTGGGCCTCACCCTCATCTTCGGGGTGATGCGCGTCGTCAACTTCGCGCACGGCGAGTTCCTCATGCTGGGCATGTACCTCGCCTTCTGGGCGTTCACCCTGCTCGGGCTCGACCCCTACGTGACGCTCGTGCTGGGCCTGCCCCTCATCTTCGGCGGCGGGTGGCTGAGCTATCACCTCGTGATGCGCCCGGTCATTCACGCCTCGCACAACGTCCAGGTCTTCACCACCATCGGCCTGTCGATCGCGCTCCAGGCCCTGGCGCTCGTGCTGTGGAGCGCCGACTCCCAGTTCGTCCGCACCAGCTACTACGCGGTGGTGGTCCGCGGGGGCGGCGTGGCGCTCAACCTCGCGCAGCTCGCCGCCTTCGCGGTCGCGGTCCTCTTCACCGGCGCGCTCTTCGCGTTCATGCGCTGGTCGTACACCGGCAAGGTCATGCGGGCCACCGCGCAGGACCGCCACGCCGCCGCCCTCATGGGAATCGACACCGGGCGCGTCTTCGCCCTGACGTGGGCGGTCGGCATCACCTGCGTCGGCGCGGCCGGCGTGGTGCTCGCCCCGATCTACCCCGTGTATCCGTCGATCGGGCTCCAGTTCGTGCTGATCGCCTACGTGGCGGTGGTGCTGGGCGGGCTCGGCGACATGGTCGGGGCCCTGATCGCCAGCCTCGTGGTCGCCTTCGTCGAGGTCGTCGGCTCCTACCTGATCGGAACCGCGTGGAAGGAAGTGCTGTACCTGCTCCTGTTCATCGCGATCCTCGTGATCCGTCCCGCGGGCCTGTTCGGCCAGCGCGGCGCCGAGGTGATCGGCACGTGAGGGGCACGGGGCCGGCGGTCGCGTTCTTCGTCGCGGCCGCCCTCGCGCCGGTGGTGGTGCGCGACGCCTTCCTCCTCGACGGGCTGATCCTCATCCTGCTGTGGGGGGCAAGCGCGGCGGCCTGGAACGTGGCGGGGGGCTACGCGGGCCAGGTCTCGCTCGGCCACGCCGCCTTCTTCGGGCTCGGCGCTTACTCGGCCGCGCTCCTCGGCACCCGCTGGGACGTGTCGCCCTGGATCGGGCTGCTGGTCGGGGCCGGGCTCGCCACCGCGCTCGGGTTCATCATCGGCTTCCTGAGCAACCGGCTCCGGGGCCCCTACTTCGTGCTCGCCACGATCGCGCTCTCCCAGGTGCTGCTCATCGTGGCCAGCCGCTGGCGCGGCTTCACCTCGGGGTCGGAGGGTATCCCGGTCCCCTTCCGCGCCGGCTTCTGGACGCTCGGCATCGCGGACAAGCGGGCGTGGGTCTACCTCGTCCTCGTCCTGGCCGCCCTGCTCTACCTGGTCCAGCTCTATCTCGAGCGCTCGCGCCGCGGCTACCAGCTCGCGGCGGTGCGCGAGGACGAGGACGCGGCCCTCTCCCTCGGCGTCCCGGCCCGGCGCCTCAAGGTCGCGGCCATCGCGGTCAGCGCCGCGCTCACCGCCGTGTGCGGCACGCTCTGGGCGCAGTACGTCGGCTTCGTGGACCCGTACTACGTCTTCTCGGTGGACCTGTCGGTCCGCTTCTGCCTGGCCGCGATCCTCGGCGGCATCGGGACGCCGCTCGGCCCGTTCCTGGGGGCGGCGCTCATCACGGTCCTGGAGACGTCCCTGCGCGCCCGCTTCGGCGGCATCGGCGCCGGGCTCGTGGGGATCTACCTGATCATCTACGGGGTCGTGCTCGTCGTGACCATGCGCTTCGCCCCGCAGGGCCTGCTCCCCTGGATCGGCGAGCACCTGCGGGGGCGCCCGCAGCCGGGACCGGCCTCGTGAGCCTCCTCTCGGTCAGCGGCATCACCAAGCGTTTCGGCGGCGTCACCGCGAATCGCGACGTCTCCTTCGAGGTGGAGCCCGGTGAGCTGGTCGGCATCATCGGACCGAACGGGTCCGGCAAGTCGACCCTGTTCGAGATCATCAGCGGCTTCTATCGCCCCGACGCCGGGGAGGTGCGGCTGGACGGCGGGGCGCTCACCGGCCTCTCCCCGGACCGGGTGTGCCGCCTCGGCGTGGCGCGCACGTTCCAGAAGCTGCGGCCGTTCGCCGGGCTCACCGTCGTCGACAACGTGATGGTGGGTGCGCTCACCCGCACGCGCGACGTGCGGCACGCGCGCGCGCGCGCCCGCGACCTGCTGGAGAAGGTGGGGCTCGCCGAGAAGGCGGACGCGCACGCGCGCACGCTCTCTACCGGCCAGCGCAAGCGCCTCGAGCTGGCCCGCGCGCTCGCGACCGAGCCGCGGGTCCTCCTGCTCGACGAGGTGACCGGCGGGGTCGACCAGCGCAGCATCCCCGGCCTGGTGCAGCTCGTTCGCGACCTGCACCGCGGCGGGCTCACCCTGCTGGTCATCGAGCACAACATGCGGGTCATCACCGCGGTGGCGCAGCGCATCGTCGCCCTCTACCTCGGCGAGAAGATCGCCGACGGCACGCCCGACGCGGTGACGCGCGACCGGCGGGTCGTCGACGCGTACCTCGGCCAGGCGTACACGCAATGACCACCCCCGGCGCCCCCATGTTATCCGTGGAGGACCTCGACGTCGCCTACGGCGACTTCCAGGTCCTGTGGCAGGCCGCGATGCACGTGGGCGAGGGCGAGATCGTCGCGGTCCTGGGGCCGAACGGGGCGGGCAAGTCCACCCTGATGAACTCGATCTCCGGCCTGATCGCGCCCCGCGCCGGCCGCATCACCTTCCTCGGCAAGCGCGTCGACGGCCTGCCCGCGCACCGGACCGCGGCGGAAGGTCTCGCGCACGTGCTGGAGCGCCGTCGCCTGTTCCCCTTCCTCACCGTGCTCGACAATCTGCTCCTGGGCGCCCACAACCCGGCCGCGCGCCCGCATCGCACCGAGACCCTGGCTCAGCTCGAGGATTTGTTTCCGGTCGTCCGGGCCCGCCGGGGGCAGCTCGCGCACACCCTGTCCGGCGGCGAGCAGCAGATGGTCGCCATCGCGCGCGGCCTGATGGCGCGCCCGCGCCTGCTCATGATCGACGAGCCGTTCCTGGGGCTGTCCCCCCTCGTCGTCCAGCAGACGGGCCACCTGATGCGGCGCATCCGGGACGAGCAGGGCATCAGCATCGTCTTCATCGAGCAGAACGTGGAGCTCGCGCTTCGGCTCGCGGACCGGGGCTACATCATGGAATCGGGCCGGACCATCCTGACGGGGCCATCGGCGGAGCTGCTTCAGTCAGCCGAGGTCAAGCGCATCTTCCTCGGCGACATCGCGCTCTGACCTGGACCCCGGCTACGGCTGGCCGCGGTCCTTGAGGCGGCGTACCAGCTCCTCGTAGGAGGACGTGCGGATCACCCGGTCGAACTGCGAGCGGTAGCTCGCCACCAGGCTCACGTTCTCGATCAGCACGTCGTACATGAGCCAGCGGTCGCCCTTCCGCAGCACCCGGGCCTCCACCGGCACCTGGGTGCCCTTGCTGGTGACGATCTGGGCTCGCACGGTGGCGTAGTCGCCGTCGACCCGCTCGCCCACGTACTGCACGCGCTCCCCGCCGTACTCGCCGATGCGCGAGAGATAGCCGCGCTCGAGCAGCCCCTGGAACAGGCCGGTGAACTCGTCCCGCTCGACGGGGGAGCGCTTCGGCCAGTGGGGCCCGAGCGCGCGGCGCGCGGCCTCGACGATGTCGAAGGCGTCGAGCGCCACCGCGCGGATCTCGGCCCGGCGCTGGGCCTGGTCGAGCGCGGGGTTCTCCAGGATGCGGACCACCCGGTCGGTGTGGGCGCGAAGCTGTTCGGTGGGGGGCCCCGCCCAGGCGGGGTCGGCGAGCGTCGAGAGCAGGAGCAGCGCCGCGACGAGCGGGCGCGTCAGGCGATGACTTTGATCAGGGCGTGCCGGAGCGCCCGGCCCGTGAACGGCTTCTCCAGCACGTGGGCGCGGATCTTGGCCAGGAAGCGCCAGGGCTCCGGATCGTCCACGTTGCCGGTGATGAACAGGAACCGGTTGGTCAGGTCCGGCCGCCGCGTGGTCGCCGCGTAGTAGACCGCCGGCCCACCCCCATCCGGCATGCACACGTCGCAGACCACCAGATCGTAGGGCACGCCGCGCACGTGCTCGAGCGCCGCGTCCACGCTGGTCGCCACGTCCACCGTCCACCCCGTCCGCCGCAGCAGCGTGGTCACCACCTCGGCGACCACCAGCGAGTCGTCCACCACCAGGGCCCGCGAGGGCAGCCGCGTCGGAGGCGGCTCGGTCCCGGGCGCCGCGCCGACTTCGGTCGGCGAGCCGAACAGCGCGAGGTCCTGCCGGTTCGAGTTGCTCGCTTCCATGATGTGCCCGTAGGAGAGCAAGGCGCTTGCCAGCACCAAGTGCCCGATAAACCATTGAGATCATTCTCCTATTCCACCACCACGCAAGATTGCGACTCCCAGACTGCGTACAAAGCGCGGCACCGTCCGGCAACAAACCGTCGGTTTCACGTGGGTCCGTCGGACCGCGTGACGTCAGACGCGCGCGGGCGTCAGGCGCAGGCGGGCCACCACCGGCAGGTGGTCCGAAGCGACCCGGGCCAGACGGCTCCGGTGCACGTGGAACCCGTCGGCACCGAGGGCCCGGTCCCAGTAGATGCGGTCGAGCGGGAAGAGCGGTAGCGGCGCGGGGTGCGTGCGCCGGATGCGCGGGCCGGTCAGCTCGCGGCGCAGCGCGCGTCCCACCGCGCCCGGAAACCACTCGTTGAGGTCGCCCACCACGATCCGGGGGCCGGTCAGCTCGTCGTGCAGGATGTGCTCCCGCACCAGCATGCGCACCTGCTCGGCCCGCTCGCGAATCTTGAGCCCGAAATGCACGTTGAAGACGTGCAGCAGCCCACCCGGCGGCCCCCCGTTGGGAATCGAGCAGTCCAGGCGGATGCCGCCGCGGGGCTCGCGGTCGGGCCGGGAGAGGTCGAAGGTGCGGCTGCCGCGGATGGACAGGCGGGTGAGGACCGCGTTGCCGTAGGGCAGGCCGTCCCGTTCCCGGGTGGGCCCCATCGCGACGTGCACCCCGAGGCGCTCGGCCAGGCGCAGGGCCTGGGGCCGGAACACCTCCTGCAGGCCGACCAGGTCGGCGTCGATCTCCTCCAGCACATCGGCGATCCGGTCGAGATCCACGCGACGGTCGAGTCCCGCGCACTTGTGGATGTTGTAGCTGGCCACGGTAAGGGTCATGCCTTCCAGCATACCGGGCCGGGCAACTCCCGTCCAAGAGAAGAGAAGGCGCGAGCCTTGCATTGGCCTCGCGGGCTTTGCTAGTCTCATCGCGAGGTTTCCGTGATTCCACGCACCGCCGGCCGTGCCCCCGCCCTCCTGGCCTCCGTCCGTGAGTTCGTGGAGCAGGACGTGCGGCCGGCGGCCCCCGCGCTCGAGCACGCCGACCGGTATCCGCACGAGCTGGTGGACCGCATGAAGCGGCTCGGGCTCTTCGGGGCCCTCGTGCCCGCCGACTACGGCGGCCTCGGCCTCGACGTCACGACCTACGCGCGGATCATCGAGGAGCTCTGCCGGGGCTTCATGTCCCTGGCCGGCGTCATCAACAGCCACACGATGGCCGCGCTCATCGTGCTGCACCACGGCACCGAGGAGCAGCGGCTGCGCCTGCTCCCGCGCTTCGCCAGCGGCCAGGCCCGGGGCGGGCTCTGCCTCACCGAGCCCCATGCCGGCTCGGACGTGCAGGCCCTCCGCACGGTGGCCCGGCGCGAGGGCGACCGCTACCTGCTCTCCGGCTCCAAGATGTTCGTGACCAACGGGCGGGAGGGCAACACCTTCGCGCTGCTGGCCCTGACGGACCCGGGCGCCTCCCCGCGTCATCGCGGCATGTCCTGCTTCATCGTCGAGAAGGGCGCCCCGGGCCTCGAAGTCGCCAAGTCCATCGCCAAGCTCGGCTACAAGGGCGTGGACACCGCGGAGCTGGTGTTCGACGGCTTCCCCTGCCCGGCCGCGAACCTGGTGGGCGGCGTGGAGGGCCGCGGCTTCAAGCACGTCATGTCCGGGCTCGAGACCGGCCGCATCAACATCGCGGCGCGCGCGGTGGGGGTCGCGCAGGCCGGCCTCGACGAGGCGACCCGCGCGGCCCGCGCGCTGCCGGAGCCGCCCGCCGCCCTCGTCGACATCGCCACCCGCGTGGAGTCGGCCCGCCTGATCACCTACTGGGCCGCGGCCATGAAGGATCGCGGCGACCGGTGCGATCTCGAGGCCGGCATGGCCAAGCTGCACGCCTCCGAGGCGGCCCAGGCGGTCGCGGTGGAGGCGATGAAGATCGAGGGGGTGCGGGCCCAGCTCGCCTCCGGCCTCGTGGAGCGGCTCTATCGCGACGCGCCGCTCATGATCATCGGCGAGGGCACCAACGAGATCCAGCGGCTCATCATCTGCCGGAACCTGCTCGAGCGGTACGGCGAGCGGTCGGGCCCGCTGACCTCGCGCGAGGACCTTCCGGAGGACCACCGGCAGCTCGTGCTGGCGGTGCGGCAGGCGGTCGAGAAGGACGTGATCCCGGTGGCCGCCGAGCACGACCTCGGCCGCCGCGATCCCGGCCCTCTGGTCAGGCAGCTCGCCGAGCTGGGCATCTTCGGGGCGCTGGCCGATCCGGAGCACGGCGGGCTCGGCCTCCCCCTGCACACCACCGCGATGATCGTGGAGGAAGTGGCCCGCGGCTCGGCCACGCTCGCCACCTGGCTCTCCGCCCAGCTCGCGGCGACGCTCGCGGTCACCCGCAGCACCTCGCGTGACACCCGCGAGCGCCTGCTGCCGCCCATGACGCGGGGCGAGCAATGGACCGCGCCGGTCGTCGGCGCCTCGATCGGGGCCCGGCGCGCCGGCCCGGGCTGGGTCCTCACCGGAGCCGCGCCGGTGGTGCCGAACGCGGGGCGCGCCAAGCGATTCCTGGTGAACGCCGCGCTCGAGGACGGCGGGACCCGCTGCTTCGCGGTGGAGGCGGACCGGGCCGGGCTCACGGTCGGCCTGGCCTCCGAGACCATCGGCCTCCGCGGCCTGGGCGCGGCCGACGTCGTCCTGGTGGGCGCGCGGCTGGACGCGGCGGCGGCCCTGCGCGAAGGTGGCGAGGCGCTGCTCGAGGCCGTGACCAACGTGGGCGCCGCCGCCACCGCGGTGGGCCTGGCCCAGGCCGCCTTCGAGGCCGCGCTGCGCTACTCGCAGCAGCGCTCCGCCTTCGGACGGCCCATCTGTCAGCACCAGGCGGTGCAGCTCAAGCTGGCCGACATGGCCACCGCGATCACCGCGGCGCGGCTCTTGACCGGGCGCGCGGCGGAGCGGCTCGATGCCGACGCGCGCGACGACGCGGGCGCGGCGATGGCACGGCTTGCCGCGGGGGAGACCGCGTACATGGTCACGCTCGAGGCCATGCGCATCCACGGCGGCTACGGTTACACGAGCGAGTTCCCGGTCGAGCGCTACTACCGGGACGCGGCCGGCCTGCTCCTGGGCCCGCGCGATCAGGCCGGCGAGCGCCGGCGGCTGGCCGCGCGGCGGCTCGAGGCGCCGCCGCCGTGAGCTACGGCCGCTACTACGAGGAGTTCACGGTCGGCCAGGAGTTCACCCACTGGCCCGGCCGCACCATCACCGAGGCGGACTGCACGTGGTTCGCGCTGCTCACCATGAACCAGCATCCGCTCCACTCCGACGCCCACTACGCCCAGACCCACACCCAGCACAAGCAGCGCGTGGTCCTGGGCCCGCTGGTCTACAGCGTGGTCATCGGCATGACGGTGGCCGACATCTCGGGCCGCGCGATCGCGAACCTCGAGGTGAACGAGTTGAAGCACGAGAAGCCGACCTTCATCGGCGACACCCTCTACGCCCGGAGCCGCGTGCTCGCGCTCCGGGAGTCGAGCCAGGGCGACCGCGGCATCGTCACCGTCGCCACCCAGGGCATCAACCAGCGCGGCGAAGTGGTGTGCTCCTATGTCCGAAAGGTCCTCGTCCCCCGGAAGGGTCACGCGACCCTCGGCGAGGGCCGACTCCCCTACTGACATGACCCGGCCGCCGCTCGACGGACTCCGCATCCTGGCCGTGTCGCAGTTCGGGGCCGGGCCCTTCGGCACCCAGATGCTCGCCGATCTGGGCGCCGACATCATCAAGATCGAGGATCCCGGCGTGGGTGGCGACAGCGCCCGCTACGTGCCGCCGTTCCAGGGCGAGGCCGACTCGCCCTACTTCCAGTCCTTCAACCGCGGCAAGCGCTCGGTGTCGCTCAACCTGCGCCATCCCGACGGGCAGGCGGTCTTCCACGATCTGGTGCGCGTGTCGGACGCGGTCTTCAACAACGCGCGCGGCGACCTGCCCGACAAGCTCGGCCTGACCTACGACGCGCTGAAGGAGATCAACCCCCGGGTGGTCTGCTGCTCGCTCACCGGCTACGGGCGCACCGGGCCGCGGGCCGCCGAGCCCGCCTTCGACTACCTGATCCAGGGGTACGCGGGCTACATGGCGGTCACCGGCGAGCCCGACGGCCCCCCGGGCAAGTGCGGCGTCTCGGTGATCGACTTCGCGGGAGGCTACGCGGCCATGGTCGGCCTGATGGTCGGGCTCTTCGACGCCAGGCGCACCGGGGTGGGCCGGGACGTGGACGTCTCGTTGCTCGACACCGCGGTGAGCATGCTGTCCTACTTCGCGGTGTGGACGCTCAACCGCGACTGGATCGCGGAGCGCACCCGCAACTCGGCGCACCAGACGATCGTGCCCGCTCAGAACTTCCCCACCCGCGACGGCTGGATCGTGGTCTTCTGCAACAAGGACAAGTTCTGGCGCGACCTGGTGGAGACCCTCGGCGCCCCCGAGCTGGCCGAGGACGCGCGCTTCCGCAGCTTCGCCGACCGGTTCGCGAACCGGGACGCGCTGCTGCCGCTCCTGCAGGCCCGCTTCGCCACCCGCCCCACCGGGGAGTGGCTCGACCGCCTGCGGGGCCGCGTGCCCTGCGCGCCGGTCAACGACGTGCGCCAGGCCCTGGCCGACCCGCAGCTCCTGGCGCGGGACATGATCGTGGAGGTGGAGCACCCCGATTTCGGGGCCCTGCGGGAAGTGCGCAGTCCGATCCGCACCGAGGGCGAGATCCGCCAGCCGGCGCGGGCGCCGCGGCTCGGCGAGCACACCGAGGAAATCCTGCGCGAGATCCTCAGCTACAGCGACGGCACCATCACCCGCCTTCGGTCGACTGGCGTCATCGGCCGAGCGGATCCATGAGCACCACCGAGAGCCCGCAGGTCGAGGACCTCGAGGCGACCGACGTCGCGGTCGCGCCGCCGTGGATGACCGTGCTTCACAACTGCGACTGCCACACCTTCGAGGAAGTGGTGAAGCAACTCATGAAGGCGATCGCCTGCTCCGAGGCGCGCGGCTGGGAGCTGGCCTGGCAGGTGCACAATACCGGCAAGGCGGTGGTCAAGGTGGGATCCGAGACCGAGTGCGTGCGGGTCGGCAACATCCTGGCGTCGATCGGCCTCGTCGTCACCGTGACCCAGTCTTGACTTCGCTCAGGCGTGCGACGATGGCGTCGACGTCGTAGACGCAGCCACCCCAGGCGCCGCCACCGGCCTGCTGCAGCGCGGCCCAGAGCCGCGTGTCATCGGGCAGCCCCGGGTCGGGCGCCAGGTCCGGCCGCGGTGGGCGGGCCGCCAGGACCCGCGCGCCCTCCTCCGGCCCGAAGGTCTTGCCCTCGGCGCCGACCAGATCCACGCTGCCCTGAAGGCGCAAGCGATCCACCACGATCTGCACGAGATCACCCTCCCGCAGCCGGCCGATGGGCCCGCCGGCCAGCGCCTCCGGTCCGATGTGGCCGATACACGCCCCGGTGGAGACGCCGGAGAAGCGCGCGTCGGTCAGCACCGCCACCTGCTTGCCCCAGGAAAGGTGCTTGAGCGCCGAGGTGATCTGGTAGATCTCCTCCATGCCCGCGCCGAGCGGGCCGCGGCAGATCAGCACCAGCACGTCGCCCGGCTTGATCCGCTCGGGGCCCGTGCTCTTGATGGCCGCGATCGCCGCGCGCTCGGTGGTGAACACGCGGGCGGGCCCGACCTTGCGGTAGACCCCGTCGCTGTCCACCACCGAGGGGTCGATCGCGGTGCTCTTGATGACCGCGCCGTCCGGGGCCAGGTTGCCGCGGGGGAAGGTCACGGTGCTGGTGAGCCCGAGGACGCGCGCCCGCTCCGGGTCCATGATGACGTCGTCCGGGTCCACGCCGTCCTGCGTCCGCAGCCGCTCGCGTAGCGCCGTGCGCCGCTCCGAGCCCTCCCACCAGTCGAGCGCCCGCCCCAGCGGCTCTCCGGTCACGGTGAGGCAGCTCTCGTCCAGCAGCCCGCGGCGCCTCAGGTGGAGCATCACCTCGGGCACGCCGCCGGCGAGGAAGACCCGCACCGTCGGGTGGTTCCGGGGGCCGTTGGGCAGCACGTCCACCAGGCGCGGCACCTGGCGGTTCACCTCGATCCAGTCCTGCACCACCGGGCGCCGGAGCCCGGCGGCGTGCGCGACCGCGGTGAGGTGCAGCAGCAGATTGGTGGAGCCGCCGACCGCCGCGTGCACCATCATCGCGTTCCGCACCGCGGCATCCGTGACGATGTCGCGGATGGCGAGCCCCCGCGCGTCGAGGGCGACCAGCGCGCGCGCCGAGCGGCGGGCCATGTCCAGCCATACCGGCTGCCCCGAGGGGGCCAGCGCGGTGTGCGGCAGCGAGAGCCCGAGCGCCTCCCCGACGACCTGGGATGTGGCGGCGGTCCCGAGGAACTGGCAGCCACCGCCGGGCGAGCCGCAGGCGCGGCAGCCCAGGTCCGCCGCCCGCTCCAGCGAGAGCTCGCCGTGCGCGAAGCGGGCCCCGATGGACTGCACGGTGCCCGCGTCCTCGCCGTCCGCGGGCGGCAGGGTTACGCCGCCCGGCACCAGCACGCAGGGCAGATCGCGCAGCGCGGCCAGCGCCATCATCATGGCGGGGAGCCCCTTGTCGCAGGTCGCCACTCCGAGCACGCCCCGGCGCGTGGGGAGTGAGCGGGCCAGGCGCCGGAGCACCACCGCCGCGTCGTTCCGATAGGCGAGGCTGTCCATCATCCCGGGCGTGCCCTGGGTGCGGCCGTCGCACGGGTCCGAGCAGAACCCGGCAAACGGCAGGCCGCCCAGCGCGGCCAGCTCCTCCGCGGCCGCCTGCATGAGGAGGCCGATCTCCCAGTGCCCGGTGTGGTAGCCGAGCGCGATCGGGTGGCCGTCCGCCGCGCGAATGCCGCCCTGGGTGGAGAGCATCAGGAACTGCGGGCGCCCGAGCTCGCGCGGATCCCAGCCCATACCCGCGTTCTGGGTGAGGCCGAAGACGTCGCCGCTGGGGCCCTCGAGGAGCATCTCCGCGGTCAACGGCAGCCGGCCCTGGGGCCCCGCGCCCGAGGTCTGGACCTCCCAGACGGATGGGTCGGATCGCACGATCTCGTCGAAACCGGTCACGATGGTCCTCGGCCGCCGGCTCATGCCCCTGTTCTCCCCATTTTGGTCCTCACGACTCCCTGTTTTGGCCCACCGGTCCAGACATCGCATCCAGCCAATGTCGATATTTCAATCACTTCCGGCACGCAGGCCCTGGCACCGGAGTTGCTCCCCGTGAGAGACATGTTGAAGCGGCTCGGGCTTCGCCTGCTGGACCTGATCGATAGCGTGCCGCTGCCGTGGCCGTTCCCCGCCCGGCGGCCCGTCCCGGTCCCCATCCGGCGTCCCCGCAACCCGTTCGCTCGCTAGCGGAGGTGCCGTGAGCCCCGGAGGCCATCTCGTCACCACCGCGATCGCGTGCGCGGGAGCCTATGCGGCCACCGACAGCGTCGCGCTCACCGTGGGGCTCGCCGCCGGCGGCTTCCTGATCGACGTCGATCACGTGGTGGACTACGTGCTCTTCGAGCGCCAGCGCGACCTCCGTCCCGCGAGCTTCCTGCGGTACTACCTCGGCGGCCGGGTGCGGCGGGCGGTGCTCGTCCTGCATTCCTACGAGCTGCTGGTGCTGCTGGCCGGCGTCGCGTGGCTCACCGGCGTCGAGTGGCTGTGGGGCTGGGTGTTCGGGATGCTGCTGCACCTGCCGCTCGACATCGCCTTCAACGGCAAGTTCGCCTCGGGCGGACTCGTGTCCTTCTACAGCTTCATCGTGCGCGCCCGCGCCGGCTTCCGCGTTCAGCATTTCGCGGACCGGCCGGTCCGGCCGGTGACCGACGGCTTCTGGACCGCGTTCTTCCGGGGCGCGCAGCTCGCCGGCCAGCCCGCGGCGCGGGCTCCCCGGCCGGGGACCGTCGCCGCCTCCGATCCGGCGCGCGGCTAGCCCCCGGCCGGCGGCTCGCTCAGCAGCATCCAGTCGTCGATCCCCTCCACCAGCGGGGCGGCCTTGCTGCTCGTCGTCAGGGTCCGGCCCTTGCTCGGCGAGAACCAGACGAACTCGGTGACCGCGCCGCCGCCCGGCTCGGCTTGGTCCGCGATCTCGGGGCCGGTCGTTCCGCTCTCGCGCCGCTCGGCCTTGCGCGCCTTCTTGGCCTCCAGCTTGGCCTTGCGCTGATCTTCCTTGCGGCGCCGGTCACCGCGATACATTCCCGGGTTTGGCATCGGCTCTCCCCGCTCTTCCCCCTTACCCTCTACTCCTCATATCCGCTCGGCTCGCCTCCGGCTCACCTCACCCGGCCACGGCGGCCCCTCGCCCTACATCACGGGCCCGATGATCCAGGGCGCGAACTCCTCCTCGCCCACGCCGGAGAGCTCGCTCTTGCTGCGCTTGCCCGAGGCGACCGCCACGATCTCCTCGAAGATCTGCCGCCCGACGTCGGGCAGCGGCGTGCCCTCGAGGATCACGCCGCAGTTGACGTCCATGTCCTCTTCCATGTGCCGGTACATGAGGCTGTTGGTCGCCAGCTTGATGGAGGGCACCGGCTTGCAGCCGAACACCGAGCCGCGGCCGGTGGTGAAGCAGATCAGGTTGCAGCCGCCGGCGACGAGCCCGGTGATGGACACCGGATCGTGTCCCGGCGTGTCCATGAAGACGAAGCCCCGCGTGGTGATGGGCTCGCCGTACTGGAAGACGTCCATCATGGGGGTGGTGCCGCCCTTGGTGACACCGCCCAGCGACTTCTCATAGACGGTGGTGATCCCACCCGCCTTGTTGCCGGGCGCGGGGTTGTTGTCCATCGCCTCGATGCCGCGGCAGTACCACTCCCACCACTTGTAGCGGTCGATCAGCTTCTTGGCCACGCCCTCGTTGATCGCGCGCCGGATCAGCAGGTGCTCGGCGCCGTAGATCTCGGGGGTCTCCGCGAGCACGCCGGTGCCGCCGTAGCGCACCAGCTCGTCCACCGCCCAGCCGAGCGCGGGATTCGCGGTGATGCCGGAGGCGCCGTCGGAGCCGCCGCAGTTCGTGGCGAGCGTGATCTCGGACACCGGCTGCCTGGTGCGCCGGGCCGCGTTGGCGAGCGGCAGGAGCTTGGCCACCTCGCGGGACGCCGCTTCCACCGTCTTGCGGATGCCGCCCGCCTCCTGGATGTTGACGACGAAGGGCTTGCGCTCCGGGTGCCCGGGCGCGGCCATGCGCTGCCGGTCCACCATCACCGCGGCCTGGTTCACCTCGCAGCCGAGCCCGATCAGGATGTAGGCCGCGATGTTCGGGTGCTTCGCGTAGCCGGCCAGCACGCGCTGCAGGGCCTGGTGGTCCTCGCCGAACAGCTTGGTGCCGCAGCCCGACTTGTGGGTGATCGCGAGCACCCCGTCGATGCCCGGGTAGTCCTTCTGGACGTCCCGGAAGCGGTCTTTGACGAACTGGCTCACGCTCGCCGAGCAGTTGACCCCCGAGATCACCGCCACGTAGTTGCGCGTGCCGACCCGGCCGTCTTCTCGAAGATAGCCGTCGAAGTAGCGCATCTGATCCGGGGGGTAGAAGGCCACCGGCTGCACGTCGGTGCCGATCTCGTACTCCTGGTGCCGGTCGCCCACCGCCACGTTCTGGGTGTGGACGTGATCGCCCACCGCGATATCGGCGGTCGCGAAGCCGATGGGCTGCCCGTAGCGGCGCACCGGTTCGCCGATCCGCCGCGCGCGCCGGGCCACCTTGTGGCCGGGCCGGATGTCCTGCCTCACCTCGATGCGGCCGTGCGCGTCCTCGAGGACGGTACCCGCCGGGAGCTCCTTCTTAGCGATGGCCACGTCGTCCTCCGGCTTGAGGATGATCGCCACGTCGGTGATCGCGTACGTCGCCATGTCAGTCTCTCTTCGCCCTCTCCCCAGAGGGGGGAGGGCCGGGTGAACGGTAGCTCACTCTAACGTCAGGGCTCCCGCGTAGGCAAGCCGGGCGAGATTGACCGCCGGGCCCTCGCGGACTAGACTGCCCCGGTCATGTCCTTCACCGAGCGCACCATCCGGCTCAACGGCCTCACGCTGCACTATCTCGACTGGGGGCCCGCCGACGCCTCGCCGGTCGTCCTCCTCCACGGCATCACCGGCCACGCGCGCGTGTGGGACCATCTGGCCGAGCGCCTCGTGCCCGGCCGGCGCGTGCTCGCGCTCGACCAGCGGGGCCACGGCGACAGCGACCCCGCGCCCGACGACGACTACCGGGTCGCCACCATGGCCGACGACGTGGCCGCCTTCGTGGGAAGCCTCCAGCTCGACCGCTTCGCCCTGCTGGGGCACTCGATGGGCGGGCGCATCGCGATCCAGTACGCGGCCGCCCATGCGGCCCGGCTCGACCGCCTGGTCATCGTGGACATCGGTCCCGACATCGCGCTCGCGGGCCTGCAGCGGGTGCGCGACATGATGTCGCGGTCGCCCGAGCGGATCGAGAGCGAGGAGTGGGCGATCGAGTACATCCGCCGCGCCAACCCGCTGCAGGATCTCGAGCTGCTCCGGCAGCGCGTGCGTCACGGGCTCAAGCGGCTCCCGGACGGCGAGCTGACCTGGAAGTACGCCAAGGGGCTGCGCGACATGATGCGGGCGGGCCGGCGCGACGTGGTGGACCTGTGGGAGCCGCTGCCGCGCATCCCCTGCCCGACGCTGGTCGTGCGCGGCGCGGAGAGCGACTTCCTCTCGCCCGAGGTGGCCAAGAAGATGACCGGCCGGCTGCCCGACGGGCGCCTGGTGGAGATTCCCGGCGCCGGGCACACCGTGCCCGCCGACCGGCCCGACGACTTCGTGAGGCACGTGCGCGCGTTTCTCGACGCCTAGCCCCCTCACCCTAGCGGGCGCGGAGCTTGCGGGCGGCCTCCGCCCGCATCTTCTGCATCGCGTCGGTCTCCTGGTCGGAGTAGCGCTCCTCGGCCCAGGGATCGGCGCGCATGTGATAGCCGTTGACCTCCCAGAAACCCGGCGGGTTCACGTCGAGGAACTCGAGGCCGCGGAGCCACTTGGCGCTCTTCCAGAAGTAGAGCTTGGGCACCACCAGGCGCAGCGGGCCGCCGTGATCCGGCGCGAGGTCCCGCCCGTCGTGCTTGAGGGCCAGCAGCACGTCGTCCTGCAGCAGGTCCGCGAGCGGCAGGTTCGTGGTGTAGTCCGGGTCGGCGTGGATCAGCACGTACCGGGCCTCCGGCTTGAGCCGGACGCGCCGCATGATCTCGCGGATGTGCACGCCCTCGAAGCGATTGTCGAGACGCGACCAGCGCGTGACGCAGTGGATGTCGCAGGTGACCTCGGTGCGGGGAAGGGCGAGAAACTCGTCCCACGTGAAGCGCACCTCCTCCTCCACGAGGCCGAAGCACCGGAACGACCACGTCCGGGGATCGAAGCGCGGGGTGAGTCCGTAGGTGAGCACGGGCCATTTCCGGGTCAGCACCTGGCCGGGCGGCGTGCGCCGGGCCAGCTCGTCCGCCATCTCGCTCATGAGGGATTCCTCTCGGCGACGAACCGGTAGCCCTGACCGTGCGCGGTGAGGATGTGCACCGGCCGCTCCGGGTCGTCCTCGAATTTCTGCCGCAGCCTCAGGATGTGCGTGTCCACCGTCCGCGTGGTCGGGAACCGCTCGTAGCCCCAGACCTCGTCCAGCAGCCGGTCCCGGGTGATGACCTCGCCCGGGTGCTCCACCAGGTAGCGGAGCAGGTCGAACTCCTTCCGGGTGAGCCGCACCTCGCGGCCTCCCTTGAAGGCCTGGCGCGCCCGCAGGTGCACGCGCACGCGGCCGAACGCGAACTCCTCGAACTTCTGGCGGGGCCCGGGCCGGCGGAGCACCGCGCGGATGCGCGCCATCAGCTCCCGCAGGCTGAAGGGCTTGGTGACGTAGTCGTCCGCCCCCAGCTCGAGCCCCAGCACCCGGTCCACTTCCGCCCCCCGGGCGGTCAGCATGATCACCGGCACGTCGAGCCCCCGCTGCCTGAGCTCGCGGCAGAGATCCCAGCCGCTCATTCCCGGCATCATGACGTCGAGCAGGATCAGGTCCGGCGCCTCCGAGAGCGCCAGGGCCAGCCCCTTCTTGCCATCGCCCGCGGTGACGGTCTGGTAGCCCTCGAACTGGAGGTTGTCCTCCAGCCCGCGCAGCATCTCGGGCTCGTCGTCCACGATCAGGATGCGCGGCATGTCACCTCGCGCCGGGGAGATGGAGCGTGAAGCAGCTGCCCTCGCCCGGCCGGCCGTCCACCGTGACGCGCCCGCGGTGGGCCTCCACGATGTGCTTCACCAGGGCCAGCCCGACCCCGCTCCCCCGCCGCCCCTGCGTCTCGCTCTGTCCGATGCGATAGAACTTCTCGAAGATTCGCTCCCGCTCGGGAACCGGGATGCCGATGCCCTCGTCCGCCACCTCCACCACGACGCCGGCCCCCTCCCGGCGCGCGGCCACCCGGATGTGCCGGCGGTCGGCGGAGTACTTCATGGCATTCTCCACCAGGTTGGCGAGCGCCTGCTTCACGGCGTCCGGGTCCAGGGGCACGTCCGGCAGGTCCGGCTCGACCGCCACCTCCACCGTGAAGCCCTGCTGCCGCAGCGGGTGGCGGAAGCTCTCCACCACCTCGTGGACGATCGGCTCGATCGGACCGGGAGCGATCTGGTAGCGCTGGCGGCCGCTCTCGATCCGGGAGAAGTCGAGCACGTTGTCGATCAGCCGGCTGAGCCGCTCGCTCTCCCGCGTGAGGACCCCGTAGTACTCGCGGCGGCGGCGCTCGTCGGGCACCCGGTCCATCTCGAGCGTCTCCGCGAACATGCGGATCAGGGCGAGCGGGGTCTTGAGATCGTGGGAGACGTTGGCCACGAAGTCGGACTTGAGCCGCGCGATCTCCGACTCGCGGCGCACCAGGCGGTAGGTCGCCACGAGACCGGCCGCGATCACCATCAGCAGCAGCGCGAACGCGCTCATGAAAATCATCGTCTGGCGGCGCACCATGTCCCGCGGAGAGAGCCCCGCCGGCTGGTAGAGGGCGACCCGCCAGGCGGGCAGCGCCTCCCCGAAGGGCACCGTGAGCACCGGGGCGGCGCGGTCGAGCGGCTGCGAGGTGAAGACCGCCCGGCCGCTGCCGTCGAGGATGGCCAGCGCCCCCTTGCCCTCGGCGGCCCCGCCGAGCGTCCTCTCGAGGACTTCGCGGTGGAACGCCTGGTCGTCGCGCCGGAGCCCGACCAGCAAGGGGCCCCGGGGGGAGCCGAGGATCACCGCGGCCAGGATCACCTGGCCGCGGGCCTCCAGGCGGCGCCGCCCGCCCCCGCCCCACAGCCGCTCGGAGATCTCGGCGCGCAGGGCCGCGATGACCTCGGCATCGTCCCGCGACCACCGGACCGGATAGAGCACCCGGCCGCCACGGTCGCAGAGATAGACCGCGCCGAACAGGGGGTGCCGGGCTCTCCAGGCCTCGACCGACGCCGGGCCGAAGTCGGAGGCGGCCGCGATCGCCTGCAGCGAGGCGATGCCGTCCTGCTCGGCCCGGATCACCGCCATCTCCACCTTCTCGGCCGCCATCACCGCGGTGTCGCGCGCCTGTTCGCGGAGCTGCCGCTCCGCCGCGACCTCCCAGCGCCGGAGCGAGAGATAGCCGAGCGCGGCGAGGACGACGGCGGCGGCGAGGACCGCGCCGAAGATCAGGAGGGGGGCCGGGCGCGCGCCCACCTACGGCTCGAGCAGGAGGCGCTGGATCAGCTGCTCCATCTCGGTGTAGGCCCCCTCCCCGACGTGGGTGAGCCGCACGATGCCCTTCTTGTCCACGATCACCGCGGCCGGCCACGCCCAGTTGCGGTAGCGGTGCCAGATCGCGAAGTCATTGTCCTGCACGACCGGGTACTTCACCCCCAGCTCCTTCGCGGCGGCCGCGACCTTCTCGACCGGCTTCTCCCAGAAGAACTCGGGCGAGTGCACCCCCACGATCGTGAGGCCCCGCTTGCCGTACTGCGCGTGCCAGTCCCGCAACTGCGGGATCACGTTCTTGCAGTTGTATCAGCCGTAGGTCCAGAACTCCACCAGCACCACCCGCCCGCGGAGGCCGGCGAGCGAGAGCGGCTCGCTGTTGATCCAGGGCCCGCCGGTGATCTCCGGCGCGGCCTGCCCCACCGCGACCAGGCGCCCGGCCGCCTCGACCGGCCCGGTCACGGCAACGATCAGCCCGATCCCCAATCCAAGCGCTCGCATCGGTGTCATCGGCCACCTCCGGCCCCCAGTCTAGGCGACGGCCGGCGGGCGATGTCACGCCCCTGTCAAATGTAGGCCGCCGGTGGGCCTATAATGAAGATCGGCGAGAGGGTGGGCACGGGCCCGCCCTGCAGCACCGGCGCCGGAACGCCCCAGGATGCGGGAGGATGGCAAGGCATGAGTGACGACCGGAAGCTGGCGATGTTCATGGACTTCGAGAACATCGTCCGCGGCGTCAAGGAAGCGCAGTACAAGCAG
Organism: Candidatus Deferrimicrobiaceae bacterium; assembly: GCA_035463855.1. Classification (GTDB taxonomy): domain Bacteria; phylum Methylomirabilota; class Methylomirabilia; order Rokubacteriales; family CSP1-6; genus CAMLFJ01. Next base: position 2,097 of record DATHSW010000067.1, on the reverse strand, counting down.
TTCGAGATCAAGCTGGTGCTCGAGCGGCTGGTCGAGAAGGGCAAGATCATGGTCAAGCGGGCCTATGCGGACTGGAACCGCTACGCGGAGTACAAGCGGCCCTTTCACGAGCACGCGATCGAGCTGATCGACGTGCCCCAGAGCCGCTACAGCGGCAAGAACTCCGCCGACATCCGGATGGTGGTGGACGCGATGGACCTGGCCTACGCCAAGACCCACGTGGACAGCTTCGCCCTGGTCTCGGGCGACTCCGACTTCTCCCCGCTCGTCTCCAAGCTCCGGGAGAACGACCGCTACGTGATCGGGCTCGGGGTGAAGTCGTCCTCGTCCGAGCTGCTGGTGGGCAACTGCGACGAGTTCATCTTCTACGAGGATCTCATCCGCGAGTCCAAGAAGACGACCGCCCTGCGCGGGCTGCCCGAGAAGAAGGCGGAGGCATTCGCGCAGCTCATCGAGGCCATCCAGGCGCTCCAGCGCGAGAACAAGGACACGCTGTGGGGCTCCATGGTCAAGCAGACCATGATCCGCAAGAACCCCGCGTTCAATGAGTCCTACTACGGCTACTCGACCTTCTCGAAGCTCCTGGAGGAGGCGGCCAAGCAGAAGATCCTGACCCTGGAGCGGGACGCCAAGAGCGGGACCTACATCATCACGTCGATCGAGTCCGACCGCGCCGCCTAGTCGCGGCGGCCGATCACCCGCACCCGGCCGCTGTCGCTGATCAGCGCGGTGAGGACCCAGCTCACGATGCTCACGAGCAGCGCGCCCCAGAACGCGGGCCAGAAGCCGTCCACGTGGAATCCGGTGACGAAGACCGAGACGAGCCAGAGGCAGAAGGCGTTGAGGACCAGCAGGAAGAGGCCCAGGGTCAGGAGCGTGATCGGGAACGTCAGCACGACCAGGATCGGCCGCACGATCGCGTTGACCAGCCCCAGCAGCAGGCCCGCCACCAGCGCCGACACGAGCCCGTCGAGCCGGATGCCCGGCACCACGTGCGCGGCCAGCAAGAGGGCCAGCGTGTACACGATGATCCGGAGCAGGAATCCCATGGCCCGGCTCCGAGTCTACACCCTCCGGGTGGCGGCCGGCCTCCTGGCCGCCGCGTGGGCCGCCGCGGCGACCGCGCAGGAGGCCCCCCGCTTCACGGTGGACCCCGCCATGACGCGGGGCCCGGCGGGAGCGAAGGTCACGATCTTCGAGTGGAGCGACTACGAGTGCCCGTACTGCAAGCGCGCGCAGGAGGTGCTCGACCGGCTGCAGGGCGAGTTCCCCGACACGGTGCGGCTCGTGGTCAAGGACTTCCCCCTCCGCTCCCACCCCAACGCGGTGCCCGCCGCGAACGCGGCGCGCTGCGCGGGCGCCCAGGGCCGGTACTGGGAGTACCACGACCTGCTCTTCGTCGCCCAGCCCGCCTTCTCCCGCGACGATCTGATCGGCTACGCCCGGCGCCTCGGGCTCGACGTGGGGCCGTTCACCGAGTGTCTGGACGGCGGGCGATTCCGGGACGCAGTCCTGGCCGACCAGCGCGAGGGCAGCGCGGCGGGCGTGCGCGCGACCCCCACGTTCTTCATCAACCAGCGGAAGATCGAGGGCGCCCTGCCCCTCGACGAGTTCCGCGCGGCCATCGAGCAGGCCCTGCGCGACGCCGGCCGCTAGACCGGAGATCGCTCCCGTGACCACCCCGCCCGTCAGCCTCTTCGTGACCACCAGCACCGTGCCCTGGGTGGAGCGCCGTCCCGGCGTCTTCTGGAAGGTCCTGTGGGAAGAGGGCCCGCACAAGGCCATCCTGATGCGCTACGAGCCCGGCGCCACGATCCCGCGTCACCGCCACATCGGCGACGAGCAGATCTACGTCCTGGAGGGCGCGGTCGCCGACGACACCGGCGTCTGCACCGCCGGCAACTACGCCCGGAGACCGCCGGGCTGCGTCCACACCGTCACGAGCCCTACCGGCGCCCTCGTCGTCGCCATCACTTCCGGGCCTACCGAACCCGTCTAAGATTCTACGCACCCTCGAGCTGTTCGCAGTCAAACCAACCAACGGTCGGGAGGGGACGGCGGGGGCCGGTGGGTGGCGGGTGGGTCGGGTCACCCGTT
>DATHSW010000066.1:0-5277 GCA_035463855.1 Candidatus Deferrimicrobiaceae bacterium | reverse complement strand
TCATCTGCGATTGCCCCCTAGACACGAGCCTGCGGTGACACTCAAACTCGGCCGGCAGAGAAGAGGAGCAGCCGCGGTGACGATCATCGATTCCCAGGTCCACGCCTATGAGGCGAACTCCCCCAAGCGGCCGTGGCACGCGGTGCCGAACTGGCCCGATCACGTCACCGGCGACGAGATGGTGGCGGCGATGGACAAGGTCGGCGTGGATGGCGCGATCTTCATCTCCGCCTTTGCCATGTACCGCTACGACGCGAGCTATGCCGTCGAAGTGCACCGGGCTCATCCCGGCCGGTTCGCCCTCGTCAAGCCAGTCGATCCCGATGATCCGGCGGTAGCCGATGTCATCGCCGACTGGAAGAGGACGCCGGGCACAGTCGGCATCCGGATCATGATGACGAAAGAAGCGGGGCGCGAGCCAAACGACCCGGGCCTCGACCGGATCCTGCGGGCAGCCGTTCGGCACGACTTCCCGGTCAACATGCTGTGCTGGGGCAACGTGGACGCGGGCGCGGCGCTCATCGACCGCCACCCCGACACGCGATTCATCATCGACCACCTCGCCATCATGCAGCCCCGAACGCCGCCCGCCGCGCCGCAGCCCTGGGCCGATCTGCCGAAGGTGCTGGACCTCGCCAGGCGCCGGAACGCGGTGATCAAGGTCAGCGGTGCCTGCACGCTATCCCACGAGCGGTATCCTTTCCTCGACATTTGGGACCCCCTTGCCCGCGTGTTCGACGCCTGGGGTTTCGAACGCTGCCTGTGGGGTACCGACTGGACTCGCGCCTTCGCAGTCGTCAACTACGAACAGGCCGTCGAGGCCTTCCGCCAAACCGACCGCCTGAGCGACAGTGAACGCGCAATGCTGATGGGCGGTGCCTGCGCCAAGGCGTATGGCTGGTCTCCGAACAAGGCGTGATCAACCAGGCGAGGAGAGCCGCATGCTACACGGCCCCGCAAACCTACCGCGTGCCAACGAGGACGGGCTGGAAGAGGCAGCCGTCGATGCGGCGCACCCGCGTGAAGCCCGCCTCCTCCATGAGGACCGCCATACGCTCTATCCCAATGGCAAAGTAGGTCGTCTCGGGCGTCCGAGCCACGACTTCCTTCGTCTCGTCATTCGTCACTAGTTCAAACGCCACATCGTAGAGCTCACCTCGCCATCGGCGGGTTTGCACCAGGCGGCACCGACGCCCGGACCACATGCGCTCCCCATAGTCCTGCGTCTCGACCGCCCCGGGCGACGGAGGTATGCCGTAGTCCCGCATCGAGATCACGCAGCCGCCGCGAGGCCGAATGCACCGCAGGCACTCCTGGAAGGCACACCGGATGTCGTCCTCGGACAGTAGGTGCGGGAGGGCATTGTCACAAGCCAGCACAATATCGAAGCTCGTCGAGCGGACGGGAAGGGCCCTCACGTCTCCGACCAAGCAGCCCAGTCGAAGTCCGCGACGTCCGGCTTCCTCACCGGCGCGCTGGACCGCGGCGAGAGAGATGTCGGAGCCCGTGACCCGGAAGCCCTGCGCCGCCAGGCCGAGGGCCTGGGTGCCGATGCCAACCGCGGCGTCGAGGACGCGGTGGGGCGGCGAACCCCACTCGCTGGCCAGGAGCGATGACAGCGCGCGGCCCTGCCGCCCGACGGTGGCCTCCCAGTCCTGGTACACCAGGTGGTACCAAGGAGCGAGAGCATCGTAGAAGCTGCCAACCTCCAACATCGCCACTCCACGCTCTCCTTCCCGTCCGCCGGTCAGTATCGTCCGCCGAGCTTGCGGTGGTCCCAGCTGACCACCTTCTCCGGAACGATCTTGAGCACCACGCGCTTCGGCGCGCTGGCCAGCGCTCCCGGCTGGACCGGCGACGCACTCGCTTGTGCCCCCGCCCGCGCCTCGAACGCCGCCCTGACGCTGGTTTCGTCCTCGAGGACCTCGCAGCGCCCCCGGATCATCACGCCCCGCAGCTCGGCGTACTCGTCGCCGGCCTCGATCATCAACGCCACCTTGGGATTCCGGCGGATGTTGACGACCTTCTGCGCCTTCCCGTACGAGGTCATGTAGAATGCGCCGTCCCGCGCGAAGTAGTTCATGGCCACGACATGGGGGAAGCCGTCCTTGTCGATGGTGGCCAGGGCGGCCTTCTTGCGTTCCCGGAAGAACGCGGCCTGCTCGTCGGGGCTCAGCCGGATCTGCTGTCGTCGGTCGGTCGCCATTCGTGCCCGTCTCCTCTCACGCGTGCATCAGCCCGCGCCGCTGTCAATCTTATCCAGTAACGGGCAAGTATCTCGCCAGGAAGCGCTTGGCCTCGTCGAAGCTCTGCTTCGCCGCATCCTCGACATAGCCGGGGTGGGTGCGCACGGCAAAGCCGTGGCGGGCGGCGTCGTAGAACACGAAGGTGCAGACCTTGCCGAGGGCCCGCATCCGCGCCTCCATCCGACGCATGTCCGCCATGGGCGCCCGCTCGTCCTCCGTACCGTGCAGGACCAGCATGGGGACGTTCACGCCCCCGGCGAGGTCGTAGGGCTCGGCGCCTGGCTGAGCCCCCGCCGGCCGGAGGGCGAAGCCGTGGAAGACGACGATCACGTGGATCTCCGGGTGCGCTCGGGCCGCCATGAGCGCGTGCACCCCACCGCGACAGAAGCCGAAGACGGCCAGTCTCTTGAGATCAGCCTGTCCGACCGATCCCAGGAAGGACATCGCTCCCTGCAGATCGGAGTACACGGACTCATCCGTCGGGTCGGCCCCGCGAACCTTCCAGCCGTGTACCAGCGCCACATAGCCCCACTCGGCGAGGCGCCGGGCAATCTCCGTGTACCCGTCGTCCGGTCCAGCCACGCCCCGGAGAATCAACACGACCGGATGGGGCCCGTCGCGGTCCGGGGTGGCCAGGTACGACGGGACGCGCGTCGCCCCGTCGCCGCTCGTGAACGTCACCGACTCCAGCCGCACGGTCATGACCGACCTCCCGCCTCCGTGATGCACAGGGGTTACGCCAGCGCAGCCAACGCATCCTGCGCTCGGCACGTCCGAACCGTTGTACGGCGGACCAGGCAGCGAATGCAATCTCGACATCCTCAAGGTTGGCGTCCCGGTCGATCTCGTCCTCACCCGGAACGTGCGATCCGCCGCTCGCGCGATTGCCGCGCGCGCGCGCATGCTAGACGGCACCACCGCAACGGGGTACAACAGGACATGACCTACGACCACCTCGAGATCGAGGCCCGTTGGCGCGAGGCGCTGCCCTACCGGAACGTCGACATCTCGACATTCATCCCTACGGCGACGTGACCTTTCCTGAATGAGGAGCCGACCATGCTGATCGTCGACGCGCAGATTCATCTCTGGAATGCGGGCAACCCCACCAGCCCGTGGCACCGGCAGATCCCCGCCTATCTCAAAGACGATGCCCTGAGCGAGATGGACGCCGGCGGTGTCGACGCCGCCATCCTCACGCCGCACACGCCGTGGGATCCGAACGCGAACGAGCTCTGCATGGAGGCCGTCCGCGCGCATCCCGACCGGTTCGCGATCCTCGGCAACTTCCCTCTCGACAAGCCCGAGAGCCGCGCGCTGGTCGACACGTGGAAGCAGCGCCCGGGAATGCTCGGATGCCGCTTCACCTTCATCGGGCCGGAGCAGAGCAAGTGGCCGACGGACGGCACGGTCGACTGGCTGTGGCCGGCAGCGGAGCGGGCGGGCCTGCCGATCGCGATGATGGCGGCCAACTTCCTGCCGAAGGTCGCCGACGTCGCCCAGCGGCATCCGAACCTCAAGCTGATCCTCGACCACCTCGGCCGCCCGAGGGGGGACACGAGCCCGAATGAGCGGTGGGCGAATCTGGCGGAGGTGCTCGCCCTCGCGAAATATCCCAACGTGGCGATGAAGGCGACCGGCGCGCCGAGCTACTCCGATCAGCCCTATCCGTTTCGCGACATCCACGATAGCCTGCGCCGGCTCTACGACGCCTTCGGCCCCGCGCGCTGGTTCTGGGGCACCGACATCACGCGCATGCCCTGCCCGTGGCGTCAGTGCGTGACGCTGTTCACGGAAGAGCTGCCCTGGCTGAAGGGCCCCGACCTCGAGCTCGTCATGGGCCGGGCCGTCTGTGACTGGCTGGGATGGAAACGATAGGAGAGACGACATGAGACCCAACAAGCTGCGCGACCTCCTGAAGGCCAACAAGCCCACGTTGTCCACTCACATTCACACGACGTGGCCGTCCGTCGTCGAAGCCATCGGGCACACGGGCCTCTACGACTACGTCGAGTTCGTCGGCGAGTATGGCCCCTTCGACCTGCACGACCTCGACAACCTCGCTCGAGCCGGGGACCTCTACAACATGTCGATGCAGCTCAAGGTCGACCAGGAGCCCCGGGGCTTCCTCGCGCAACGGGCGATCGGGTCCGGCTTCCACAGCATCCTCTTCGCCGACTGTCGCTCCGCCGCCGACGTGCAGGAGTGCGTACGCATCGTTCGCGCGGAGACCCCGGAGGACAAAGGAACCTACGGCGTGGCCACCCGTCGCTTCACCTACATGGGCTACGGCGGCACCAAGGAGTACGTCCAGGCGCTGCGCGACATCGTCGTGGCCATCATGATCGAGAAGCCGGGCACGGTCGATACGCTCGAGGCGGTCCTCGCCGTCAAAGGTGTGGACATGGTGCAGTGGGGCGGCTCCGACTACTCGATGGGCATCGGACGAGCCGGCGAGCGCTACTCGCCCGAGCTACGAGTGGTGGAGCGCCGCGTGTTCGAGACGGCCATCAAGATGGGCGTGCCGCCCCGCGCCGAGATCGCCACTGCCGATCAGGCGAAGTACTTCCTCGACATGGGCGTCCGGCACTTCTCCGTTGGTACCGACATCACGATCCTGCATCAGTGGTGGAAGTCCCAGGGTGAGGACCTGCGCAAGGCGCTCGGCCACTGACCAGAAGCCGCCAAGACATGGCCTACGACCACCTCGAGATCGAGGCCCGCTGGCAGCGCTACTGGGACGAGCACGGGACGTTCCGCGCCGCGCGCCGGAGCGGCCGACCCAAGCGCTACGTCCTCGACATGTTCCCCTACCCGTCCGGCGTCGGTCTGCATGTCGGTCATCCCGAGGGGTACACCGCCACCGACATCCTGGCGCGCGCCTGGCGCATGCACGGCTACGACGTGCTGCACCCGATGGGCTGGGACGCGTTCGGCCTGCCGGCCGAGCAGCACGCGATCGAGACCGGGCAGCATCCCGCGGCGACGACGGCGAACAACATCGCGACGTTCAAGCGCCAGCTCAAGATGC
>DATHSW010000065.1:0-2206 GCA_035463855.1 Candidatus Deferrimicrobiaceae bacterium | reverse complement strand
CTCCAGCGCCCCCGCGAAGTGGCCGAGGCTGTCGCCGCCCACGCGCTGGGCCAGCTCCTTGCCCTGGGCGCGCGCCACGTCGATGATCACCCGGCGCGCGGTCTCGAACACCTGCTCGCGGCCGTACTGGGATCCCAGGGCTTCCAGCACCGGCATCAGGATCCGCGCCTCGATCTCGCGGCGCTTGAGGACGCCGATCTCGTTCAGGTTGTCGGGGGGCATCGGGGCGCTCATGGTGTCTCCGTGGGTGAACGGGGCGAAGCGTAGCACGCACGGCCGACGGCGACCAGCGTGCCCATGGAGTCCCGGATCTCGACGTCGGCCACGCTGACGGTCCGTCCGACCCGCACCGTCTTGCCCACCGCGGTGAGATCGCCCCGGCGCGCCGGCCGCAGGTAGTCCACCCGCATGTCGATCGTCGGCACGCCCGGCGCGGTCTCGGTGATCACCGCGTAGTCGCCGGCGATGTCGGCCAGCGCGCTGACCACGCCGCCGTGCAGCCAGTCGGAGCCGTCGGTGCGCAGGAACTCCTCGCGATACGGCAGCCGGATCTCGACCATCCCCTTCCCGGCCTGGATGATCTCGAGCCCCAGGAACCGCATGAATGGCGATTGGCTGAAGCTCAGCGTGCCCGGAGCGGGCCCGCTCACGGGGCGGTCTCGCGAGCCCGCGCCTTGAGCCCGGTGCGGTCGATCTTGCCGGTGCCGCCCAGCGGCAGCGCGTCCAGGAACACGACCTTGCGAGGGTGGGCGTACGGGGCCCCGCGCTCCAGGAAGAAGCGGCGCACGTCGTCCTCGGTGGTCCGGCCCGGCTCGCGCTCGACCACGAAGGCGATCGGCACCTCGCCCTTGACGTCGTGGGGCGCCGGCACCACGCAGGCATCGCGCAGGTTCGGATGCTGGAGCAGGATGTCCTCCACTTCCTTGGGGTAGACGTTCTCGCCGGCCACGTTGATCATGTCGTCGCGGCGGCCGACGAAGTAGTGGTAGCCGTCGGCGTCGCGGCGCATGAGGTCGCCCGTGTAGAGCCAGCCGCCGCGGAACTTCTTCGCGGTGGCCTCCGGCAGCTTCCAGTAGCCCTTGGCGAGCCCCGGGTTGCGGGTGACCAGCTCCCCGACCTCGTCCACGCCCACGTCGCGGTCGGCCTCGTCCACCAGGCGCACGTCGCAGCCCGGGAACGCCAGCCCGCACGAGTTGCGCTTCTTGAGGCCCCAGCGCGAGTTCACGATCGGCACCGGGCCGCCCTCGGTGAGCCCGTAGCTCTCGCCGATGGGCGCGCCGAAGACGCGGCGGAACTCGTCCAGCAGCTCCTCGGGCACCTCGGCCGATCCGCACACCGCGTAGCGCACGCTGGTGACGTCGTGGCGGCCGAGCGCCTCCTTCTCGGCGAGGATCATCTTGTACATCGCGGGCACACCGGTGAGGTACGTGACCTTGAAGCGGTCGATCGCGCGGATGACCTCCAGCGCGTCGAAGCCGGGCAGGATCACCAGCGAGCCGCCGGACAGCAGAAACGGCTTCACCGCGCCCGCCATCGCGTTCTTGTGGTAGAGCGGCACCGCGATCAGGGCGCGCTCGGTGTCGTCGGCCAGCAGCGCCTTGCGCATGACGTCGGCGTTCCAGAGCTGCCCGCCGTGGGTCAGCAGGACACCCTTGGGCTTGCCGGTGGAGCCCGACGTGTAGGGCTGCATGCACGTCTCGTCGAAGGCGGTGACGCGGCGGGCCAAGGTCGGCGCGGCGGCGGCCAGCGCGGGCTCGTAGCCCAGCGCGCCCTCCCGCGCGGGCCCGTCGGCGATCACGTGCTTGATGGCCGGGATCTGCGCGGCCAGCATCCGGCCGCGCTCGGCCAGCGCCGCGTTGGCCACCAGCACGGCCGCCTCGGAGTCCTCCGCCACGTAGCGCAGCGCCTCGTCGCCCATCCTTATATTGAGCGGCACCGCCACCGCGCCGAGCCGCATCGTTCCGAAGAGCGTCTCGAGGAAGCGGAAGTCGTTGTTGAAGAGCAGCGCGACCCGGTCGCCGGCGGTCACGCCGAGGCCGGCCAGCGCGTTGGCCACCCGGTTGGCGCGGGCGTCGAGGTCTGCGTAGGTCAGGACGGTCTCGCCCTGGAGCACCGCCGGCTTGGACGGACTGAGGGCGAGCGCCGTGTCGAACAGGTAGCCGAGGTTGTCGGGCAGCACGCGAGTCGGGCCGATACTGCCCCGCCA
>DATHSW010000064.1:0-8040 GCA_035463855.1 Candidatus Deferrimicrobiaceae bacterium | reverse complement strand
TCGAGGCCGCCCCGGGTCCACGCCGAACCCGCTACGCAGAGGCGATGCTCGTGGGGTGCAAGGTGGGGCGTCTGCCGGTTCCGGGCTGGCTCCTCATGTCCCTGATCGGCACCCGTGGAACCTCCCTGCTGCGCTGGCCGGCGCCGGCGATCGTGGAGCGGGTGGAGATCGCGGACGGCCGCCTGACGATCAAGACACGCTAGGTGTCGGTGGACCGCGCCGGTTGTGTATAATGCCGGTGCGACTCCAGAATTGTCCCATGGCTGACGCCGCCGGCACTCGCTTCGTGTCCCTCCTCTCGCTCATGGCTCGCCTCAGAGCCGAAGGCGGCTGCCCCTGGGACCGCGAACAGACCCGAACGTCCCTCCGGCCGTACCTCATCGAGGAAGCTTACGAGGTGGTGCAGGCGATCGACGAGGGTTCGCGGGACCACCTCGTGGAGGAGCTAGGGGATCTGCTGTTCCAGGTCGTGTTCCACAGCCAGCTCGGGGCCGAAGCCGGCGACTTCACGATGGAGGACGTCCTCGAACGGGTTTGCGACAAGATGACCCGGCGCCACCCGCATGTCTTTGGAGGCAGCGAAGTGGCTGATTCCCGGGAGGCCCTCGCCCAGTGGGAGCGCATCAAGCAGGAGGAAGCCGAGCGTGATGGGCGGTCGGGCTCCGTTCTCGATGGCGTGCCCGCCTCGCTTCCCGCGCTCCTACGGGCTCAGCGACTGCAGGCCAAGGCCGCCCGCGTGGGCTTCGACTGGACCGGATGGCACGGGGCCTGGACAAAAGTGCGGGAGGAAATGGGCGAAGTCCAGGAGGCGCTGGCGGTTGCGGATGACGGCCGCGTCGCGGACGAGCTCGGGGATCTGCTGTTTTCGATCGTCAACGTGGCACGGCTACGGGGCATGGACGCCGAGGACTGCCTGCGCCGGGCCTCCGAGAAGTTCACCCGACGCTTCGGGAAGGTGGAGGCGGAGATGAAGGCCGGCGGCCGGACGGTCACTGAGGCATCCACGGAGGACCTGGATCGGGCGTGGGACGCCGTCAAGGCGCAGGAGCGCCAGCCCGAAACGGGGATGCGGCCATGAAGTGCAAGATCGGCAAGACGACCGTCATCGTCGAGCGTGGGGATATCACCGATGCGGAGGTCGACGCGGTGGTCAACGCCGCCAACGCCGAGCTGTGGATGGGGGCCGGGGTGGCCGGCGCCCTGAAGCGCAAGGGCGGGGTGGTTATCGAGGAGGATGCCATCCGGCAGGGTCCCGTGGAGGTCGGCGAGGCTGTGCTGACGGTCGCCGGGAACCTGGCCGCCACCCATGTGATCCACGCGGTCACGATGGGGAAGGACCTCAAGGCTGACCCCGGCAATATCGCCGCGGCGACGCGGGCGACGCTGGCGATCGCCGAAAAGCACAAGCTCTCCTCCCTGGCCTTTCCGGCCCTGGGGAGCGGAGTCGGCGGGGTTCCGCCGGCGCAGTCGGCCGATGCCATGCTGACTGCCGTGGTGGACCACGTGAAGGGCGGCACGTCGAGTCTCGAAAAGGTCCTTTTCGTGCTCTATGAGGACCAGGCCCAGAAGGCGTTCAGCGAGGTTTTGAAACGCCTGGGAAGCGCTCGCTAGCCCCCATTTCCCGCGCCCGGGCTACGCCCGGCGCTGGACCCCTGCCCGGATTCCGCCCAGCGGCCCGCCCGAGGCCCCTCAGCCAATAGGCGGCTGGAAAACCACCCCTGGGCTAGAATGACCTGTCGCTACTGGTGACCTTTGCCTTGCCGGCACCACCCGGGCATCTAGTAGCGTCCGCTGGGGGATACCCGGGCAATCCTGGAACGCGGGTTGCATACGCCTTGAGGGGCACCTGGGGCATAACCCTCAAGCCTATAGGGAGGTTCAAGGCAACCAATGGCGGCAACGATGCACGACCTTCTGACCCTGATGATCGAGCGTGGAGCGTCCGACCTCCACATCACCACGGGCACCCACCCGCAGATCCGCCTGCACGGCAAGCTCGCGCCGATCACCCAGTTCGAGACGCTGAGCCCGACCGATACGCAGCGTCTGGCCTATAGCGTCCTCAACGAGGGCCAGAAGCAGAAGTTCGAGGAAGAGAACGAGCTCGACCTGTCGTTCGGCATCCACGGGCTCGCCCGCTTCCGGTGCAACGTCTACCGCCAGCGGGGCGCGGTCGCCTGCGCCATCCGCGTCATCCCGGTGAAGATCCGGGGCTTCGACGAGTTGGGGCTCCCCGCGATCGTCGAGCAGATGGCGGACCGGCCGAAGGGCCTGATCCTCGTCACCGGCCCGACCGGTTCCGGCAAGTCCACGACGCTGGCGGCCATGGTGGACAAGGTCAACTCCGAGCGCGCGGAGCACATCGTCACGATCGAGGATCCGATCGAGTTCGTCCACCAGCACAAGAAGTGCATGGTGAACCAGCGCGAGGTGTTCTCGGACACGCACTCGTTCAAGAACGCGCTGAAGTCCATCCTGCGCCAGGATCCCGACGTCGTTCTCGTCGGCGAGATGCGCGACCTCGAGACGATCTCAGCCGCTCTGACCATCGCCGAGACCGGCCATCTGACGCTCGGCACGCTTCACACCAACTCCTGCGCGCAGACCATCAACCGGATCATCGACGTGTTTCCCACCAGTCAGCAGGCGCAGGTGCGCGCCCAGCTCTCGCTGGTGCTCGAGGGCGTGCTGTCGCAGCAGCTGATTCCCACCGCGGACGGCCGGGGGCGGGCGATGTCGCTCGAGATCATGGTCGCGACTCCCGCGATCCGAAACCTGATCCGGGAGGAGAAGATCCACCAGATCTATTCCGCCATGCAGGCGGGCCAGAAGTTCGGCATGCAGACCATGAACCAGTCGCTCGCCGAGCTCGTGCAGAAGCGCCGCATCAGCCGGGAAGAGGCGCTCAACCGCAGCACGCTGCCCGACGAGTTGGCCGGGCTGCTCGGCTCCGCCACGGGCGCCCCCGCGTCCGCCCCCGCGGTCGCGGGCGCCGGCGCCTCTCCATTCGGCAGACGGTAGACCACCGAGGAGGCTTACGCGATGGCTGTCTTCGTCTATCAGGGTCGCACCGCCAGTGGGATGCAGAACGGCGAGATCGAGGCGCCCGACCGGTCGTCCGCGGTGGGCGAGCTCCGTCGCCGCGCGATTCTCGTCACCAAGATCTCGGAAAAGACGGCGCCGAAGGTCACCTTCAAGTTCGGCGGCAAGGTCAAGGACAAGGAGATGGCGATCTTCACCCGCCAGTTCTCCACCATGATCGACGCCGGCCTGCCGCTGGTGCAGTGCCTGAACATCCTCGCCGAGCAGAGCGAGTCCAAGACGCTCCGGAGCGTCACCGGACAGGTGGCGCGCAACGTGGAGGCGGGATCGACTCTTGCCGACGCGCTGAGGCGCCACCCGAGGACCTTCGATGACCTCTTCACCAACCTCGTCGAGGTGGGCGAGGCCGGCGGTATCCTCGACGTCGTCCTCCAGCGCCTCGCGGCCTACATCGAGAAGGCGGCGGCCCTCAAGCGCAAGGTCAAGGCGGCGATGGTGTACCCGGCCGCGATCATCGGTGTCGCCGTCCTGGTCATCATCTTCATGCTGACGTTCGTGATCCCGACGTTTGCTCAGATGTTCAAGGACCTCGGCGCCGACCTGCCGCTACCCACGAAGATCGTCATGTGGCTGTCTGATTTCGTGCGCACCTACATCCTCCTGATCATCGCCGGCCTCATCGGCTGTGTGATGGCCTTGCGCTCCTACTACAAGACCGAGAACGGGCGCGCCACCATCGACGCGCTCCTGCTGAAGCTGCCCGTCTTCGGTACCCTGGTCCGCAAGGTCGCGGTCGCTCGGTTCACCCGGACCCTCGGCACGCTCGTCCAGTCCGGCGTCCCGATCCTGGACGGGCTCCGAATCACCGCCCGTACCGCCGGGAACAAGGTGGTCGAGAAGGCGGTGCTGCAATGCCGCGCCGCGGTCACGGAAGGTAAGACCCTCGCCGATCCGCTGCGCACCTCGGGGGTGTTCCCGCCGATGGTGACCCAGATGATCTCGGTCGGCGAGCAGACGGGTGCGCTCGACGCCATGCTGAGCAAGATCGCCGACTTCTACGACGACGAGGTGGACACGGCGGTCAGCACCCTGACGTCGCTGCTGGAGCCGATCATGATCGTGTTCCTCGGCGTCGTCGTCGGCGGCCTCGTCGTGGCCATGTATCTCCCGATCTTCAAACTGGTCACGCTGGTCAAGTAGCCCGAGAGCGCTGGTTGCCCAAGTCGCCGGCGCTCCGCTCGTCCCTCTGGGGGCTGAACCGGGCGCGACTGTTGACGGCCGCCATCGTGCTGGCGGTCGGCGCGCTGCTCCGATTCACGGAGGCGTTCCCCTACGCCTTCGGCACGTTCGCGATGACCGTCCTGGGGGGCGCCGCCGCCTGCCTGGCCCTGCCGCTGGCCGAGCGGCGCGGCGTGTCCCTGGAGCGGATCGCGTGGCTTCAGTTCGGCCTGGACGCCGTCCTCATCACCGGTATCGTCACCGCGAGCGGCGGCCCCCGGTCGGTATTCATCCCGCTCTACGTGCTCCTCGTGGTGGCCTCCTGCTTCGTCCTGTCCGGGAGGGGTGGTCTGGTCATCGCGGGGATCTGCAGTCTGCTCTATGTGCTGCCCGTCCTCGGCCGGACGATCGTGCCGATGCTGAAGGTGGGCGCCCCCTCCGAGAATACCGCGCTCGAGATCTTGACCGTGTTCATGAACGCGGGCGTCCTGCTGGCCGTCGCGGTGGTGACCGGTGCCCTGGCGGAGCGCTATCACGAACTGCAGCAGCACATGGAGGATCAGCGCAAGCATCTGTCCGACCTGCAGGCCTTCCGGGATCTGATCTTCGAATCGGTGGGCTCAGGGCTCGTCGGGGTGGACCCGAACGGGCGGGTCACCGCCTTCAACCGGGCCGCCGAGTCCATCACCGGGGTGAGCACGGTGGACGCGCTCGACCAGCCGTGGGAGGCGATCTTCGGCAGTGGGGTCGACCTGGCCGAGGCGACGCGCGCGGTGGCGGAGGGCAGCGAGCCGGCGCCCCGCTACGAGTTCCGTCTCCGTCGGCGTGACGGGCAGGAGGTTCCGGTCGGCATCTCATTCTGGTCGCTCCGGTCGGGCGCGGGAGACGTGGCCGGCCTCATCGGTGTCTGCCAGGACCTCTCCAGCATCAAGCAGATGGAGCAGCGGATGCGTCAGGCCGACCGGCTGGCCGCGGTCGGGCGCCTCTCCGCCAATATGGCGCACGAGATCCGCAATCCCCTGGCCTCGATCTCGGGCGCGGTCGAAGCGCTGGCCCGGGATCTTCCCCCCGACCACACGCGCGGCCAACTGGTCGAGATCGTGCTGCGGGAATCCGCGCGGCTCAACCAGATCGTGGGAGACTTCCTGGAGTATGCACGGCCGGCCCCGATGGCGCCGATCGAGATCAACATGGCGGAGATCCTCGACGAGGTGCTCCTCTTGATCGAGCACCGCGCCCTGCCCGCGAACTTGAAAGTTTCCCGGGAGTACGGCGAGACGCTGCCCGTCCGGGCGGATCCGCAGCGCCTGCGGCAGGCGGTCTGGAACCTCTGCCTGAACGCGGTCCAGGCGATGCCGGATGGCGGCGAGCTGCGGGTCGGGGCCCACTCGCTTCGCGAGCGCGGCGGCCACCTCCAGATCTCCATCACCGACACCGGGCAGGGCATCGCGGAGACCGATCTGCCGCACATCTTCGAGCCGTTCTTCTCGACGAAGCCGGAAGGCAGCGGGATCGGGCTGGCCCTCGTGTATCGGGTCGTCGAGGAGCACGGGGGCTCCATCGAGGTGCGGAGCCGCGTGGGCGAGGGCACCACCTTTTTCCTCGCGCTGCCCTCCCCGGCGGGAGTGTCCCGGGGATGATCTGGACCGGTAGGACATCGACGAAGAGTACCCTGACGCGGTGGACCGGAGCCCGGCCCCGCGAGACGAGGCGGACATGAGCGAACCGCGGGTTCTGGTGGTGGACGACGAGAAGAGCATGCGCGACCTGCTGGCGATCACGCTGCAGAAGGCCGGCTATGACGTGACGCTGGCCGAAGGGGGGGCCGCCGCAGTCGAGGCGATCCGCCGGGACCCTTTCGACGCGATCATCACCGATCTGCGAATGCCCAAGGTCGACGGACTCCAGGTGCTGCGCTCCGCCAAGGATCTCTCTCCCGACACCGCGGTGATCATGGTGACCGCCATGGCCTCGACCGAGACCGCGGTGGAAGCCATGAAGCTCGGCGCCTACGACTACATCACGAAGCCGTTCAAGCTCGACGAAGTCAACCTCATCATCAAGAACGCGCTCGAGCGCAAGCAGCTGCGCGCCGAGAACCAGTACTTGCGCAAGCAGCTCGAGACCCAGCACCGATTCGAGAACATCATCGGCAAGAGCGCCCGCATGGTCGAGGTGTTCGATACGATCCGGAAGATCGCGGACAGCCCATCTACCGTGATGATCACCGGAGAGAGCGGCACCGGCAAGGAGCTGGTCGCCCGCGCGATCCACTTCAACAGCCACCGCCGCGACAAGCCGTTCGTGTCCGTCAACTGCGGGGCGATCCCCGAAGGCCTGATGGAGTCCGAGCTGTTCGGACACGTGAAGGGGGCCTTCACCGGTGCGGTCGCGAACAAGATCGGACTGTTCACCGCCGCTGAGGGAGGAACGCTGTTCCTCGACGAGATCACCGAGATCCCCGCGCTGCTCCAGGTGAAGCTACTCCGTGCCATCCAGGTCCGCGAGATCCGCCGGGTCGGGGACACGCGCGACGTGAAGACCGACGTCCGGCTCATCGCCGCCTCCAACCGCGATCTCGAGACCGCGGTGAGAGACGGGGTGATGCGGGAGGACCTGTTCTACCGCCTGAACGTCCTCCCCATCCACCTCCCGCCGCTACGCGACCGGCGCGAGGACATCCCGCTGCTGATCGCCCACTTTCTCCAGAAGTTCAGCAAGGATCTCGGGAAGGACGTGCGCGGGGTCACTCCGGACGCCCTCGCGATCCTGGAGCGCTATCACTGGCCAGGCAATATCCGCGAGCTCGAGAACGTCCTCGAGCGTGCGATCGTGCTCGGGGCCGGCGATATGCTCGGCGCGGAGGCCTTGCCCGAGTCGGTGCGCCGAGAGCGACCAAGCCGCGGGCCCGAGCTGGTGGACATCCCCGACGAGGGGCTCGACCTCGAGGCGACCCTCGACGACCTGGAGCGCCGGTACCTGCAGCGCGCGCTCGATCGCACCGGCGGGGTCCAGACCAAAGCGGCCGAGCTCCTGCGCATGACCTTCCGGCAGTTCCGGTACAAGCTTCAGAAGCACAGCTTGGCCAAGCGAGGCGCGTCCAGCGACGAATGACATTCCTCGGCGGCATGGTTACGCGTGCCGTCAGGGCAGCCATTGCCGTGACAGCTCTGATAACGGCGAGGGCTGATGGTCTCGATCTCAAGTTTCGCCATAATTATAAGATAGTTACACGTCAAGTGGGCCTAGGGTAGCCCACGGGGATGCTGTCAGCTCACTGACAGCCCTCCCAGCAGACCTCGTGGCACCGAACCTGCAGTTCCCTCCTTCCAGACGCAATTCAACTTCCATACTCGGCCGCAAGGCCAAAGAGCTTCAGGGAGGAACGGAATGAACAGGTTCTGGAATCGGAAGCGGAAGATGCTGGGCAACCAGCGCGGCTTCACGCTCATCGAGTTGATGATCGTCGTGGCCATCATCGGTATCCTCGCCGCCATCGCCATCCCGCTCTACGCCAACGTCCAGGCGCGCGCGCGGCTGGCCAAGGCCCAGGCCGACGCCCGGGCCCTCGCCTCCGCCGTCAGCATCTACTCCGCCCACATGGGTACGCTCCCGGGCGCGCTGACCAACCTCACCTCGGTGGTCAGCAACTCCCTCAACCAGCCGGGTGGCCCCTTCATGGCCTCCGTCCCGCTTCCTCCGGCCGGCTGGAGCGCGTACGGCTATACCTCCACGACCTCCGGTGTCTTCACCATCACCAGCTCCGGTGACGCCACCAGC
>DATHSW010000063.1:0-29137 GCA_035463855.1 Candidatus Deferrimicrobiaceae bacterium | reverse complement strand
GTAGAAGCCCTGGGTGTGGAAGGAGTCGCCCAGCCGCAGCAGAGTATAGTCCACGTGGTGCCCGACCTCGTGGAGGAGCGTGCGCAGGAAGGTGCGGAAGGCCACCACGCGCTTCTGCCGCGCGGTGCGCATCCAGAGCGTAATGAGCGGCGGCGGGCCGCCGCGTCCGGGTGATTCGTACAGCCCGTGCAGCTCGCCCCAGCCCGCGTGGGGCCGCGCCGCCAGCACCTTCATGCGTACGGGCGGGGCGGCCAGGGCCCGGGCCAGCGCCGAGACGAGGCGCTGCGCGGCCGCCTCGGTGGTCGGGCGATCGCCGCTCTCGAGCGCCCGGGCCAGGGCGGTGACCAGCGGCTGCAGCCTTGGCGCCTCGGGCAGGCGCATGGTGACGATGCCGTCGCTTTCCAGGTAGATCGCCTGCTGCCGCCGCGTGAGCCGCTGGAAATAGGCGAAGGGCATCCGAGGCTGGATGCTACCGCCGGTGTATCCGCGTGTCCACGTCTTGCGCACGGCGCCGGCCCTGCCTAGCCTCGCTCATGCCGGACCCGCCGTCTCCACCCCCGCCGCGGCTGCTGGACCGCGTCCGGGCGGCGCTGCGCACCCGCCACGCGAGCCTCCGCACGGAGAAGGCCTACGTCGGGTGGATCCGGCGCTACATCCTCTTCCACGGCAAGCGCCACCCCGCCGGGATGGGCGCCGCCGAGATCACGCAGTTCCTGAGCGCGCTGGCCATCCAGCGCAACGTCGCCGCGTCCACGCAGAACCAGGCGCTGAGCGCGCTGCTCTTCCTCTACCGCGACGTCCTGCAGCAGGCGCTGCCGTGGCTCGACGACATCGTGCGCGCCAGGAGCCCCGAGCGGATCCCGGTAGTGCTGACCCGGGAGGAGGTGCAGGCGGTGATCGGCGGGCTCGACGGCCCGACTCGCCTCGCGGCGCTGCTCCTGTACGGCGCGGGCCTGCGGCAAGGATCGCGTGACGATGCTGCCCGCCGCGGTGAGCCGCGACCTCGCCAAGCACCTCGAGACGATCCGCGACCAGCACGAGGCCGACCTCCGGGCCGGCGCCGGCTGGGTGGAGCTGCCCTGGGCCCTCGCCCGCAAGTACCCGCGCGCGGGCCGCGAGTGGATCTGGCAGTGGATCTTTCCCGCCACCCGCATCTACCTGCACCGCGAGACCGGCCAGCGCCGTCGCCACCACCTGCACGAATCCGTGCTGCAGCGCGCCGTCCGCGAGGCCGTACGCAGTAAGGGCATCCCCAAGCGCGCCACCTGCCACACCTTCCGCCACTCCTTCGCCACGCACCTGCTGGAGGACGGCGCCGACATCCGCACCGTCCAGGAGCTCCTCGGCCACCGCGACGTGGCCACCACCATGATCTACACCCACGTCCTCAACCGCGGCCCCGCCGGCGTCCTGAGCCCCGCCGACCGCCTCCACCCCATGTAATCGAGCCTCACTCCGCAATCCCCCTCCCCGAAATATCCAGGTCTGTGTAAAACTGGAACCGCACCCCGGGACCATGCACAACCACGCGTCCCCGAAGGCCGCTCCCGCCACATCGCCCCGGCGCCCCCGGCCGGATTATCCCGACCAGGCCTGCATCGTGCCGAAATATACAGACCCGGATACTTCTAGTTAGCCGTACTTCACCTTGTCGACCGACCGAGACAGCTGGTATCGCCGAACGAGCTGGACGCCAGCCGACCAGGAGGCCTTTGGGGCACGCCTGCGGCGGTCGCGGGATCCTTTTCACCGCGCACAGTATCTTCGCATCCAAGCGCTCTGCCTTGAGCAAGCTGGCATTGTCGCGCCGGCAGTGGCCCTTCTCGAGCAGGCGCTAGTGGAGGATTCCCCTGGATGTGACGTTGCCGAGATCTACCATCAGCTCGGCACGTGCCGGGAGAAACAGGGCAGGCTCTCGGAGGCCGTTGAAGATGTGCGTCGCGCGCTGGCAGCCGAAACGTCCAATCGGCGAACAGGTGCGTGGCTGACGTTTGGGCGGATGGTAGTCGAGCACGAGATGCCTGATCTCTACGACGAGGTGCTAGCCGTCATTGAGGCACGAACGCAGCGGGTGGACGGCTCTAGTTCCATATCTTTCCCTTTCGAGCGGTATCTGGTCTCCGCGATTCTCGCGGTGATCAATGCTCGCCTTGGTCGGGAAGAAGCGGCACAGCGGCTGGCGCGGGTTGCTCTTTCGGCAGCCGCGGAGACGAGCTCAGGGCTGCGATATCATCCGCACGTCGGACTCGTAACGGATAGGGAGACGAGGCTTTATGAACTCGTGGTTCCGCTTGCGCAGGACGGCTAACTTCCGCATGCAGCTGACGGCGCTCCGCGCCGCAGCTGATCCGGCGCGTTATACGGACTGAGAAGTGACCATGGACTATGACACTACGAAGGTCGATGAGGTTGTCTTGGCGCTGCTTCACCTCAACGCGCACACAGACCATGGCATCACAAGAGCCTGGAAAGGGTTCGACTGGGACGCGATGGACCGTCTCCACGCTCAAGGGTTTATCTCAGACCCCAAGTCGAAGGCGAAGTCTGTGGTCCTGACCGAAGAGGGAGAACGGAAGGCCGAGGAGTTGTTCAGGAGGTACTTTGCCAAAGCCGTATAACAGGCCGCCTCAGCCGGCGGCGTTCACGGGTCGCGGGCAGCCGGCCGACGGCGGCGCCGCGGCTGAGCGCCCGATCCGTTAGGCGGATGGATGCCATCGCGGCCGTGTCTCTGTTCGTAGTCGCTTGGATCGGCGTGGACTATGTGTTCAGCGTGCAGAGCGGCTGGCGGCTGCTGGCAGAAACCTTTCGGGCGGGATCCAAGCCGGCTGGTACGCGGGTGCGCTGGCAAGTCGTGCGGTTCGGACCAATTCCAGAGGCGGGCGTCACGCATATGATTCCGACGGCCCAAGGCCTCTATCTCTACGCCGGTCTGCCGTACCGAAGTTTCCGCCCGCCGCTCTTGATTCCCTGGCCCCTGATCGGTTTGGCTCGAGAAGTCCGAGAGCTCTGGTGGAAGCGCTATGAACTCGCTGTCGCCGGCGCGACGAGGATTCGGATGAGTCGTCGTGCATATCGGATCCTGGAGCCGTTCATGGCAACCGCGGACCGCCTAACAAGCCGCTCGAGCGGGCCGGCATGAGTGCGCAAGCGGACGTCGCATCCTCCAGCGCCGGCCGCTCAGCGCCGAGCCGTTATGCGCACCGCGAAAGAGCAACCCGTTGAGGGCGACGACGGTGGATGCGACTTCTAGTACCGGCGTGGCGAGCGAGGCACAGGACGACGCGGCGCCGACTCCATGGCGTGGTCGCTCGCCGCTGGGCCCGGGCAGTCGGCGCGAGAGACCTGCAGCTCAACGGTGCGGGCGAGCGACGGGGCCCATAACTCCCCGCTGCAGCGGACCGGAGCTCGCAGAGCTCGCCCCGGCCGCTGAGCGGGCACGTTGGGCAGACAGGGGGCCGGCCATGGTGCTGACAAGTCGCGCGCATGCAGGGTTCCATGAGTCTTCGGCGAGAGCGATGGGCACGCTCACTGCCGCCGCGTCCCTCGCAGTCCTCGTCCTTGGCCTGTTCACCGCGCCTCTTGCCGCCGAGGCGCAGCAGCCGGAGAAGGTCTATCGCATTGGCTATCTCCAGACCTCGACCCGCCAGGAGCAGCTCCACATGGTCAAGGCGTTCGAGGACGGCCTGCGTGACCTCGGCTACCGCGTGGGCCAGAACGTCGTCATCGAGTACCGCTTCGCCGAGGCACGGCCCGAACGGCTTCCCGAGCTCACGGCTGATCTCGTACGGCTGAACGTGGATGTCATTGTCACCGGGATCAACTCGAACACCGCTGCAGCCATGAAGGCGACCACGGCCATCCCGATTGTCATGGCCAACAGTGTCGATCCGGTCGGTGCCGGCTTCGCCGAGACGCTGGCGCGACCCGGCAGAAACGTCACGGGACTGACTCAGGAGACGGGCAACGAGATGTTCGGCAAGCGACTCGAGTTGCTGAAGGAAATCGTACCTCGTGGCTCTCGGGAGTGGGCTGTTCTCTGGAACCCCACTTTTGCGCCGAACCAGGGCCGCTGGGAGGCGACAGCGGACGCCGCCCGCAAGTTGGGGCTTACGCTTCTCTCTGCGGAGATGCAAGGGCTTGATGATCTCGAACCTGCGCTTGCCTCGATCATGAAGAGCAAGCCGGGTGGGCTCGTCGTGATGGGGGACGCAGTCCTGTTTTCGTATCGAAGTCAGATCGCCAGCATGGCCATCAGGAATCGGCTGCCGGCGATTGCTCCGGTAAGCGAATTCGCTGAGGCGGGTCTTCTCCTGACCTATGGCGCGAGCCTTCCTGGCCTGTGGTATCGTTCCGCGACATACGTCGATAAGATCCTCAAAGGTAGCAAACCCGGCGATCTTCCCATCGAGCAGCCCACCAAGTTCGAATTGGTCATCAACCTCAGGACCGCCAAGGCGCTTGGATTGACAATCCCGCCATCGCTGCTGCAGCGCGCGGACAAGATCCTTGAGTAGCAGCCTCGAAGAGCTGCCCAACTCAGCGTTCAAGCCGGACGGCGCGCAAGCGCGCCGCCGCTTAACACGACGTTAGACGGCCGCAACCCGGAGCTCGATGACGCCACAGCAAGCCGCGGAGATCGCCGGGCGCGCCGCTCGGCGCCTGAACATGCCATGGAGCAACGAGCACGTTGTCGCAACGCGGCTCTTCCGCTTGTGGCCGCTCCCGAGGTACTGGCGAGTTGTCTCGCGCGTGCCGAGCGAGATCGCGGAAACGACGATCCTCGTGGAAGAACGCAGCCGGCGGGCATTCCCTCGGCGCGTCCGGCACTCCCGGTCGCTCGCGGAAGGTGACCCTGGCGCGTAATAGTAGTTGGGTGGGCAACGCCCTCTCGTGGCGGAAAACAGAAAGAATAGAGCACGGGAGATCCAGGCCGCGATCGGCCAGATACTCTATCGAGACTGGGACCCCTTAGAGTTGAGCGGGATCTCTCCTCGTGACGAGTATGACTCGTATATCGGCCAGGTCTACCTGATCTTGGCGAGTTCTCGGTCAGAGGAGGCTCTCATTGAGTACCTGGGCCGCGGCTCTCCGGTACCGGATCGGGATCATCTACGGTCAGTGGCGCAGAAGCTGCTGGCGCTCGATGTTGAGGTATAAGGTGAGCAACCGAGAAGATAGGTGACAGAGTTAACCGGGAACATGGGTAACACTTGCTGAAACGGAAGTTGGTGGTGTCCCCGTGCGTCGGAACTTGGGATTCAGCGTGATGACGCATCGCGCGTGGCCCCGTGGAGCGACGATGAAGAGCCGGGCCATACCGAGATACCCCCGAAAGCGGACGCTGCGGCGCCTCACGCGCGGATGACATAGTCGCGTTCGTCGACCCGCGCGAGGAGGACGTGGCAGAAGTAGATGGACCAGACCCCATCATCGACTTCCTCGAGGCCGAGCACCTGTTGCTTGAGCGAGTTCGCGATGAAGAGCAGCCGCTTCTTGAACCGGATCGTCCCCGCGTTCGTCACGCGCTTGGGAATGTAGTGGCCCGGGTACTCGATCGGCGGGAGGCCACCCGTGTACCGGCGGGGCGACGGCCGGTACAGCGAGCCGGGCGTCCGGCCTCCGAGAAACTGGTGCGGACGCTCCTCGTTGTAGAGGACGCGGAATCGGTTGAAGGCGCGTTGCTGGGCCGTGAGGTGCCCCTGGGGTGGCCGCGCGGTCGCCGCCTTGAGGGTCCGATGCATCCGTTCGTGCGCCCCGTTCTGCTGGGGACTCGCGGGCAAGATCCGCTGGTGCTGAATGCCGAGCCGGATCCACCACACGTTGAGTTGCGAGAGGCCGTGGATGCCGGTGGTGGCGCACGGCACCCCGTTGTCGGTCCGAATGGCGCACGGCAGGCCATACGCGCAGAAGAGCCGATCGAAGATGGGGCGGACGCCCTGGCCCTTGGTCGAGAGCAGGCCGTGACAGCCGAGCAGGTAGCGCGTGTGCTGGTCCGCGACCGTCAGCGGATAGCAATAGAGGCCATCGCGGGTCCGGAAGTGGCCCTTGAAGTCCGCGGTCCAGAGGTCATTCGGCCGGTGCGTCGTCGGGGGCACGACCCCGGGGTGCGTATAGTGGCGCCGGCGGCGCCGCTTCTTGACCAACCCCCGCCGGGCCAGGAGGTCGCCGGCCGTGCTAGTGGCCGGCATCTCCAGCTCGGGTTGCCGCCGCTTCAACCAGTGCAGGATCTTCTCCGGACCCCAGCTGGGATGCTGCCGCCGCCCGGCGCAGATGGCCGCCGCGACGTCGGCCGCAATGCGATGCGGGCAATGATGCGGGGCCCGGCTCTGCTCGCGCAGCCCATCCGGGCCGTCACGCTCGTACCGCTCGACCCACTTGTAGCCGGTCTTCCGGCTGACACCGTAGCGCTCGCACAGCTCCACCATCGAGTACAGGTCGCGCTCCCAGTCCGTCACGAACCGCATGCGTTCCTTCATGGGTGCCGTCTCCATCCAAGGCATGCTCACCTCCCGGTGAGCAGCCTATGCGGTGTCACCCATGTTCCCGGTTAGATGTGTTACCTATGTACCCGGTTTGTACCCGTCCACCGCCTAACCAACCGCTAGAGCGGACCGGCTACGCCGGCCGCTCAGCGAGCCGTTATGCGGCTTGCGGCACCAACTTGGAGGCAACATTGTGAATCGAGGGAAACTAGGCAAGAGCATCATGAGCTTCGTGTTGGTGGTCGGAGCGGTCATTTCGACCGCCGTCGATTGGAACGCTACCCACCTTTTTAATCCGGACTGGCACCCGCATGCGCGCTTTCACGATGCGCTCTTCCTGATGATCCTCGATGCGACGACCCTGGTCGTTTTGTGGCTGCTGTGGCGAAAGAGCAAGGAGCCTGAGATCGGGCTCAAAGTGGCCGCGCTGTTTGTCGCGGCCGTCTGGACACCGTTTTTGTATATCGAGACGCTCGTTCCCGGCACAAGTTTGCTGGCTGGCCCAGATGTTCCGGTCCTGAAGGTCGGTGGGATGACCTTTCCTCCGAATCTCGTCGTCGCCCTCGTGCTTCTCCTGCTCGGTGCCATTGCCTATTGGATGGCCCGTGAACCGCGCGGCGATGCGTAACTTCGGCGCCACGATGCTGTTGCTCTTGTTGCCGGTGGCGGCGTGGGCGCACGTCGGGGGGAGCGATACCGGGTTGTTCAACGGGTTGATGCACCCGGTATTCGGGCTGGATCACCTGCTGGCGATGGTGAGTGTCGGCGTGGTGAGTTCGCAACTGGGCGGCCAGAACATCTGGCGCGTACCTGTGGCATTCGTCAGCACCATGGTGGCAGGCGGCGTGTTGGGTATTCTGGGCGTGGCCCTGCCGTTTGCGGAGCTTGCGATAACCGCATCAGTGGTTGCGCTTGGGACGGCCATTGTCCTCGCTCATCGCCTGATGTCGCCGTGGCCGATCACCTGCATGGTGTTGCTCTTTGGCGTCCTGCACGGTCATGGCCACGGTATCGAAATACCCAAGGCCGTGAGCCCAGTGCTGTATACCTTGGGCTTTCTAATCAGCACCTCAGTGCTGCACATCCTTGGCGTACTGATCGGTGAGCTGGCCACCCTGCAAGCATGGCTTTCGAAGGGATTACGTCTCGCCGGAGGCGCGGTGATCGTTTCGGGGGTCGCGTTCTTGCTGCGAGCGCTGAGCGCGACCGTTGTCGGCCAATGAGCCGCCGATGAGCAACCGGGAAGATAGGTGACAGAGTTAAGCGGGAACATGGGTAACACCTGCTGAAACTGCAGGGGAGGCTGCCCCGAGGGCGTGGAACGGAGATTCGAGCGTGATGACGCATCGCGCCCGGCCCCGTAGAGCGACGATGAGGAGCGGGGCCATAGGAGGATATCCCCCCGCAAGCGGCGCCCGGGGCGCCCTCACGCACGGATGACGTAGTCACGTTCGTCGACGCGCGCCAGGAGGACGTTGCAGAAGTGGATGGACCAGATCCCATCATCGATCTCCTCGAGGCCGACGACGTGTTGCTTGAGCGAGTTCGCGAGGAAGAGCAGGCGCTTCTTGAGCCGGATCGTCCCTGCGTTGGTCACGCGCTTGGGAATGTAATGGCCCGGGTACTCGATCGGAGGGATGTCCCCGGTGTACGGACGGGGAGACGGCTGGTACAGCGAGGCGGGTGTCCGGCCTCCGAGAAATTGGTGAGGGCGCTCGTCGTTGTAGAGGACACGGAAGCGGTTGAAGGCGCGTTGCTGGGCGGGCAGGTGTCCCTGAGGAGGCCGCGCGGTCGCGGCCTTGAGGGTCCGATGCATCCGTTCGTGGGCCCCGTTTTGCTGGGGACTGGCGGGCAGGATCCGCTGGTGCTGAATGCCGAGGCGGATCCACCACACGTTGAGCTGCGAAAGGCCGTGGATGCCGGTGGTGGCGAACGGCACCCCGTTGTCGGTGCGAATGGCGCGTGGCAGCCCGTACTCGCGAAAGAGGCGATCGAAGATGGGGCGGACGCCCCGGCCTTTTGTCGAGAGCAGGCCGTGACAGCCGAGCAGGTAGCGCGTGTGCTGGTTTGCGACCGTCAGCGGATAGCAATAGATGCCATCACGGGTCCGGAAGTGGCCCTTGAAATCCGCGGTCCAGAGATCATTCGGCCGGTGCGTCGTCGGGGGCACGACCCCGGGGTGAGTGTACTGACGCCGACGTCGACGCTTCTTGACCAACCCCCGCCGGGCCAGGAGGTCGCCGGCCGTGCTCGGGGCCGGCAGCTCCAGCCCGGGGTGCCGCGGCTTCAACCAGTGCAGGATCTTCTCGGGGCCCCAACTCGGATGCTGCCGCCGCGCGGCGCAGATCGCCGTGGCCACGTCGGCCGCAATCCGATGCGGGCAATGGTGCGGGGCCCGGCTCCGCTCCCGCAGCCCATCCAGGCCCTCGCGCTCGTAGCGCTCGACCCACTTGTAGCCAGTCTTTCGGCTGACGCCGTAGCGCTCGCACAACTCGACCATCGAGTACAGGTCTCGCTCCCAGTCCGTGACGAACCGCATCCGTTCTCTCATAGGTGCCGTCTCCGTCCAAGGCATGCTCACCTCCTGGTGAGCAGCGTAGGCGGTGTCACCCATGTTCCCGGTTAGATGTGTTACCTATGTACCCGGTTTGTACCAACGGGCGCGCTAACAAGCCGCTGGACCCGACGGCCGAGGCGGCCGCGGGTCAGCGCCCGCGTTCGCCTCACCGAGAGCGAATGGAGAGGAGGGGGTAATGCGTTACTTGATGCTCAACAAGACGGAGCAGGAGACTCTATTTTCAGAGCTCGAGGCGATGCCCGCCTTCCTGGAGGCCTCGTTCGGAACAGCCTCGCTGTCCGACGCGATAGCGCCAGGCCCCGATGGCACTTTCTCGCCCGTTGACCATTGTTGGCACCTGGCTGACCTCGAACGTGAGGGATACGCCGTCAGAATCCGGCGCCTTCGTCAGGAGGCCAATCCCCTGCTGCCCGACTTTGACGGCGCCAGAATCGCACGGGAGCGGCGCTACAAGTCGCGGTCGCTCGCCGCCGGCATAGCTGCCTTCCGAGACGTTCGACTCCGAAACATGTCGGCTTTCCGCGGGCTGAGCCCGGAGGACTGGGTGCGGCGCGGTACGCAGGAAGGTGTTGGGGTCATCGCGCTTTGTGATGTTCCCGCAATGATGGCCGAACACGACGCGTCTCACCGACAAGAGATCGAAGCGTGGAAGCAGGCACGGCGAGAGACATGAGCGCCCTGCTTGGGTCTGAAGGATCGCTATGACCACGATGCCGACAACGAAATATGCGAAAAGCGCCGACGTTCACATCGCCTATCAAGTGGTGGGCGAGGGCGCCCAGAACCTCGTCCTCGTGCCGGGCTGGGTGTCACACCTCGAGTACGCGTGGGAGGACCCGTCCTTCTCCCATTTCTTGCGGCGCCTCGCGTCTTTCTCGCGGCTCATCCTCCTCGACCGACGGGGCACCGGACTGTCAGACCGCGTGAATGAACTACCCACCCTCGAGCAACGGATGGACGACGTCCGGGCGGTGATGGACGCCGCAGGCGCTGAGCGGGCGGCGCTGTTTGGACTATCCGAGGGGGGTCCGATGTGCTTGACGTTCGCGGCCACCTATCCGTCCCGGACGTCGGCCCTGATATTGTACGGGACCTTTGCGCGGCTGCTGCGGGCTCCCGACTACCCGATCGGCGTCCCGGCCGAGCTGTTGGGGCAGTTCCTGGAGCGCGTTGAGGAGGCCTGGGGCACCGGCTCCATGAGCGCCGACTACTTCGCCCCCAGCCTGGCCCGCGACGAGGGGTTTCGGCGATCGTGGGCCCGCTTCGAGCGCCTCGGCGTGAGTCCGGCCGGGATCAAGGCATTGCTTCGCATAGCCCAGGAAACCGATGCGCGGCACGCGCTTTCGGTTATTCGTGTCCCAACGCTCGTCATGCATCGTGAGGGCGATCGAGTCATTCGTGTGGAGGCCGCTCGATACATCGCCGAACGCATTCAGGGGGCAAAGTACGTGGAGCTGCCCGGACCCGACCATTTCCCGTGGGTCGGCGACACCGACGCCATCCTCGACGAAGTCGAGGAGTTCCTCACTGGAGCCCGCCGCGGCCAAGAGCCTGATCGGGTCCTGGCCACGGTCATGTTCACCGACATCGTTGGCGCCACGGAGCGGGCGGTCGCGCTGGGCGACCGGCGGTGGCGCGACCTGCTCGACAGCCACCACACCGTGATCCGTGAGCAGCTCAGCCGGTTCCGCGGCCGTGAGATTGATACCGCGGGCGACGGTTTCTTAGCGGCCTTCGACGGGCCGGCCCGCGGCGTCCGCTGTGCCGGCGCGATCGTGCGGGAGATGCGCCGCCTGGGTCTGGAGATCCGTGCCGGGCTCCACACGGGGGAGTGCGAGATCCTGGGGGACAAGCTCAGCGGCATTGCGGTCCACACGGGGGCGCGCGTCGCATCGCTGGCCCGCGCAGGCGAGGTGCTCGTGTCGGGCACCGTGAAGGACTTGGTGGCTGGGTCCGGGATCACGTTTGAAGACCGCGGCGTCCAGGTTCTCAAGGGGCTCCCAGGTGAATGGCATCTCTATGCCGTCGCGCCCGGGTAGGCCCATACGGAGCCGTGGGCCTGGGAGGGATCTCATGATCGGAGCGCGCATTCGACGGCAGCTCGGTCAGTTGGCTCCGTCTGTTCTTGCCGTTTTTCTGATCATCACGCCAGGTGTCGCCGCCGACGATTCCAATGAAGCGTGGGCAGCGCTCGTCAAAGGTGGTCACGTTGCAGTGATTCGCCATGGCAACGCGCCGCCCGGCTATGGGGGCGACCCGCCCGGCTTCAGGTTCGACGACTGCAAGACTCAACGGAATCTGGATGACATAGGACGCGAGCAAGCCAGGGCGCTCGGGGAGGCATTTCGCAAACACGGCGTGCGCGTGGACCGGATCGTGTCCTCGCCCGTGTGCCGCTGCCTGGAGACGGGGCAGTTGATGGCGATCGGCTCGGTTGAGACTTCGTTGGCCCTCCTTCCCGACACGGGTCCGAGTCCGGTCCGGTTCTTGGGGTTGAAGGAGATCGTGTCCTCGTGGCGCGGCCCGGGCACGCTTGTACTAGTGACTCACGCGCTGACGGTTCGCCCCCTGACCGGGTTCTTGCCCGAACAGGCCGAGACGGTCGTGCTCCGACCGGCGCCCGCGAACCCACGAGGGGGAAGCCTCGTGGGCCGGATCGCGCCGCCTCGATAGGACGGATGACGGTCGCTAGACTCAGCCTTGTTGTGGCCGTACTCATTCTTGCCGCGCCGCTCGCCATCGAAGCGCAGCAAACGGGGAAGGTCTACCGCATCGGTGTGCTGGAGGTCGCAGGCATGGCAGCGAACGCGGCGAACCTCAGCGCGTTCCGCCAAGGGCTGGCCGAGCTCGGGTACGTGGAGGGGCAGAACTTCGTGATCGAGTACCGCTCGGCTGATGGCCGCGCTGAGCGGTTCTCGGACCTCGCGACCGAGCTGGTTCGGCACAAGGTTGACGTGATCGTGACGAGGGGAACGCCGGCGGCGCTGGCCGCCAAGCAGGCCACGCAAGCGATACCGATCGTCATGGCGTCGAGTGGTGACCCCGTTGTCGAGGGCATCGTGGCCAGCCTGGCTCGTCCGGGAGGGAATGTCACCGGGCTGCATATCATTGGCCCGCCTGAGCTGGGCGGCAAGCGGTTGCAGCTTCTCAAGGAGGTGGTGCCCGGGTCATCGCGGATCGGCATCCTCTGGAATCCGGGCGACCTCTACACTCCGCTGATCGTGAGGGACACGGAAAGGGCAGCCCGGCCCATGGGAATACAGCTCAAGAGCCTCGAAGTGCAGAGAACCGAGCCTTTCGAACAGGTGTTCGAGACGGCCCTCTTCGGCCAGGTCGACGCGCTCATCGCGGTGGAAGATTATCTGACGTTCTATCTCGGGGCGCGGATCGTGGACTTCGCGGCGATGAGCCGGCTCCCGGTCATCTATGGGCTCAGAGAGTTCGTGGACGCCGGAGGCCTCATGTCGTACGGCACCGACCGTCGCGATCTGTATCGCCGCTGCGCCACCTACGTCCACCGGATCCTCACCGGCGCGAGCCCCGCGGACCTTCCCGTGGAGCCGCCGATCAAGTTCGAGCTGGCGATCAATTTGAAGACCGCGAGGGCGCTCGGCCTCACGATTCCGCCCGCTCTGCTGCTGCGCGCGGATTACATCATTCAGTGATCGCACGGTTCGACCACCCCGGTCGGCGGGTTGCTCGTCTCGCGGCACGTGCTAGAGTTCGGGCGTGAGCTCGACCCGCATCAGTCGCCGCGTGAACGCGCCCCGCGCGATCGTTTATCGCGCGCTTCTCGACGCGCGCGCGGTCGCGACGTGGATGGTGCCGACCGGCATGACCAGCCACGTGCATGCGTTCGACGCCCGCGAGGGTGGCTCGTTCCGGATCTCGCTCACGTACGACGCGCCGACCGGGACCGGCAAGACGACCGCGCACACCGACACGTACCACGGCCGCTTCGTGAAGCTCGTGACGAACGAGCGGGTTGTCGAGGTGGTCGAGTTCGAGACGACGGATCCCGCGCTGCGCGGCGAGATGACGATCGCGATCTCGCTCGCCGATGCGGGCGGCGGCACCGATGTGCTCGCCGTGCACGACGGGCTACCGCCCGGCCTGCCGACCGCCGACAACGAGGCCGGTTGGCGGTCTTCACTCGCGAAACTCGCCGCGCTCGTCGAGCGGGGCGCCGGGAGCCACCACCATGGGTAGTTCCGATACCGACAAGGTCTTCGCCGGCTCGATCCCGAGGGTGTACGAGACGTATCTGGTTCCGCTGCTCTTCGAGCCGTACGCCGCGGACCTGGTGAATAGGCTCGCTTCGCGCTCTCCTGGTCGCGTGCTGGAAGTCGCCGCCGGCACGGGCGTCGTGACGCGCGCTCTGGCTTCGGTTCTGCCAGAACACGTGTCGATCGTTGCCACGGATCTGAATCAGCCGATGCTCGATCAGGCGGCCGCGCTCGGGGCCAGGCGGCCCGTGGAATGGCGTCAGGCGGATGCCATGCAGCTGCCCTTCGGGGACGGAACGTTCGACGCCGTGGTCTGCCAGTTCGGGGCCATGTTCTTCCCCGAGAAGCCGAAGGCGTTTGCGGAGGCGCGTCGGGTACTCCGTCCGGGGGGCGTGTTCATCTTCAATGTGTGGGATCGAATCGAGGAAAACGAATTCGCGGACACCGTGACGGCGGCGCTCGTATCCCTGTTCCCGGAGGATCCACCCCGCTTCCTCGCCCGGACACCCCACGGGTATCACGACCGTGCGCGCATCGAGCAGGATCTGGTCAGGGGAGGCTTCAGCGCGGCACCCGAGATCATCACGGTGGCGGCCCGCAGCCGGGCAAGGTCTTTTCGGGATCCGGCGATCGCATTCTGCCAGGGGACACCGCTACGGGCGGAGATCGAGGCGCGCGACGTATCGCGGCTCGAGGAAGCTACCGCTATCGCGGCGCAAGCGATCGCGCAGCGGTTCGGCCGGGACGATGTGGACGGCAAGATGCAGGCACACGTCGTCACCATAGAAAGCTGAGACGGATAGCGCCGGGCGGAGTGGGTAGAAGTGCCGCTGCCTGACGCCGTTGTCGCGGTCATAAGAAGCGGCCCCCTCGTCTTGATGATCCGGCGAGGCCCGGGTGGGCCGGACACGGGGTACTGGGTGACGGTACAGGAGATCGCGACGCTGGAGCCGACTTTCGTCGGCGATCTCCACTTCTTCGAGCAGATCTTCGAGGCCGTCTTCGAGTGAGCCTCGGCCTGGCTCGGCTGCTTCGTCTCTGTGCCCTGACCGCCTCGCTGGCCGGCTGCGTCACCGGCGCCCCGATCGCGCCGGTGCCCTTCGTGGACTCGCACGTCCACCTGAACGACGAGCGGCTCCAGCTCGAGCTGATGGAGCGCTACGGCGCCACGCAGGCGGTCATCTTCTGGGGGCGAAGCAGCGACAACGCGTCGATCGCCGATGCGGCCCGACGCCATCCCGATCGCTTCATCGCCTTCGCCTCGGTGTCGCCGGAGCGCTCGGCGTACCGGAAGGCGTGGGACACGGACGATACGGGTCTGCTGGCGAGCCTCGACGAGCTGCTGGCGTCCGGGCGGTTCAAGGGGATCGGGGAGATCTCGGCGGTCCACTTCCCGTCGCCCGGCCTGGGCGAGACGGACTACGACCCGACGGGCCCGATGATGCGGGGGATCATGACCCTGGCCCGGAAGCACCGCGTGCCCGTCATGGTGCACGTCGAGACCACGCGGCTGCGGGAGCTGGCGAGCCTGCTGGGGGCGTTCCCCGACGTCCCGGTGATCTGGGCCCACGGCGGCTACACGCCGCTGTTCATCGCGCGGCGGATGCTCGAGCGCCACCCGAACCTCCACTACGAGCTGAGCGCGCGCACGTGGCCGCGACATCCGCGGGCGCCGGACTACACCATCCTGCGGGACGGGCGCGACGTGTGGCCGGAGTGGCTCGGGCTGATCGAGGCGAAGCCCGATCGCTTCATCATCGGGACCGACGCGAGCCATCGCTCCCGCGAGAGCGAGGTGATGAAGCTCGAGAGCGTCCAGAACGTCCTCCGGCAGCTGAGCCCGGCGGCCCGGGAGCGCGTGGCCCGCACGAACCTCCTGCGCCTCCTCGGAGCCGAGAGATGACCCGCGTGCGCGTGAACCTGCGCGTCCCGGTGGGCCGGCCCTTGCCCGAGCTGGCCGCGTTCATCGCGCGGTGCGAGGACGCCGGCCTCGACGGCGTCGGCATCCACGACCATCCCTCGAGCGGGCGGGACGCCTACCTGGCGCTGGCGCTCGCGGCGCGGGCCACGCGCCGGCTGCGGTTGTTTCCGGCGACGTCGAGTCCCCTGGTCCGGCACCCGCTGCTGCTCGCCTCGCTCGCCCACAGCCTGGACGAGATCGCGCCGGGCCGCGCCGTGCTCACGGTGGCGCCCGGCTTCATCTCGACGCGGAGCATCGGGAAGCCGCGCGCCTCGCTGGCCATCATGCGCCAGGCCGTGGGCGAGCTGCGGCGGCTGCTCGCGGGCGACGCCGTCGAGTTCGGACCGATCCCGACGCGCCTCCGGAACCGGAGCGCCACCCCCACACCGGTCTACCTGCTGGCCGCCGGCCCGCGCATGATCGAGCTGGCCGGGGAGATCGCCGACGGGGCGTTTCTCATGGTCGGGCTCGACCCGGCCGCGCTCCGCGCCGCCCGCCGTCATCTGGAGGAGGGCGCCCGGCGCGCGGGCCGCTCGCTGGAGGGTTTTCCGGTGGTGTTCGTGGTGACCCTGGGCCTCGGCGATGGAGCGGTGGGGGCGAGGTGGGTGCGGAGCTGGTTCGCGCCCGGCCAGCCGTTCCTCGCCTACCCGAGCGCCTCGAACCTGCGCTGGCTCGCGGAAGCCGGGTTCGAGCTCGACGAGCCGTTCGATCCCGCGGCGATCGCCGAGGACTCGGCGCGCCGGATCGCCGATGCCTTCGGCCTCTTCGGCCCGCCCGAGCGCTGCGCCGACCGCCTGCTCCAGGCCCGCGCCGAGGCCGGGGTCGAGGAGGTGTTCCTGTTCCCGGCCCACGACCTGGCCGGCGGCTACGAGATGCCGGAAGCCGAGCTGGAGGCGTTCCAGCGCGTCATCGGCCCACGCCTCGGGGTGTAGCCTCGGCGCATGGGTATCCTCGACTACCCCCGGCATTTCCTCCTGCTGGGCGGCGGCGCGGTCGCGCTCGCGGTCATGACGCTGCTTCCCTCCATCTTTTCCGGCCGTCTATTCGTGCTCTTCGGCGTGGCCGGCGCGCTGCACGCGATCGCGGTGGTCCTGGCCTTGCGATCGAGGCCGTCATGGCCGGCCCGGCTCGCGTTCGTCGCCGCCGCGGCCGCGGCGAGCATCGTGGCGCTGCTCGGCGCCTTCGCGCTGGCCGGCCTCGTGAAGCTCGACGCCGCGGCCGTCGTCTTCCTGACGCTGGCGTTGACGTCCGCCTTCGGCGCCGTTCTCTACTGGCTCTTGCTCCGCGGCTGGTGGGCGCCGTTTCTCTCCTCCCGCAGCCTCCTCGTCACCGTCGCCGCGTGTGTGGCGGCGACGCTCGTCGCCGCGCTGGCGAGCAGCCTGCTGCCGCTTCCACGCGATCTGCTCCTGCCCGTGCTCTGGTGGCTGGCCTTCTCGGGGGCCCTCCGGGTCGCGGACCGCTAGCGCATGACTCCGGAACGGGCCATTCGTCGTATCCTCCGAGCGTTCACTCCGACCGGGGAGGTAGGACATGGCTCAGTACCGCAGCGCCTTGCCGCAGCTCGGCGGGGGTCTGTTCCTGACCGACGGCGGCATCGAGACCACGCTGATCTTCCACGACGGGCTCGAGCTGCCCGACTTCGCCGCCTACCAGCTGCTCGGGCGGCCCGAGGGCGAGGCCGCGCTCCAGAAGTACTTCCGCGCCTACGCCGAGATCGCGAAGCGCTTCGGGGTGGGCCTCATCCTGGAATCCGCCACCTGGCGGGCCAGCCGCGACTGGGCCGAGCGGCTCGGCCACACGCCCCGGGAGCTGGCGGATCTCAATCGCGCCGCCGTCCACCAGCTCGACGGCATTCGCCGCGAGTTCCAGACCGGCAAGACCCCGATCGTGATCAGCGGTTGCCTCGGCCCGCGTGGGGACGGCTACAATCCGGCGAGCCTGATGTCGGTCGAGCAGGCGGAGGCCTATCACGGCGAGCAGGCCCGGGTCTTCGCGGACTCGGCCGCCGACCTGTTGACCGCCATCACGATGAACTACGTGGAAGAGGCGATCGGGATCACCCGGGCGGCGCGGAGCGTGACCATGCCGGTGGTGATCTCCTTCACGGTGGAGACCGACGGCCGGCTGCCCACCGGGGACACGCTCCAGGCCGGGATCGAGCGGGTGGACGCCGCGACCGCGGCCTACCCGGCCTACTACATGATCAACTGCGCGCATCCGACCCATTTCGAGCGCGTGCTCGACGGCAAGAAGCCGTGGGCGCAGCGGCTCCGAGGCCTGCGCGCGAACGCCTCCCGCCAGAGCCACGCCGAGTTGAACGAATCGCCGACGCTCGATACGGGCGATCCGGCCGAGCTCGGCCGGGAGTACGCGGCGCTCAAGCGGCGCCTGCCGCGCCTCTGCGTGATGGGGGGCTGCTGCGGTACGGATCACCGGCACGTCGAGCAGATCGCGGCCGCCTGCGCCCCGCTCTTCCCGTGACGCGATGACGGCCACCGCCGCGGTCCTGATCGTCAACTGGCTCGCGCGGGAGGTCGCGCGGGGGAGGCGGCCCAGGCTCTGAGCAGCCCGCTCCCCGTAGCCGTGCGAATCCGGCCGGAAGAGCCCGCCGACCACGCGGGCGTGCGCGCCGTCAACGTCGCGGCGTTCGAGACCGCGGCCGAGGCCGATCTCGTAGAGGCGCTGCGCGCGCGGGCCCGCCCTCTCGTGTCGCTGGTCGCCGAGGCGGCCGGCGCGATCGTGGGCCACATCATGTTCTCGCCGGTCACGCTGCCCGGCCATCCGACGCTCGCGCTGATGGGGCTCGCCCCGCTGGCGGTGACGCCCGCGCGGCAGCGCACCGGCATCGGGTCCGCGCTCGTGGAGGCCGGCCTCGCGGCCTGTCGGCGGCTCGGCGCCGACGCGGTGGTGGTCCTCGGCTATCCCGGCTACTATCCCACTTCGGCTTCGCCCCCGGCGTGCGCGTCGGCCTCGACTGTGAGTACGATGTACCGGCCGAGGCGTTCATGGTGCTCGAGCTGCGGCCCGGCACGCTGCGGAGCGCCTCCGGCCGGGTCCAGTACCACGCGGCGTTCGCGAGCTTGTGAGGGGGAGAGTGCCATGACTGACGACGACCGCCCCTTGGGGGCAGTGCTGACGCGGCGCGAGGCCCTCGCGCTGCTGGGCGTGGGCGGACTCACCGCCCTGGCCGCGGGCCGCAGCGCGGCCCAGCCGGCCGGAACGCCCGCCTGCGTGGCGCGGCCCGCGCTGACCGAGGGCCCGTACTTCGTGGACGACAAGCTTCACCGCTCGGACATTCGCTCGGATCCTTCCGACGGGACCGTCCGGCCCGGCGCGCCGCTGCGGCTGGCCCTGCGGGTCTCGCGCCTCACGCGGGGCGGCTGCGCGCCGCTGCCCGGTGCCATGGTGGACGTGTGGCACTGTGACGCGCAGGGGGTCTACTCCGACGTGCGGGACCCGGCCGGGTCCACGATCGGCCGGAAGTTCCTGCGGGGCTACCAGACGACCGACGGCGAGGGCCTCGCGCGCTTCACCACGATCTATCCGGGCGCCTACCGGGGCCGCGCCGTGCACATCCACTTCAAGATCCGGGCGGCGGCGGGCGGCGGCCGGGTGCACGACTTCACCTCGCAGCTCTTCTTCGACGACGCGCTCAGCGATCGGGTCTACGCCCAGCCGCCCTACGCCGGGCGGGGCGATCAGCGCGTGCGCAACGCGCGGGACGGTATCTTTCGCAATGCGGGGGGCCAGCTCACGCTCGCGGTGACGCCGGCTGCGCCGGGCTACGCGGCGGCGTTCGATCTCGCGCTCGAGACCCTGTGACGCGCTACCGGCTCACGAGGGCCGGCTCCCGCTCCACCGAGCAGCTCGTCGAGGCCGGCGGCTACGGATACGCCCATTCCTGCGTGACGTCCGACAACTTCCCGGTGCGCGCGGGGGCGGCGGGCCCCGCCGAGATCGTGCTCATGGGCTTCGACGTCGCGGTGACCGCCGGGGAGGCGCTGGCCGAGGCGGCGCGCCGCGGCCTCGAGCGACCGACCTACGAGGACGCGCTCCACTTCGGCGCGGAGCATCCGGAAGCGCAGCGGCAGCATGCCATCGTCTTCCTGCACGATCCCTGGGTCGGCTTCTTCGGCCGGCGGGACGTGCTCTGTCTCTGGAGCAATGCCGGCCGGCGCGAGCTCGGGCTCGAAGGCTTCGACGATCGCTTCGGGCCGGATTGCCGCTTCGCGTTCGTCGCCGCGGCGCGGGCGGACGACCTGGGAGCGCGATGATGCTCGCCCCGCCGGACGGCGTGGCATTCGACGGCGCGCCGCTCGGGGTGGGCGATCGCATCGTGGTCGCCGCCACGCGGGGCGCGCGGTAGCGGCCCATGCCGACGCTCCGGATCTCCGACGCGGACGCGGTCGCGTACGACGACGCGGGCCGGGGCCCGCTGATCGTGCTCGTCCACGGCTCGCCCGCCACGTCACGCGCCTGGCAGCCGGTCGCCGAGCGGCTCGCGGCGCGCTTCCGGGTGATCGCGCCCAACCTGCCCGGCTACGGAGGGACCACGCGGCCGTCGGGCGAGGGGCCGGGCGACAGCTCGTACGGAGCCGGGCTGATCGAGGCGCTGATCGCGGAGGTCGGCCCGCCCGCGGTGCTGGCCGGACATTCGTACGGCGGGGCGGTCGCCCTCACGACCGCGCTGCGCGGGCGCGTCGAGCCTCGGGCGCTGGCCTTGTTCGAGCCGGTGGCGGTGCCGGTGCTGGCCGCGGTGGGGGAGGCGGAGGCCTTCGCGGCCGCCCGGGCGCTGTTCGACGGCTACTGCGCGGCCTTCGAGGCCGGCGACCCCGAGGCGGCCCGGATCATGGTGGACTACTGGTTCGGCGCGGGGGCGCTCGATCGGATGCCCGCGCCGGTTCGGGAGTTCCTGATCGCCCATACCGGACAGAACGTGCGCGACGTGCGCGCGACGTTCCGCGATGCCTACTCGGTGCCCGCCCTTCGGGGGCTGACGATGCCCGTGCTCTGTGTCCACGGCTCGCGGAGCTCCGCGATGATGATCAAGATCGTGGAGGCCATTGCCTCGCACGCTCCGCGCGGTATCATCAAGAAGCTCGAGAAGGCCAACCACGCCATGACCACCACCCACGCCGAGGCCGTCGCCACCCTGATCGCGGAGCTGGCGGACGCGAGCGCGTGAGTGCGGACTCCCGTCGGACTTTTCTCAAGCTGGTTGGCCTCGAGACCGCCGGCGCGCTGCTCGGCGCGCTGGTGATGCCGGCCGA
This sequence comes from Candidatus Deferrimicrobiaceae bacterium, assembly GCA_035463855.1. Taxonomy (GTDB): domain Bacteria; phylum Methylomirabilota; class Methylomirabilia; order Rokubacteriales; family CSP1-6; genus CAMLFJ01. The sequence goes on along the minus strand of DATHSW010000063.1, from coordinate 8,621 downwards.
GACGCGCGGGCAGGGCGTGCTCGAGCGGCGCATCCCGAAGACGGGGGAGGCGCTGCCCGCGGTGGGTCTCGGCACCTGGCAGGTGTTCGACGTGGCCGGCGACGCGCGGGAGCTGGCTCAGGCCCGGGAGACGCTCCGGATCTTCGTGGACGGCGGCGGACGGATGGTGGACAGCTCGCCGATGTACGGCTCCTCCGAGGAGGTGACCGGCCAGCTCGCCGCCGATCTGGGCGCGCGGCCCAAGCTCTTCGTGGCCACCAAGGTCTGGACCACCGGGCGGCAGGCGGGCATCCGGCAGATGGAGGACTCGATGCGCAAGCTGCGCGTCGAGCGCCTCGACCTGATGCAGGTGCACAACCTGGTGGACGTGCGGACGCATCTCACCACCCTGCGCGACTGGAAGGCGGCGGGCCGCATCCGCTATCTCGGCATCACCCACTACCACGCGGGGGCGCACGCCGATCTGGAGCAGCTCGTCAAGAATGGCGACATCGACTTTCTGCAGGTGAACTACTCCCTGGCCGAGCCCGAGGCGGAGCGGCGCCTGCTCGGGGCCGCCGCGGAGGCGGGCACCGCGGTGATCGTGAATCGCCCGTTCGCGGAGGGCGCGATGTTCCGCCGGGTGCGGGACCGGGCGCTGCCCGACTGGGCGAAGGCGGCGGGCTGCGCGAGCTGGGCGCAGCTCTTCCTCAAGTGGATCCTGGCCCATCCCGCGGTCACCTGCGTCATTCCGGGCACCCGCAACCCGCGGCACGTGGCCGACAACCTGGGCGCGCTCGTGGGTCCGCTGCCGGACGCGGCGCTGCGCCGGCGGATGGCCGCGCACTTCAACTCGCGGTAGGCTCTGGGGATCCAGGAGGCGTCGGCATGCCGAGCAACGAGGCCCGGGCGTATCGCCACATCGAGGTGCAGCCGGTCGCGGGGGCGCTGGGCGCGGAGATCCGCGGCGTCAACGTGGCGGCCGCGCTCGACGACGCGGTCATCGCGGAGGTCCGCCGGGCCTATCTCGACCACCTGGTGATCTTCTTCCGCGACCAGAAGCTTGCCCCGCACGAGCAGCTCGCCTTCGCGAGGCGCTTCGGCGAGCCGATGGAGTACCCGCAGCTCAAGGGCCTGCCGGAGTGCCCGCTGATCACCCCGGTGCTCAAGCTCCCGCACGAGCGGATCAACTTCGGCGGGGTGTGGCACTCCGACACGACCTATCTCGCCCGGCCCCCGATGGCCAGCATGCTCTACGCGGTGGAGATCCCGCCCTACGGGGGTGACACGATCTTCGCCAACCAGTACACGGCCTACGAGACGCTCTCGGAGGGGCTGCGCCGGACGCTCGACGGGCTGGTCGGCGTCAATACCTCGACCAAGGCCGACGCATCGAAGACGCGGGAGGACCGGCTGAAGGAGGCCGGCGTCGAGATGAAGGTGCTGACGAGCGAGCACCCGGTCGCGCGCACGCACCCGGAGACGGGACGGAAGGCGCTCTTCGTCAACCAGGGGCACACCGCGCGCTTCCGGGGCTGGAGCGAGGAGGAGAGCCGGCCCCTGCTCGACTATCTCTTCCAGCACCAGGTCCGGCTGGAGCTCACGTGCCGCTTCCAGTGGCAGCCCGGCTCCATCGCCTTCTGGGACAACCGCTGTGTCCAGCACAACGCGGTCAACGACTACGCCGGCTTCAAGCGCCTCATGCACCGGGTGACCCTGGCCGGCGACACCCCTCGATAGTCGATAGGGGGTCAGGTCTTACATTCCGACATCTTCAGGGCGTGAGGCGCGGCCTCGCGCGCGGAAATGTCGGAATGCAAGACCTGACCCCGTCTTATCTGCCGGTCCAGCGGGGCTTGCGCTTTTCCACGAAGGCCTTGGCGCCTTCGAGGCGGTCTTCGGTGGTGCGGAGGAGGGTGGCGAGGTCGTTCTCGAGGCGGATGCCGTCGTCGAGCGGCAGCCCGAGGCCGCCCACCACCGCTTCCTTCGCGTAGCGCAGCGCCACCGGCGCCTTGTCGGCGATGGTGCGGGCCAGCGCCTGCGCGGCGGACGGCAGCTCCGCCACCGGGACCACGCGCTCCACCAGGCCGATGCGCAGCGCCTCCGCGGCGGGGATGCGCATGCCGGTGAGGATCATCTCGAGCGCCTTGCCGCGGCCCACGAGCCGCGGGAGGCGCTGGGTGCCGCCGCCGCCCGGGATGATGGCCAGATTGATCTCGGTGAGGCCGAGCTGGGCGTCCTCCGCCGCGATCCGGATGTCGCAGGCCAGCGCCAGCTCGAGCCCGCCCCCGAAGGCGTAGCCGCGGATGGCCGCGATGATCGGCTGGGGGCAGCGCTCCATCTCGCGCCGGAAGTCCACGCGCCGGCGGGCCTCGCGGAACTGGGTGGGCACCGGCGGCTCCAGGAACTCGCGGATGTCGGCGCCCGCCGAGAAGGCCTTCTCGCCGCCGCCGGTGACGACCACCGCGCGCACCGTGTCGTCGGTGCGCAGCCGCGTGAAGACCTCGAGCAGCTCGCGGCGCATCGCCTGGTTCATGGCGTTGTGCACGTCGGGCCGGTTCAGCGTGATCGTGGCCACGCCGTCGGCCTGCTCGTAGCGGATGGCCGCGTACTTCGTGGTTCCTGCGCCGGTCGTCGCGTCGCTCATGAGGGCATGTCCTTGCCGGCGACGACGCCGCGGCGGCGCAGCTCGGCGATCTCGGGGTCGGCGTAGCCCGCCTCGCGCAGGACCTCGGCGGTGTGCTGGCCGAGCAGGGGCGGCGGGCCCGCGTCGGGGGCCTGCGTCTCGGAGAACCGGAGCGGCTGGCCCATCAGGGAGAGCGGGCCCAGCTCCGGGTGGTCGTACTCGACGATCATCTTGTGGTGGAGCACCGCGGGGTCCCGCATGAACTCCTGCAGCGACTGGGTCGCCGCGGCCGGGATGTCGTGGGCGGCCAGGATCCGCACCCACTCCGCCGCCGGCTTGGAGCCGAACGCCTCCTCGAGCAGCGGCATCAGCGCGTCCGCGTTGTCGCGCCGGGCGAACCAGGAGCCGAAGCGCGGGTCCTGGGCCAGGTCCTCGCGGCCGATCGCTTTGCAGAGCTTCACCCAGAACGACTGGTTCCCGACGGCGAGAAAGAACCATTCATGATCGCTGCCCTGGTAGAGGCGATAGGTGGGCGTGCTGCGGTAGACGACCTCGTGGCCCGGATAGGCGACCACGTTGCCCGACTGCAGCGCGAGCACCGCCTGCAGCAGCGAGGTCTGCACGCGCTGGCCCTTCCCGGTACGCTCGCGCGCGAAGAGGGCGGCCAGCACCATCTGGCAGTTGAGCGCCGCGCAATAGTAGTCGGTGACCGCGATGCGGAGATACTGGGGCGCGGCGCCGAAGCCCTGCAGCGTCATCACGCCGCCCATGGCCTGCAGGAGCGGGTCGAAGCCGGGGCGTTCCCGGTAGGGACCGTCGGAGCCGAAGGCGGTGACGGTGGCGTAGACGAGCCGGGGATTGAGCGCGCGCAGCGTCTCGTAGTCCACGCCCAGGCGCTCGACCACGCCGGGGCGCATGTTCTCCATGACCACGTCGGCCTCCCGGGCCAGGCGGTGGACGATGGCGCGCCCCTCGGGGTCCTTGACGTTGACCGCGATGGAGCGCTTGCCGCGGTTCCAGCCGTAGAAGCCGGGCAGCTCGCGGAACGAGTCGCCCTCGATCGCCTCCACCTTGACGACGTCGGCGCCGAGGTCCGCCAGCATCATCGCCCCGTACGACCCCGCGATGTACGAGGTCAGATCCACCACGCGGACCCCCGCGAGCGCCCCCGCCATCGGATCGGCGGTCATGGGTCAGGCGTTCTGACCCCGCACCAGCAGCTCGCGGTGGTAGGCGGCGTCGCCGTAGAGGGGCTCGAGCGCCTTGGCGCGCTTGAAGTAGAGGTGGAGGTCGTACTCCCACGTGAAGCCGATGCCGCCGTGCACCTGGATGGCGTCGCCGCACACCTGGCGCGCGGCCTCGCTCACGAACGACTTGCAGACCGAGGCGGCCATGGCCGCGTCCTCCGCGCCGGCGCTGAGCGCCCAGGCCGCGTAGTAGACCGCCGCGTGCGCTTTCTCGACCTCGAGGAGCATCTCGGCGCAGCGGTGGCGGATCGCCTGGAAGGAGCCGATGAGCTGGCCGAACTGCTCGCGCACCTTGACGTAGCCCACGCTCATGTCGAGGCAGCGGCGCGCCGCGCCCAGCATCTCCGCGGAGGCGCCGACCGCCGCGCGCCGGAGCAGCGCCTCCAGCACCGGGCCGGCCCCGCCCGCCGCGCCCACCAGCGCGTCCGCGGGCACCGCCACGTCCTGGAGGCGCATCTCCGACCAGCGGTTGGCGAGGTCGATGCCCACCATGGGGGTCACGGTGACGCCGGCCGCGCGCGGATCCACCAGGAAGAGCGACACGCCCTCGGGCGCGCGCGCGGGCACGAGCGCCACGTCGGCCACGTGCGCCCACGGGACGAAGCGCTTGACCCCGTCGAGCGTCCAGCCCGCGCCGGTCTTCCGGGCGGTGGCGGTGGTGGCCCCGGGATCCCAGTCGAGCGTGTCCTCCAGCAGCGCGGCGGTGCCGCGGGCCCGGCCGGAGGCGATCGCGGGCAGCCACTTCTCCTTCTGCGCGGCGCTGCCGCCCAGCTCGAGGCCGAGACCGGCCAGCACCACGCTGGCGAAGTAGGGGCCGGGATAGGCCGCGCGGCCCATCTCCTCCAGCACGAGGGCCAGCTCCACGAAACCCAGGCCGGCCCCGCCGTGCTCCTCGCCGAGCGGCAGCCCGAGCCAGCCGAGCTTGGCCATCTCGCCCCAGAGGGGCTCCCCGTAGCCGCGGGGGTCCTCCATCATCGCGCGCACGTGGGCCGGCTTGCACTGCTCGTCGAGCGCGGCGCGGACGGAGCTCTTGAGCAGGGTCTGGTCTTCGCTGAACGAGAAATTCATCGAGCCCCTCCGACGCGATCGGCCCGGGATTCCTTGGGCAGCCCCAGGATGCGCTCGCCGATGACGTTCTTCTGGATCTCCGAGGAGCCGGCGTAGATGGTGCCCGCCCGCGACCACAGGAACGCGTAGGCCCAGGTGCCGTGGTCGCCCACCGCGGTGTCGACGTCCAGGCTGTATTCCGGCGGGACCCCCGCGGTGAGCTGGCCGTACGGCCCGAGGATCTCCTCGGCCAGCTCCATGAAGCGCTTCTCGAACTCGGAGTAGGAGAGCTTGGTGAGCGAGCCGCTCGCGCCGGGGTGCTCGCCGCGCTCGAGCATGGTCAGCACGCGCAGGGCCCCGTAGCGCTCCACCTCGAGGTCGGCCCAGATGCGGCCGAGCTTCTGCCGGGTCACCGCGTCGTCCAGGATGGGCCGCCCGTTGCGCTTGAGCCTCCGGGCCGCGTTCATGAGCTGCTTGTACTGCGAGGCGTAGCTGGTGATGCGGGCCAGCGCGCGGCCGCCGCGCTCGTAGCCGAGCGTGGTCTGGGCGATGCCCCAGCCCTCGCCGAGCCGCCCGATGAGGTTCTCCTTCTCCACCCGCGCGTTGGTCATGAACACCTCGCAGAACTCCGAGGAGCCGGTGATCTGCTTGAGCGGGCGCACGTCCACGCCGGGCTGGCGCATGTCCATCAGGAAGCAGCTGATGCCCTTGTGCTTGGCCACCGCCGGATCGGTGCGGGCGAGCAGCAGCCCCCAGTCCGCGATGGCCCCGCCGCTGGTCCAGATCTTCTGGCCGTTGACCTGGAAGTGGTCGCCCTTGTCTTCCGCCGCGGTGCGGAGCGCGGCCAGATCGGAGCCCGCGTTGGGCTCGGAGTAGAGCTGGCACCACATCTCCTCGGCGGTGAGGATCTTCTTCAGATACCGGCGCTTCTGGGCGTCGGTGCCGTGCACCACGATGGTGGGGCCGACGATCCCGAGGCCGAGCCCGTTGGTCGGGGCGGGCGCGCCCGCGCGCGCCATCTCGTCCGCCACGATCGCCTGCTCCATCGGCCGCGCGCCCTGGCCGCCGTACTCCTTGGGCCACCCCATGCCGAGATAGCCGCCCTCGTAGAGCCGCCGGTGCCAGGCCTTGCGCTCGTCGAGGTTCCGGATCTGCCGCGGCATGTTCTGCTCGAGCCACGTCCGGACCTGTTTGCGGAAGGCGACGTCCTCGGCGGTGTAGTTGAGATCCATGGCGGGGCCTCCTTGCCGGGCCTGCGGCTGGCGCTGCCGTTGGGGTAGCCCGCTTGTAGCACGGGCTGCGCGGGACGGTCAACCGGGCCGCCGTGTTACCTTGCACGCGTGAAGCGCCGATCCTTCCTGAAGGGCGCGGGAGTCGTCACGGTGCTGGCCGCCGGCGGGCTGGTCTGGCGCGCCTACGACCAGGGCGTGCTCTCGGCCGGCGAGGGCCCGGGCTACGAGCCGTGGATCGGCTGGCGGCGCGACGCGGCGCCCGCGCCGCTCGCGCTGGTGCGGGCCGGCATCCTGGCCGCGAGCCCGCACAACACGCAGCCGTGGCTCTTCCGGGCCAGCGCCACCCACGTCGAGCTCTACGCCGACACCGCCCGCAACCTGGGGGCCTTCGATCCCTACCTGCGCGAGATGCACATCGGCCTCGGCTGCGCGCTGGAGAACATGACGCGGGTCGCCCGCGCCCTCGGCTACGACGCCGCGGTCACCCTGCGCCCGGGCCCGCTCGCCGCGCCGTCGGCCGACTCGGCCCGCCCGGAGCTGGTGGCGACCCTCGAGCTCGCGCCCGCGCGCCCGCGGCCCGACGCGCTCGTGGACGCCATCCCGCGGCGGCACACCGATCGTGGCCCCTACGAGGCCGGCCGCCCGGTGCCGGCCGAGATGCTGCACGCGATGTGGGCCGCCTTCCAGGACGACGCGGACGTGCGCCTCTTCCTCTTCTCGGCGCCGGGCGAGCGCAAGCAGGTCGGCGACCTGGTGATCGCCGCCACCGAGGCGATCGTCGCGGACCCCGCGATGGTCGCGGCCAGCGACCGGTGGTTCCGCCATGGCTGGGTGGACGTGCACCGCAAGCGCGACGGGCTCACGCTGGACGCGGCCGCCCTCGGCCCGTTCGTCACCGCGATGGCCAAGCTGCTGCCGCCGGCCTCCGCCGAGACGAGCCATCGCTACTGGCTCGCCGCCACCCGCGACGTCCAGGTGCCCACCAGCCCGCTCTTCGGCCTGATCGCGGTGCGCGATCTCTACGATCGCCCGCAGGCGCTGCGGGCGGGCCAGCGGTGGCAGCGCCTGCACCTCATGGCGACCGCGCGCGGGCTCGCGATGCAGCCGGTCAACCAGCCGGTCGAGATGGTGGACCGCGAGCGTGAGCAGGGGAAGGCCGCGCGCGCGGCCGACGCGCTGGCCGCGCTGACCGGCGACGCGGCGTGGAAGCCCACCTTCGCGTTCCGCGCGGGCGTGCCCACGCGGCCGGCCGCGCCGAGCCCGCGCCGGGCGGTGGAGGCGGTCGTGCTCGCCTGACCCCCGCTCAGCCCCGCCGCTTCGACGCTTCCTGGAAGAGCAGCCCGTCGCGGACGCCGCGGGTGCAGACCACGAGGCGCAGGTAGCCGCCGAAGATCATGACCTCCTCCACCACCATCGCGCCCGCCAGGATGATGTCGGCGCGCTCGGCCTTGAGCCCCCGGATCTTCCGGCGCCGCCGGGCGGAGAGGGCCTCGAGCCGCTCGCGGATCGCGGTCACGTCGGACTGCTGCAGCACGAGCCCGTTGCGATGCTTGCGCTCGCCGGGAGTCGCCCGGAGGTGGATGCTGGCGAGGGTGCGGATGGTGCCCCCCAGGGCGACCAGGATGGCGCCGCGCTCGGCGGCGGGCAGGGCCGGGCGCAGCCGCTCGCGGATGATCTCGCGGAACGCGCGGAGCTCCTGCCGGGTGGGCGGATCGTGCCGCAGGAACCGGTGGGTGCTGCGCACCGCGCCCAGGGGCAGGCTGGCCATCGAGACGATCCGCCGGGCGCGCACCCGGCTGAGCTGCAGGCTGGCGCCGCCCAGGTCCGCCACCAGCGCGTCGCGGAACGACAGGCTCTCGAGCGCCGCCGCCACGCCGAGCCGCGCCTCGTCGCGGGCGCTCAGGACGCGGACCTCGATGCCTTCGTCGCGCCGCAGCGGGTCGAGGAGGCGCTCGCGGTTGCGGGCGTCGCGCACCGCCGAGGTCGCGATGGCGACTACGCGGGGCCCCCGGCCCCGCGGCGCGTAGCGTCTGAAGAAGCGATGGACGGCCCGGAGGGTCCGGGCGATGGCGCGCGCCGGCAACGTGCCGGGGGCCCCGCCGCCCAGCCGCGTCGGCACCCGCTCCTCGACTAGGATGCGATAGCGGGCGCTCGGCCGAATGCGCGCGATGATGAAGCGGACCGCCGCCGAGCCCAGATCCACGATCGCGACCAGATCCGTGCGGGGCCAGCCGTTCGAGCGTCCCGTCATGGCGGGCGGGAGGCTAGGCGTCGCCGGCTCGCGCGCAGGATCGCCCGGAGCCGGCGGGCCCCGGGCTCGTGGGCCCGGATGGCGCGCACGTGGGTGGCCATCTCGTCGAGGACGTGGCGAAGGCTCGAGCTGGGCATGCGGCACCCCGGGGCGCCCCGGGGCAGCGCGGACCCTACCACGGCCGCGCGCCCGTCGCCACCCCGTCATCGAAACGTCATCGGGTTGTCATCGAGTGCCCG